>NZ_BAAFZH010000067.1:0-87047 GCF_054684315.1 Scytonema sp. NUACC21 | reverse complement strand
GAAGAACACCGAGCAAGACTGGTTGAAGACAAACCTAGCCAAGTTTACCAGGATGCTACAAGGTCAGCGCGACCTAGAAACGGTATCCAAGTTAATTCTTTCCGAGTTAGCGCCATTGGTGGGAGCTTCTCACGGCGTCTTCTACATCATGGAAAACTTAGAGGACAATCCATTCCTCAAACTCCTCAGTAGCTATGCTTACCGCGAACGCAAACATCTTGCCAACCGCTTCTTCTTGGGTGAAGGCTTGGTGGGACAATGTGCTTTGGAAAAAGAACGCATTCTGCTTTTAGAAGTCCCCCAAGACTATATTAAGATTGGTTCTGGCTTGGGCGAAGCGTCACCACTGAATGTTGTTGTGTTACCCGTTCTGTTTGAGGGGCAGGTCACAGCAGTCATTGAACTCGCTTCATTCCGGCGCTTTAGCGAAATTCACCTGACATTCTTCGACCAACTGACTGAAAGTATTGCAATTGTATTAAATACCATTGCTGCTAGTATGCGGACTGAAGAATTGCTCAAACAGTCCCAGTCTTTAGCACAGGAGTTGCAAGCACAGCAAAACGAACTCAGGGAAACCAACAAGCGTCTGGAACAACAAGCCCTCACCCTCAAAGCTTCCGAAGAACTGTTGAAGAAACAGCAAGAGGAACTGCAACAAACCAACGCCGAACTGGAAGAAAAGGCAGAGTTGTTAGCCCTGCAAAATAAAGAAGTCGAACGTAAAAATCAAGAAATTGAATATGCAAGACGTTCTTTGGAAGAGAAAGCAGAACAACTCGCCCTTTCATCAAAATACAAGTCTGAATTTTTGGCGAATATGTCCCATGAATTGCGGACGCCCCTCAATAGCTTGTTAATTTTGGCTAAGTTAATGGCGGATAATATTGGAGGCAATTTAACTGAGAAACAAGTTGAATACAGCCGTACCATTTTCTCTGCCGGTAACGACCTGTTGGCATTAATTAATGACATTCTGGATCTGGCAAAAATTGAATCTGGAACTATGTCAATTGACGTTGACCAGATGCTGGTGACAGAATTGCACCAACACATTGAGCGAACCTTTAGACAAGTTGCTATTGGCAAGGGTCTGAATTTTACGGTGGAGATGGGACCCGAACTTCCCAGAAGCATTCATACAGATGCAAAACGTTTGCAGCAGGTCTTGAAAAATCTCCTAGCCAACGCTTTTAAATTTACAGAACGTGGAGAAGTTCGCCTGCGGATGTTTGTGGCAACACAAGGATGGAGCCCGGATCATCAAACTTTGAATCGCGCCCAAACTGTCATAGCTTTTGCTGTCAGCGATACGGGAATTGGCATTGCCCCCGACAAGCAAAAAATCATTTTTGAGGCGTTTCAACAAGCAGATGGTACCACCAGCCGCAAATATGGTGGTACGGGGTTGGGTTTGTCAATTAGCCGCGAAATTACCCGTTTGTTGGGTGGGGAAATTAAACTTGTCAGTCGCCTTGGGGAGGGTAGCACCTTTACACTCTACTTACCCCAAATTAGAGAAGAAAGGGATATAGGGACGTGGGAACGCAGGAATGCAGAACCATTGTCTGTCACCAAACCACAAAGTTTGCCAGTCTTAACGCCTTTATCCCCCACGCCTGACTCCCAGTCCACGGCAGTAACTTCAACCAAAGAACCCCCAACGGTTACTAACACGCCACCTGTTTCAACTGGAGACACCCCCACAAGCCAGTGGCTGAATGGCAGCAGCCAGAATGCGGAATTTGCTTCCACCATGCCGTGGCTTGTTTCCGCGTCTCCCACTCCCCCCCTTCCCCCCAGCCCTACTTCCCCATTCTCTGAAGACGGTAACGGTGGAAACCTCCCTTCCTCTAACTTCCCTGGGATTTCGACTCCTCTTATGGATGACAGGGGTAACATTGAAAACGGCGATCGCGTACTTCTTATTGTGGAAGACGATACCAACTTTGCCCGCATTCTTCTAGATATGTCGCGGCAACAGGGCTTTAAGTGCATTGTTGCCCATAACGGTAACACGGGTTTGGGACTCGCACAACAATTTCAACCAACAGCTGTCATTTTGGATATTCGCTTACCTGGAATGGATGGTTGGACAGTCCTAGATCGCTTAAAGCACGACCCAAAAACCCGCCATATCCCAGTACATATCATGACCGTGGAAGACGGGCGGCAACGTGGCTTGCAACTAGGTGCAATTGCTTACTTGCAAAAGCCCGTGAGTAGTGAGGCATTGCATAAAGCATTCAGCAAGATTAAAGGGTTTGTTGAACGCCCGGTGAAGAGTCTGTTGGTCGTGGAAGACGATGATACTCAGCGTCATAGCATTGTGGAATTGATAGGCAACACGGATGTTGCTACCATTGCTGTCAAAACAGGTGCCGAGGCACTACAAGCTGTACGCGATAGGTACTTTGATTGCGTTGTTCTGGATTTGGGATTACCCGATATGAGCGGGTTTGACCTCATCGAACGAATTAAGCAACTACCCAATGGCGAAGCACTGCCAATTATTGTCTACACCGCAAGAGAACTGACTCGCTCAGAAGACACTCAACTCCGGCGCTTGGCAGAGACGATTATTGTTAAAGATGTCCGTTCTCCCGAACGTCTCCTAGATGAAACTGCTTTGTTCCTCCATCGAGTTCAAGCAGAGTTACCTGCACCCAAGCGACAAATACTGGAACAATTACACAGCTCCGATCCTGTCCTTGTGGGTAAAAAGGTTCTCATTATAGATGACGATGTCCGTAACATCTTTGCTCTCACGAGTATGTTGGAGCGCTATGAGATGCAGGTGATATATGCTGAAAACGGTAGAGAGGGCGTTGACCTTCTTTACAACACACCGGATGTCGCTGTGGTTTTGATGGATGTGATGATGCCGGGAATGGACGGTTACGAAACAACTCGCATGATTCGGCAAGACGAGAGATTTAAATCTTTGCCAATTGTGGCTCTAACTGCTAAGGCAATGCAGGGCGATAGAGAAAAATGCATTGACGCTGGTGCATCGGACTATATCACCAAACCTGTAGATGTTGAACAGTTGCTGTCACTACTGCGCGTTTGGTTGTACCGTTGACAAGCAAATCCAGTTCCCTCCCCCTTTATATTGGGGAAGGCTAGGGATGGGCATCCCTGCTCGTCCCAAAAAATTGTTGGATACTTTTTTATATAGACACGATGATACAAGAATAAATAACTAGAATTGGGAAATGCTGCAAATTCCTCAAGTGCTATTTAGGCGCAGACTCATCAGCACTATTGCCCTGCCAATTTCCCTACTGCTATTATTGTCAGGAATATCAATTTGGCAAATTACCCGCTTGCTTTCAGCTATGCAGTGGGTTGACCATACAGACCGCGTTATTGCTCAGGCAAATCGGACTCAGAAACTGCTACTGGATTTAGAAACTGGAGTACGTGGCTACCAAATCTCAGGGGAAGCAGACTTTTTGGAACCGTATCAGCAAGCTAATTCTGTTATCAACAGTGCTTTTGACGAATTGGGTCGTTTGGTTTCAGATAATCCGGGACAAAGCCAACGCTTGAGGCAACTCCGAGCGCAAAAAATAGTATGGAACCGCTCTATCTCCCAAGCCATCACTCGCAAACAACGAGGTGAGACTGAAACCCTACCTGCACTTAGATTGCGGAAAAAAAGCATGGACGCGATACGAAACCAATTTGCTGATTTTATCGCTATTGAAGAGTATCTCCGCGATCGCCGCAGCCAAGTCGTGAGAAGGAACACTCAACGAGTGATTCTCTCCAGTGTTATCTTATCAGTGGCAATTGGCAGTCTCCTTGCCTATTTTATTTGGAGACAACTTTTAAAGGTGTCTCAGAGTTACGAGAATGCTCTTGTCACCGCACGAGAACAAACAGCTTCTTCTCAACGTTCTGCCCAACGACTCGCCGCTTTGCATAATATTGACCGGGCAATTTTATCAGCAGAGTCTATTGAATCCCTTATCCGCACTGCCTTGACTCAAATGAGTCAATTAGTGCCCTACCAACAAGCATTTGTTGCTCTTTTTAACTTGGAAACAGGAACCTGCCAAATCCTTGCAGGGAGAAGTGTCACGGGAGAATTGCAACCTCCTGAAGGCACTCAAATGCCACTGGCTGACTTTGCACCCGAGCACACTTTGCACCAAAGCATTCGTTATGTAGAGAATTTGGCTACTGCTGAGCCCTGTCCTCCTATTTTAGCTAGACTGCGATCGTGGGGAATGATTAGTTGCCTTTGCGTTCCAATGGTGATTCAAAAAAATCTATTTGGCGAACTTAACCTTACCGCAACTCAAACCGACGCTTTTGATGTCGAAGCACGGGAAGTTATTCGTGAAGTCGCAGATCAATTAGCTATCGCCATCCAACAATCTTTGCTACGCGACCGACTGCAACAGTATGCCTTGGAGTTAGAAGAGCGTGTCATTGAGCGTACCAACGAGTTGCAAGAAACAAATCAAGAGTTAGAAGCATTTACTTACTCAGTTTCCCATGATTTACGGGCACCCCTTCGGACGATGCAAGGCTTTGCTCAGGCGTTGCAGGAAGACTACGGCGACCAAATAGACTCAATGGGGCAACAATACATCCAATTTATTACTGAGGGTGCGATTCATTTAGACACTCTCATTGATGACTTACTGGGATACAGTCGTCTGAGTCGCGGTCAAATTCAACTTCAGCCCGTTGACCTAAATGGTGTTGTTACTGAAGCACGAAAGCAACTTAGCACACAACTTGCAGAAAAACAAGCTGAGGTCATCGTTCGCTCTCTGCCATCAGTCATGGCTCACCGCTCTACACTTATCCAGGTTGTCACAAATTTGCTTGGTAATGCTCTGAAATTTGTGCAGCCTGGTATACAGCCAAAAGTAGAGATTTATGCTCGAGAGCAAGAAAATTGGATAGAATTATCGGTGGTGGATAACGGTATCGGCATAGCACCTGAATATCAGGAGCGGGTTTTTCGCGTGTTTGAACGGCTGCACGGCGTTGAAATTTATCCCGGCACGGGTATTGGCTTAGCTATTGTTCGCAAAGGGATAGAGCGCATGGGCGGTCAAGTTGGTGTGGAATCACAGCTTGGGGCTGGTAGTCGTTTCTTTATTGCTTTGCCAAAAGCCGTTCTCATTTCCAACGGAACCCATGAGTCAAGCAATCCGCATTCTACTAATTGATGATAATCCCGGCGATCGCGCTTTAGTTCTTCGACAACTGCAACGAGAATTCCCCCAACTTCAGGTACAAGAAATTCTCGAAGCAACGGGCTTTGCCAGTGCAATAGAAGCAGGGCAGTTTGATTTGGTGATTACTGACTATCAACTAGGCTGGAGTGACGGGCTGCAAGTTTTACAAACTACCAAACAGCACTATCCAAACTGCCCGGTCATAATGTTTACCAATACAGGGAATGAAGAAATTGCTGTTGAGGCAATGAAAAATGGATTAGACGATTACATTCTCAAGCTACCAAATCGCTACATTCGCGTACCTGTATCTGTCCGAATTGCTTTAGAACGAGCCGAAAACCGACGACAAGCAGGCCTACTTGAAATTCGCCTGCAACGGTTGCTCAATCAGTTGAGAGTAGGGGTTTTTCGATGTGATATCAATGGCAATTTAATAGAAAGCAATCCAGCTTTTCTCAAACTATTAGGTGCGGATTCATTGGCACAAGTTAAGTCAATGAATTTATTAAATATCCGTCAGTACCGCTTAGATTTGACCGAGGAATCACCCCCTCCACAAGAGTGGGAGATACAGTTACGCCGAACTGATGGCACCTTGATTTGGGTGGCATTAAGTGTAACCATAAATACGATTGAGGGACAGGAGGTACTGGATGGTTTAATTGAAGATATTAGCGATCGCAAACAGTTTGAAATTGAAATTCAGCAACTGAACCACAGCTTAGAGGAGCGAGTCAGACTACGCACTGCTCAATTAGAGGCAGCAAATCAAGATTTGGAAGAATTCGCCTACTCAATTTCCCACGATTTACGCGCACCATTACGTGCCATCCAAGCATTTAGTTCTATCTTGTTAGAAACTCAGGCTCAGGAATCTACCCTGAGTGTGGAACGCCAACACAACTATTTACAGCGTATTATTACAAGTACAGAACAAGCGGATCGGTTGATTCAAGACTTGCTCGCATACAGTCGCCTCAGCCGCGCTGAAATACCACTACAACCTATTGACTTATCCTTGCTGATGCCAGAAATTCTCCGACAGCTAGAACCAGAATTAAAACAGCGACAGGCAAAGGTGTGGCTTGAGCAACCTTTACCTGAAGTTATTGGCAACCGCACAGTCTTAATTCAAGTGCTTACTAACTTACTATCTAACGCTACTAAGTTTGTGACACCAGGAGTCCAACCCCAAGTCCGAATATGGGCTGAAAAACACAACAGCATGGTTCGCCTGTGGGTGGAAGACAACGGCATTGGTATTGCGCCAAAATATCAAAATCGAATTTTCAACGTTTTTGAGCGCTTGCATGGCGATGATATTTATCCCGGTACGGGAATTGGTTTATCTATTGTGCGAAAAGGGGTTGAGCGTATGGGCGGACAAGTTGGTTTAGAATCGCAGCAAGGACAGGGAAGCCAATTTTGGATAGAATTACCCCTAGCTATAGAATGAGCGCAGAGCAAGAAACAATTTTACTTGTAGAGGATAATCCTAGAGATATTTTCCTGATACAAAGAGCACTTAATAAGGCTAATATTACTAACCCCCTGCAAGTCGTGAATGATGGTGATGCAGCCGTATCATATTTATCCGGACAAGAGCCTTACAGCGATCGCGATCGCTACCCCCTACCTGTCTTGATTCTACTTGATTTGAAGCTTCCCCGCAGGTCTGGATTTGAGGTTCTCATGTGGTTGCGGCAGCAGTCAAGACTTAAGCGCTTGCCAGTGGTAGTTCTTACCTCTTCTAAAGACCATATTGACATAAACCACATCTATGACCTTGGTGTCAATGCTTACATGGTTAAGCCTGTCGTCTTTAATAATTTAGTAGAAATTTTTAAAACCCTCAACTTACATTGGATCGTTTTTAATGAGAAACCACAAATTGAAAGCCCTTGAGCCGCTTAAGAATATAAATTCACAATCCTTACCAATAACAAATGACACTCGTACTAAGGACGGTCTTCATAAGTTAACTTTATTTGTGTGATTTTACTTAATCAAAGCAAAAAAATCGATTGATGAAAACCTACGACTGGATTGTAGTTGGCGCAGGTATTACGGGTGCTGCACTTGCTTATGAACTTGTTAAGAAGGGTTATGCGGTGCTTTTACTAGAACAAAACACCACTCCACAAAATGCAACCAGATATAGTTATGGTGGTTTAGCCTTTTGGGCTGGTACAACTCCACTGACCAGCCAGCTCTGTCATGAAGGAATTACACGCCATCGCCTACTATCCGCAGAATTAGATTTTGACACTGAATTTCGAGAGTTGGATTTACTTTTGACTATTCCTGCTGATGTCAATCCAGAGGGGGTTGCAGCCTCCTACACTCGCTTTGCCATTCCCCCAAGTTTACTTAGCGTTAAAGAAGCTTGTGAATTAGAACCTTTGTTAAATCCGGAAGCGATCGCAGGTGCTTTAACTGTCAAACACGGTCATATCAACCCAGAAAAAACAGCCCTAGCCTATATTACAGCATTTTTGCGTGCTGGGGGTGAAATGAAGATTACCCTAGTGAAAGATTTTTCTCTATCAGAAAAAAAAGAGAGAATTCAGGAAGTACGCACCACTACAGAAACGTACTACAGTGCTAACACGGTTGTCTGTGCTGGTGGGTTCAGCCGACAATTACTTCAGTCATCCAACATTCCCATCAAGCTGTACTTTACCCATGCAGAAACAATAGAGACTCCACCTGTGAATCATATACGACTGCGTACCTTAGTGATGCCAGCAAATCTCAAACGCTTTGTATTGGAAGCTGAATCTTCCAAAAACGATGAGGTTTGGCAACAACCCGGTCTTGAACCCGCCCCTCCCATTCTAGATCCTGGCGGGATTCAATTCCAAGACGGCAGTTTCCGCTTTGGTCAAATTAGTCGTGTGTTAACCGATCCTTATGCCTACATTGATACAGCACAAAGTGAAGCATCTCTGAGAGCAGAAATTGAAAGGGTGCTACCAACTTTGGGTAGTCTACCAGGAACTTTGCACCGCTGTTTGGTGTCATTTAGTCGTGATGCACTTCCCTTAATCGGTTCCATTCCCGGACACGAAAATATTCACGTTTTTTCTGGATTTAGCAATCCACTCGCGATCGTGCCACCCTTAGCGCAACGTTTTGCTCGCTGGGTATCTGGAGAAAAAGACGAAATTATTCCCAAACTGTATCCCGCACGTTGATAAATTTTATGCCTGGGTTAGCTATAATAAAAAAAACTAATAACCCAGCTTTTTATAGATATCAAACTTAGTTGGGAACCTATACTTTAGCTTAATCGGCTCAGTTGCCCCACATCTGACCGAAGGCAGTGTGGGATGAATGACCGGGCAATCAAGGCACGTCCCCCGACCCTACGGGTGAGCAGTCGCTTCAAGTCGGGGAACCCGCCCAACGCGCTGCTCACCTATGTTGACCGTCGGCTAACGTGGGAGTGGGGACAGTGGCTTGATTGCCAAGTTCTGCGTTAGGGAGACGGTCAATCCAATCTTCAACTATGGAAGTGATTGTTTTATCCTTGCTTGCTGCATATAACCGCAACTTATTTAATCTTCGGGTTGATCTCCTTAAATTTCATGGTTTATCGCACCACTGTTGGGCTTCCATAATCGCCATCAATAGCGCCTGTGCAGCATTGGGATTCTTATCAACCCAGTCTTTTCTCATAGCAAAGGCTTTTTCTGGATGATCTTTCCACAATTCGCCTGTAACTAGGGCTGTGTAACCCAAGTTTTGACTTACCAACTGAGCGTTCCAAGGTTCTCCAACACAAAAAGCGTTTATGGTTCCGACTTTCATGTTCGCCACCATTTGTGGTGGTGGTACTGGTTCGAGCACCACATCCTGATTGGGCTCGATCCCTCCAGCTGCCAACCAATAACGCATCCACAAGTCATGAGTACCGCCGGGGAAGGTCATAGCCACTTTCATAGATTTTTGCTCTGATTTGGCTTTATCAACGGCTTGCTTGAGTGCTTTACTCTCTAAGCCCACTTTGAAATCCTTTAATTCATTGGCAACAGAAATAGCTTGACCGTTGACATTCAGGCGTGCCAAGACGTACATGGGCACTTTGTCATTGATGGTGAGCAAATAGGGCATTGGGCTGAGGATGTGTGCTCCATCAATACCATCACCAGATGAACCAATTTTCAAATTGTCACGGGTTACAGGCCATGATTTTTGCTTGACAACTTCAACATTTGTCATGCCGTACTTGGCAAAAAAGCCCTTTTCTTTAGCAATTATTAAGGGTGCAGCATCGGTGAGGGGAATAAATCCCAATTTTGCTTTTGTTGTTTCTACTTTTGGAGCATCAGCTGCTACTGCAACATTGGCAGCTGTGTTTGCTGTATTACCAGTCTTAGAGGAGTTATCTGCACTTGGTTTATCAGATGAACAACCGTGAGCCAAGATAGAACCAACTGCTGTAGCACCTGCGGTAACGATAAATTGTCTTCTAGAAAAGTTTTTCATTTGTTTGTTGTTAAATTATTGGCTGTTAGTGGTGAGTGGTGAGTGGTTAGTTGTTGTAGTAACGATTAACTAATGAGTTCAGCTTTACTGCTCAATGCTTGATGAAATTTTGTCCATACAGGTAGCTCATCTTTGCTGGGAATACCTTCAATACAGGTTCCCAATCTGATATCTGTGCCTACTGTGCCCCTCGTGTATATCTCAACACTGTTTGCTACCCCACAACTTGAAAGTTATGAGGTACAGATGGAAAATTGAACAAAGAGTCTTGGTTTGCCTTTACATTTTTGTTAAAGTCAATCTGTCTTAATGTTGTCTAAAGGCAGTCTGCGAACTACGTAACAGTTTATAAATTAAACTTGAGAAATGATGAAAATCGTATAGTGTGCTACTAAAATCAAATAAGTTTGCAAAAAGCGTATAAAATAGATGCTTTTTTTGCATCAAGCTCGTCTAATAAGCAATTTATAAAGCTTAATCTAGTTACAGGGTTTAAAGGCGACAGCCACGGGACAGTCAGCAAAAATTGACATGACAGAAAACTCAAAAGTTTCAGAAATAGAGGAAGATCGGGAAGATTTGCTGGAGTTAGCACTCTCGGTTTTAGAAAGTGGGGATTTTCAGCAGCGTTGGGAAATTGTTAAATTATTTTCCCGTTTAGGAGATCTTGCCATTCCCCCACTTGTCGAAATTTTGCAAGATGAAGACGCAGAGGAAGAAGTGCGCTGGTATGCAGCACGGATTTTGGGAGAGTTGAAAAATTCAGATGGGATCGCTCCATTAGTGGAATTATTGAAAAGTGGCGAAAGCGAAGACCTCAAAACCATCGCCGCAACTGCATTAGGACAAATGGGTGCTACCGCCCCGTTGATAGAACTTTTGGCAGAGGATGAGACACGTCTAGTCGCAGTCCAAGCTCTTTCTTACATCCGGCAGCAGGAAATCATTACACCTTTGTTGGGTGTAGTGCAAGATTCACAAGTTGCTGTCCGCGTTGTGGCGCTTGAAGCACTCAGCAGCTTTCACGATCCCCGTATTCCACCCGTGCTTTTAAATGCGTTGGATGATGTCGCCGCAGCTGTTAGAAGAGAAGCTGTGTTGGGTCTGGGCTTTCGTCAAGACTTGTGTTCGGAATTGGATTTGGTGGCGAAATTACAACCAAGGCTTTATGACTTTAACTTAGATGTTTGTTGTGCGGCGGCGATCGCTCTTTCTAGAATGGGTGGTGACACGGCGGCACAGCACTTATTTCAGGTACTAATATCACCTCATACACCAATTCGATTACAATTGGAAGCTATTCGTGCTTTAAGTTGGGTAGAGACACTCTCTGGTATTGAGTATCTCCAGCAAGCCTTTTACACCCTGCAATTGACAAGTTTATGGCAGGAGATTGTGACTGTTTTGGGACGGGTCAGCGATTTGACTCTTAAAGATAAAGCAACGACGGTTTTATTAGAAATCTTACAACAAAACCACCCTGCCCTTGAGATTTCTAGCATCAAAAGTGCGATCGCCCTATCTCTAGGTCAGTTGGGGAAAATGCAAGCCATAAACGCATTAAACGACTTATTGGCAGATGAAGACGTACAAGTCAGACTACACGCAACTGCGGCACTGAAAAATTTGTCCCTAGAAAAGAAGTAAAAAAATCTCTCAGTGAAGAATTCCTGTAACACACTGTACCAATTTGTGCATGAAAATACGTTAATTTAATGAGAGCCATAAGTGTAATTCAGGCTACATTAAGATGCGACTAGAGCAGTTGCAAGCCTTTCTGGCGATCGCAGAAACTGGCAGTTTCCAAGCAGCAGCACGAAAATGTGGTGTAACCCAATCGACTATCAGTCGCCAAATTCAGGCGCTGGAAGAGGATGTGGGATTGGAACTGTTTCATAGAACGAGTCAAGCAAAACTGACACTAGCAGGGGAACGCTTGCTACCCCGTGCCCGGAAAATTTGTCAAGAGTGGCAGAGTGCAACGCAAGAAATTTCTGATTTACTGGCAGGAAAGCAGCCAGAACTTTGTATTGCGGCAATTCACTCACTGTGTGCCTATTATCTGCCACCAGTTTTGCAACAGTTCTGCCATAATTATCCAGAAGTACAATTGCGGGTAACATCCCTAGGTAGCGACCGCGCATTAAAAGTCCTTAAAGATGGATTGGTAGATTTGGCAATTGTCATGAATAATCGCTTCTTAACCGCAGGAAAAGAAATGGTTGTAGAAGTGCTTTATGATGAACCTATAGAAGTTTTGATAGGAAACAATCATCCACTGGCAAAACACGAACACATTCCTTGGTCAGAACTCGTTCGTTACCCGCAAGTGGTTTTTAAGGACGGTTATGGAATGCAACGTTTAGTCCAAGATAGATTCGAGAGATTGGAAGCCCAGCTACAAGCAGCTTTAGAGGTCAATACCCTGGATGCCTTTAGGGGAGTGGTGCGTCAAGGCGAACTCGTGGCTTTGCTACCTTACTCGGCATTAGTAGAAGCACGGAACGATCCTACTCTTGCAGTTCGTTCCCTAGCCTGCAACAGTAATGGTTCTGTATCTGACAACTCGGGTTTGACTCGTCGAGTTGTTATGGTAACGACTCAAGATCGCCTGCAAATTCCCCCAATCAAATATTTTTGGCAATTGGTAAAGGACAACATACCACCCAAGGTAGATGCTTTGGTTTGTTCAGCTTCTTAAATGTCATTAGTCATGAGTCATCGGTCATTAGTGATTGACAAAAGACCAATAACAAAGGACAAAGGACAAAAGACATAAAGAATCTATGAGCACAGTATTTAGAGAATTCTTGAAGAAGGTAGGCAGTGGTAACCATACAGGCGAGAATTTAACTCGTGCTGAAGCAGCGATAGCGACAAAAATGATGCTGCTAGGAGAAGCGACTCCAGCCCAAATAGGGGCGTTTCTCATTGCTCACCGCATCAAACGCCCTTCAGGGGAAGAGTTAGCAGGTATGTTGGATGCCTACAACGAATTGGGACCAAAATTACAACCAATAACCAGCAATCGTCCTGTCATAGTTTTGGGCATACCCTATGATGGCAGAAGCCGCACTGCTCCTATTAGCCCAATCACGGCTTTGCTACTAGCAGCAGCAGGACAACCAGTGGTTATGCATGGCGGCGATCGCAAGCCGACCAAGTACGGTTTACCATTAATAGATATTTGGCAGGGGTTAGGAGTTGATTGGACTGGGCTGCCATTAGAAAAAACCCAGCAAGTGTTTGAGAAAACTGGAATAGGCTTTGTTTACACTCCTCAACATTTTCCTTTAACTCAAAGTCTGTGGGAATATCGCGACCAGTTAGGTAAGCGCCCGCCCTTGGCGACAATGGAACTCATTTGGTGTCCCTATGCAGGAGATGCTCATATTATCGCCGGTTTTGTTCACCCGCCCACAGAAGGCTTCTTCCAAACTGCTTTGGCGTTACAAGGAGTGAGTCAGTTTACAACTGTCAAGGGTTTGGAGGGGAGTTGCGATCTACCACGCGATCGCACAGCTATTATCGGATTGGGAAGTGCTGCAACACCCGATGAACCAGAAGTAGCACCCATAGAACGGTTGCATTTGGTTGCTCGCGATTACGGCTTTATGATGAAGAACGTACCTCTTAATTCTTTAGAAGAACTCGTTGTTGATATGCAGGGGGTATTAGATGGAAAAGCTTCTGAACTTATGGCAACAGCTTTGTGGAATGGAGGGTTTTATCTGTGGCGTTGTGGAGTTTGTTCGGGTATGGGAGAGGGTATCGCCCAAGCAGAAAACCTATTAACAAGTGGTGCAGCCGCTCAAAAACTGCAAGAACTCTCTCAAACAGTTAACAGTTCTCAATTATCTGTTCTCAGTTATCAGTTTTGACTGGGAGTCTCCTCTTGACCCTTATCTCATTTAATCCACTAGTAAAATCAGCCCTTCACGAGCTAATAATGCTTTTGGAAAAATTGATTTCACTTGAGTTTGAACTCCATCAAGAAAATCATCACAGTCATCAGGGTGATGGTGAGAAATGATTAGCCATTTTGCCCCAATATTTTGAGCTAAATCAACAGCCGTCTCCCAATAGGTTTGTGTTTGGTCGTGTTTTCGTATAGAGGGAGGCGTATAGGTTGCATTGGCGATTAACAAATCTATACCTTTGGTGATCTGTACTATGTGTTCTTTATCTGCTTCATTTGGGCTTGGATGCAAATCTGTGATGTAAGCAACACTATAGTCCTTCCAAGCAACCCGGTAGCCAACAGATTTTTGATGGCGATTGATTAATGCTGTTGTAATGGTAATATCGTCTACTTTAAACACCTTACCTGGAGCAAAATTGTAGAAATGCAATTTTGATTGCATAACCTGTAATGGGTAAGGAAAGTGGGGTTGGAGCATTTGGTCGTACAGACATTGTTTGATTGAGGCTCCATTCAACGCTGCAGTTCCATAAATGTGGAAACTATTTTCTGTCAGAAATGCAGGGGCAAAAAAGGGAAACCCTTGGATGCGATTTGATTGGGAGTTGGTGAAGAATAAATGGGCTTCTATACTCTGTTGCTGTTGCAGCAAACTCCTCCCCAATAACCGTAAGCCAGTTCCTCCATCAAAAATCAAGCGTTTCTTGGCAACTTGCATCTCTACACAGGCAGTATTGCCACCATATCGACTCGTGTTCGTACCTGGGCTGGGAACCAATCCCCGCACGCCCCAGAATTTTACCAAAAATTCTGACTCCTGAGTTTGAACTTCAGTTGGGTGCTCTTTATCTACGTAGTTTTGGGGAGACGACTGTTCAAAGTTTGGCATGTTTGGTCAATATTAAGTCTTACTGAGCAAGTCATCGTAACGCCGCACTTCCGTTAGTCGATTTTTTTCGTCCACAAGGACTACGGTGGGAGAGTGAGTTTTTAACTCTTCCAAACTTAACTGCCCGTAAGTCATTATAATCAAGCGATCGCCCCTAATGCCTAGACGTGCTGCCGCTCCATTAAGCTCAACTGCTCCTGAATTGGCTGGAGCTGAGATTGCATAAGTAGTAAAGCGCTCTCCATTGGTTACGTTCACTACCTGCACCTCCTCGTAAGGTAAGATACCAGCCTTATCCATTAAAAGTTGGTCGATACTAATACTGCCCACATAATTGATGTTGGCTGCTGTGAGAGTGCAATTGTGAATTTTTGCCAAAAGTAAAGTGCGCTGCATCGTGACTTTTTTACCAGCGATTCGGTTACCAGTTATCAGTTTAAACTATAAATCACCCATCGCTTATTCATTAATTATTATCATTATTAGCCTTCAGCTATCCAGTTCAAAGCTGAAAAGCTGACGGCTGCTGAGTGTCAGAGTTTGAACTTCGACCTTTTTACTTACTACCTGCTTTAACGCACTTTTCTACCAAAGGCATTACCGAATCAACATCCCGCCATCCAAGAATTTCCGTCACCTTCTTCTCCAAATTTTTGTAAGTGCGGAAAAACTCTTGAATTTCATCAAGTCGGTGCGGTGCAAAGTCTTTTAGGGATTTGACATGAACGTAGCGAGGGTCTTTGTCGGGAACACAAAGAATTTTTTCATCGCGATCTCCACCATCAATCATCTCTAACATACCTATTGGTCTTGCTGCGATAATACATCCTGGGAAGGTTGGCTCATCCATAATAACCATGCCATCTAGGGGGTCGCCATCGTCAGCTAGAGTGTTGGGTACAAAGCCATAGTCATAGGGGTACCTTACCGACGAATAGAGAACTCTGTCTAAAGCAAAAGCCTCCAGGTCTTTATCATACTCGTATTTGTTTTTACTTCCCCCTGGAATTTCAATCAAAACATTGAGCAGACCTGGTTTGGGCTGTGCAGGAATACGGGATAAGTCCACAACAACACTCCGTTTGCTAACTGTAAACTGCGGGAAAGACACGAGTCACTCCCAGTGTAGAATTCTATCCCTAGTAGGTAACAATAGGGGAACAATTATTCTGCCCAAATACTTTTAGCAGAAAAAAAGCTACGGAGACACCCCTGGCAGTACTAAATGGCGAAGCCAACGGATGTCTGGTGACATACACATCCTCATGACTATCTACTAACCTATTAATAGGCTGTTTGGGATATGTACTCTTTATTTAGCGCTGCAGTTGATTAAATTCTGTTTTTAACACTTTCAAGCGTTAAATCATATCTTCCAATTTTTTATCTTTACTGGCTTTTCACATGGTACGTAACGGTTTGCCGTACTGCATCAGCATCGTTTGAAGAATAGTGAGCGATGATAAAAAGGGGTAACGTCAGGGTTAGTAACCCAATTAAAGTTCCTACAATATCTGCCAATCGATGGGAGTATGTGTCGGTTGTATTGACAGATTGAGAATTTGAATTCATAAAAAATCGAAGCTAGATACACCACTTGTAGTTTCCCTCTTTTCTAGAGAGATATACTGCTATTTTAGCTATTTTTTTACATCAATTGCTGTATTAATAAGGAATATCAATCATTTTAAAAATTGACCTCGCACGATTTTTTGATACAAAAAATACTTGACACAAGCTGAGAAATCAACATTTTATTTTTAACCTCTTGACTGTAATCTTAAAATACTGTGTTCTCCCATTGTAATGTTTGCTTTACGCATGCCAAATCTTATTGCATTAAAATTTACATTTGTTTATCTTATACATGAATTTTGGGGTCTTATCCAGGTAAGACCAGACGATATTGAAATACCGAAAACTTATATTTCAAGAGGTTTTCATCTATGACTTGTTGTTTTTTAGCTCTATATACACGTACAACTTTCTAAGTTTCTATTGATATGTAGATTTTATCCAATAGAAATACTTGAAATTATTTATACTTGATTGGAAGTGCTGATGCGATAAGTTTGTTAACAAGAAATACATACCAATACATACAGAGAAAGTAGCTCTGTTAAGAAGTATTTATCAGTGATTACACTCATGCTACCTATTGAGGTTGTCTGAGAAAATCTGCTTTTAGAGCGATCGATTCAGGGGGGCTTAGCTCAGGAGGAGGATACAAATAAAGAAGAGTGCAACAATTCAGGAAAGAATGCCTCCAAAACGTCGGAAGCGCTAATGAGAAAAAATTTTGGACGCAATCTGCATTTTGTGGATATTAAATCGGTTTCCATATTTCTTTATATGGGAACGCCAACATGGGAAACTATATGGAAAAAAACCGCCACTAAATTAGGGCGGTCTGGTTAAGCAATCGGAGGGTACTTTCAGCTTACTCTGCCAATTTTGGAATTGTTGTAACAGAGTTTGCACTTATTGTCGATCGTCTCCTTGACTGCACGGCTTAAATCCTTAACTAGTACAATTCGGCGTAAATAAGGCGACGATTGTAAATCGCTCCAAAGCTTATAGTGTAAGCTTTTTATTTTCATCCTTTATCCTTCACACTTCAGCTTTTCTGTACTAGCGTTTGGCATAAGCGTTGATGGGTTCTTTGATAAATCTAATGTAAAGATGTTTAAACGTAGACTTGATAACGCGAGGCATACCAAAGTCAATGGGTAAGAACTTGTCCGGTAAACGCCAGTCGTCTATCTTAAGCAGGTTGGGATGCAGATTGGGAAAGTAAATGGCATCAAGTTCACCAACTAGCCCCAACCGCATGGATGCAGCAATGGTTGGTACTTGTTCTGGTTGCACGTTTAAGATTTCCACCATTGCTCTATCCAAAGCAAAAATATCTGATGACGCCCCTAAAACTCCCAATGGACGGGGTTCTCCTCCACTAGGACCATTGCCTTCATGACCAATAATGCCATCTATGATGGTTAAGTCGGGATTAATTGTCCTGGCGGTTTCCACCAACATATCAGCAAACCGATTTGCGTCTTTCCCCGCTTCCATGTGCCACCAAGCTAACAGAAATAAATCTCCTACCCGTTTGGTTAAAAAAGCATCTCGGGCACCCGTTACCACTAATGGCTGACTAAACCACAGCCCGACTAGTAGGTAAGTGCCTAATGTTAGAATTTCCAAGATGACATAACTAAAGAATAAGGAGTTACACAAGGCAAGAGCACATAACCCAGCTTCAAATAATCCCAGTAAAGAATAAAAACGTGCCCAACCCCAATCCATTTCCATGTAGCCAATAGCATAAATCTGTGCTAGCAAATTTAAGCCAGCAACAACAGCCATTGCTCCAACACTGATTGAAGAGATTTCTATATCTATCGATAGAGTCAAACCAGCTGTATTCAACCAAGGAATAGACATCCCTTGTGGCAGTTGATTCCAAGTGGCTGTTAATGCTAATGCAGAATGAACAAAAGCAAGAAAAGTCATGATTAAATTTACATAACCAGCCGGTCTTGGACCTGTCTTCCGAACGATCCCTGGTGACCAAGGTAAAGCTAAAAGCCCGCCAATTAAGGCGTAGCAAGGAACTAACCAAACCGTTTCAAGCAGGAATTGAGCCATTCACTCACCTCTACATAATTAGCAAAATCGAGCCCGGTTACCAACATACAACCGTTACCTTTTAGGTAATTGCAGATATGAAACTTAGAGCTACTTAAGTTTTATTTAATAATGATCCCATTAAACATAGATTAGCCTTTATCGATTAAAAAAGGAATAACGTGGGTAAATAATTAAGCGATATATCTTCTAAGAAATCCTTATAGTTGACGATATAGAATTAACAAATAAATACTATTGATTTTTATCTATGGATTTAGAAACTACGATAAGCTTTGACTAATGATAAATATTAAATTTACTAATTTTTTTAACAAATCTTTACGAAATCCAACAATCGTGTTATGTGCTGTCAAGCACTGTACGGTCGGGAAATATTTGTCAAACCATAAAGTTTACTTGCCAACCTCTCTCCAAACCCGTGTTCTCTGAAGAGAGGGATTTTGAAACCCCCATTTCCTTGTAGGCAAGGGGGACTAGGGGGTTGAGGTCGAGAAGATGGGCTGCAACCCTAGGGTGACAGTAACAAAGCTTACCTACCTGTTCTCTGGGAGAATATAGGTCGCCATGATTGTTTGCTGTGGCACTAAACTAATAGGAGCAGGTTTCATTTCACCCCGAAAGTCCAGAAGTTGTACAAGGATGAGGTAAGCAATTGCCAGTAATATAGAAATCGCTCCTGTAATAATTGCAACTATTTTTCCACGGTTCATCAGTGTTTCCTAATGAAATCTGTTGTGCTATGTCTATATAATTATGTATGTTTGGATTGCATCACCAAAGACGAAGAATTGTAGGTTGGGTTGAGTCGGAGAAACTGTCACTTAATTGTTGGAAATCCATTGACACGTTTCAGAATATTAATTTATTTCCTCAATCTGACTCTTCATTAACCTCTGCACGCTTACTAAGGCACGGTTTAACTCATAACTCCGCCTCTGAGGATTCTCCAAATATGCTTGCTGTTCTTCCTCAATCATCAAAACATCTTGTTCTACCAATCCATCTAAGAATCTTTGGGCTGCACCAAATAAACTACTTTTCACAAATCGTCGAAACCATATGGGTAATTTGTGCAAGCGCCAAAAGGCATTTAATGATGTGAAATGAATCAAATATGCTTTTGTTTCTGTTTCATTGACCGGACATAATAAACAGTAAATTTGAAAATCTTTGCCTAATGTAGAAGACCAGTGAGGATAAATATAACTCACATCTAACGGTTCGGGATGGAGGCGGCGTAAAGCAGGAAAAAATAACTGCGAAATCGACCAAATCTTGTCTATTTTGTAATAACTTTGAGCATTGTAATGAGCATCAACCCGATGCTTATCTTCATAAATATTTTCTAGAACCGGATCTGCCCAAGCTTGGAAATCTTGATGTAAATGCCCGTGGTACATATCCATCAAGTTCTCTATCAGAAATGAATAGTGAGCCTTACAGTTAATGGCTGAAACTGTGGCAATGTAATTCAAGTGTTCCCATTCAGGAAGACTCATCGGTTTTAGAGACGTTGCGTGCAATGTCGCTAGATCTCCGGGAAAAAGCCAAATAAAACCGCTTTGTTCCAACACGGGATAATGGCGAATTTTGCAAGTAGGGAGTTTTTGATTATCCGCTAAATAGGGAACTGCAACACATTCTCCCTTATGATTGAAGCGCCAAGCATGGTAGGCACATTCCAACTCATCATCTATGACTTGCCCGTGGCTCAGTTTTACAAACCGATGGGGACATCTATCTTCGATGGCGTGGATTTGCCCTTGGCGATCGCGGTAGAGTGCGATCGCCTGTTTCCATAACATTACACCCACTGGCTGAGTTTTCACCTCGCTGCTACGAGCAACAACGTACCAGTGATTTGGGTTAATACCCAACTGTCGAACATCAGAGGTTTTGGTAGCATGGGAAACAGGAGCCATAAATCATTAAAAAATGGGTGGTGAAAATTATTCCTGCCAGAGGCTGCATACAAAAATACAAGGATATCCCGAACTTTGTGATGCTGAGTAGCCAAATAACGGAGCAAACCGAACCACTGAATACGAATGTAGCGCATATCCATGCACTAATAACTCTTTACCATTAACTGTGTACGAATTTGGTCAGCTTACTACTTGAGGAGCTAAACATAATTTGGCTGACAAGTTATAAAGTATCTCTAGATGTAATAATCATGGCGTTGAGTAAAAAATCTGTATGACAAGTTACCAATCAGAGCAAGAAACGGTTGCAACCCAACCCGTATCAGACGTGGAACTTATCAATGAGTTTATCGAGGAAACCACAAGCATCAATTATATAGAGATCGTTGAAAACGTCATCGATACCTTAGAACAAGATGACAGCGCAATGGTAAGCCACCCTCAAGAAGGAGGTTACCGTTGGAAGTTCAAGTACGGTACTGTAGAAGTCTTTGTTCAACTGACTGGGACAACGGATGAAGACACCATAACGGTTTGGTCTGCGGTGCTAAAATTACCAGCCAAAGATGAACCCAAGTTAATGCGACAACTCCTGTCCATGAATGCATCCAGTACCTTTGAAGCCCATTTCGCCATAATTGAAAACCAAGTGGTTGTCATGGGAACACGTACCCTAGCGGATTTATCACCTGGGGAAGTGTCTCGCTTGATTACTGTTGTCGCTACCATCGCTGATAACAACGACGAAACGTTACAATCGGAGTTTGGTGTAGCTTGATTTCAATGTGGCGACTTATTCCGTTACTAGAAGCCCCTGGTGACAGGCAGATGGCGATTGACCGATGGCTGCTAGAAGAGCACCTTTCGGGAACACATCCCCCCACATTGCGGTTTTATACTTGGTCGCCACCTGCTATTTCCTTGGGATACCATCAACACAAATATCCCGAACAATGGCAGCATCTTGTTTGGCAAGGACAGAAAGTGGATTTGGTGCGGCGTCCTACAGGGGGGCGGGCGGTGCTGCATCAAGGTGATTTAACTTATGCTGTGGTGACATCTGGGCTAGCTGGGAATCGAGTCCAAGTATACGAAAAAATTTGCGAGTTTCTGATTCAAGGGTGGCGATCGCTTGGCATAGAATTGCACTATGGTATAGCTGGGCGAGGTTACATCCACAATCCCAGCTGTTTTGGTACGGCGACTGGTGCCGATCTCGTTTTGCCAGACGGGACAAAATTCATCGGTAGCGCCCAACTTCGACGGGGAGGGGCAATTTTGCAACAAGGTTCCATCCCTCTACAACCAGATGCTGAGTTGTGCGAGCGAGTTTTTGGGGAAGAAACTTTCACTCCCGTGCCACTTCCCCATAATCTTGAAACGATTATTGCCGCATTAATTGACGCTGCTAGTGATTGTTTTAAAATGCAGTTAGAGGTGCAGCCTTTGTCTCAATGCGAGTGGGAAGCTATTCTTCGTTAAACTTTCAAATAACCTGCTGCTACACAGTCTTCTATCAGTTGTTGAATAAATGACCACAATTCCGGTGCTCCTGTCTCTACAGGTGCTATGCGTTTCATAACCTTACTTCGTGTCACACCATGAATGCGCCAAGTACCCCCTTGAGTTTGCTGATTGTGCAGTATCGGCTGTATGCGATCTAGAGCTGCTGCGAACTTTGCAGTTGGTGATTCCTGTGTTTCAAACTCGGACCAAAGCGAGCGCAACTCATTTGCCCGATCTGGTGGCAAAAGTCCAAACAGACGCAACGCCGCTTGAGCTTCTCGCGCTTGTTTATTTTCGTTACCCTGCAGGTCATAACAGAAAGTGTCACCTGCGTCAATTTCTACTAGATCGTGAATCAGCAGCATTTTGATAGCACGGGATAAGTCAACTCCCTCGGGGGCATATTCGGCTAAGACAATTGCCATTATCGCTATATGCCAGGAGTGTTCTGCACTGTTTTCCCGACGCGAACTATCGGTGAGCAAAGTTTGGCGAAGAACCTGCTTGAGTCGGTCAATCTCAATAATGAACTGTATTTGTTGACTAAGTCGGCTGATTGTCACGTTTAATCCCAATCTTACAAGTAAACTTACCATTTTTTAGCAGATTCTCAAAACATCAGACATAAAATAAGGTGCGCTATACTTTGCCCACGCACCCTATTTTCATGAATTTTGTCCTACTATTGGGTTGATTTGGCAATGACGCCCAATTGTAAACCAGGTGGAAAACTGCCTTCTTCTTTGATTCGCTTAATCTCAGCTTCTGTTATCCGCAAATTCAGCTTTTGTGCTAAAGTCCTGACAATGTCTCCTCGGTCAATAACACCAGCCACAGCACCAGCTGGAGAAAGTACAGTAATGCGCGGTAACTGTTCGCTTTCCAGTTTACTAATGACATCAACTAGAGGAGTTGTCTCAGCTACGCTCTTAATTTCTGTAAGAGGATGCACTATGCTTTGGACAGTTAGGGTTTCCCATTGACTTCTTTCCACTAGACGCAAATCCTCTATAGAAACCATACCCCGGTAACGTCCATCAGATTCAGCATAATAAACTTCTAACGAAGTGCTTTCTAACAAGTAAAAATCAGCAAAGGAGCGTAAAGTTTGGTTTGCATCCACGACGCGAAAGTCTCGTGTCATGGCATTGGCAGCGACTAAACTCAGTAAGGTTTCTTGTAAAACGGTTACGCGATCGTAACTGCTGGCGTTGCGGATTCCAAACCAACCTAATAATGCTATCCACAAACCAGTGACTAACTCACCTGTAAAGTAATCGACTGCCATGCCAAGGGCGATCGCACCGTAACCTAAAATTTGCCCTGCCCTTGCTGCTAGTTTGACAGCTTGAAAGCGGTTACCCGTTGCCTTCCACAGTGCTGCTTTCAAAACTTGTCCGCCATCTAAAGGCAAACCGGGAATCAGGTTGAAGAGTGCCAAAACTAAGTTAATTCTCGATAAATCTCCTACCATAATACTGGCTGGGCTATTCGCGGGCAAAGCATTCACCAACAATCTTAAGAGCAAAAACAAGACAACACTAACTACAGGTCCTGCAATTGCGACCTGAAATGCTTTTCCTGGAGTTTTAGATTCTTCTTCAATAGAAGCAATCCCACCAAACAGAAACAGGGTGATTGAATTGACCTTTATGCCCTGCGATCGCGCCACTAAGCTATGACCCAATTCATGGAGCAAGACCGAACCAAAGAGCAGTAGTGCCATCACAACTCCAGAACTCCAAGCAAGGACAACACCCCATGTTTGGTAGGCTACTCCAAAGTTAAGGGTTGCCAGCCCTAAAATCACAAACCATAAAGGGTCTAAGAACAGCGGAATTCCGAATAAAGACCCGATTTTCCAATTTGTTTGCATTACATTTTCCTAAAATCAAGATGTTTACAGCTACTTGACAACACATACTACGTGTTATTTTTTATGCATATATAATTTGGTTGCACCAACAAGTCCAGACAGCGATTGGAAAAATCGGCAATTGCGCTTTTGTGATGCTCTATTTCTAGAATAGACAATTACCGCTAGCCAGCAAATCTCAAATAGGACAGGGATTAAGTATTTTAATAAATAAAAACAAAGGCAGTAAGTCTTGCTCTTTTGGATTTATCCAAAAGGTAAAAAGACCTACCACCTTTGATAAGCTATTCAAAGTTATGCAAATCTAAATAACACCAAGATTGGTCAAGCCCAAAATAGCCCCAATACCAAGGATATGACCCGTACTCATTGCTGCGAGGAATGAACCAACACTAGGATTGTTGAAAATGGCTGGGAAAGGAAGGGGCATTTTTTGACCGACGTGGGGATAGCGAACTATGCGGGGAATAATCAGAAGAGATAATATGCAAGCGCCAATGATGATTGCCGTTCCACTCCAGGGCAATCCCACGCCAGTATTGGGGTCGGTAGATTGAACTGCTAGTAACAATGATGAAATCACTGCTCTTTCTCCTGCAAAACGTAAAGTTATTGCTGTAGAGGAGCGATACAGCCCAGCTCTATAAAGATCTGTCTGCTTCGCGCCTCCACTACCAGATTTATGCTCCGTCTGATGAAGCCGCTAAATCTTCCCTCTTGGGGGAGGAGTGTCACTCTCCCTCAAGTTAGAGCAAGTTTTCTGGAGAAAGAACTTTAATCCGCGAACAGTAACGCCAACCAGTTAATGCTAAGTGCTAAGCGATAGCTTCGCTACAGCATAGCGGCACGCTGTTAGATAGCCCCAATGTTAGTCAATCCTAATACAATGCCAACCCCGAGAATATGACCAAAACACATAGCACCGATGAATGCCGGAATACTCAAGGGTAGTATGGGCAGCTTAATACCCACCTGAGGCTTTTCAATTCTTGTAGCTAGCAAAACAGATACTAAACAGCTGACACTGATGATGATTGCCACAGTGGTATTGAACTCGGGTGTTGCGGGAACAGTGGTGGCGGCTGCTAGTAAAGTTGATAAAATCAAGCGTTTCTCTCCTCAATAGAATTAACAAGCAATAAGCCATCAGCTTTCAGCTATCTGCTCTGGGGTTTCACCTTTGACTGATAACTGCTCTTGACCGACTGCTGAATACTGATAGCTTACAGCTCAACCACAAAAATTATAGAATTACAGAGGGAAAAAACTTGAAATTTTTATACAACTCAATTTTTTGTATTAATTACTACTAAGTGTGAAGAATTTATGCGAGTTAAGATTTGCGGAATTACTCAGCCAGAACAAGGAAAGACAATTGCCTCACTGGGTGCTACGGCGTTGGGATTGATGTGTGTCCCATCCTCACCGCGCTATGTCAACGTAGAGCAAATTCGGGCTGTCATAGAACAATTGCCGGAAACAATTGACAAAATAGGAGTTTTTGCCAACGCGACTACCACTGAAATTCAGCAGACAGTTCTTCAGTCTGGGTTAACTGGTGTTCAACTACATGGAGATGAGCCTCCAGAATTTGCTTTACAGTTGCGCGAGCTCCTACCCAATGTAGAAATTTTAAAAGCTTTGAGAATACGCAGTGCCGAAGATCTTAAACTAGTATCTAATTATACAAATTACATCGATACTTTGCTACTGGATGCATACCATCCACAACAGTTGGGCGGTACGGGTAAAACGTTAGATTGGGCTATGTTGGAGCAATTCAACCCTGGCTGTCCTTGGTTCCTAGCAGGAGGATTAAATCCAGATAACGTTCTGGTAGCTCTTAACCAGGTTAATCCCACTGGGATTGATTTATCCAGTGGAGTAGAACGTGCGCCAGGAGATAAGGATTTAGATAAGGTAGCGCAGTTGTTTGAAAGATTGGGAAGTAAGAGTAGATAGTGGTTAGTAGTTAGCAGTTAGTAGATAGTAGTTGGGAGTTAGTAACCAATAACCACTAACCATTAACCATTAACTACTAACCAATAACTACGTTTTAAAAGAATGCTGCTTGATGGCGAATTAAGTTCAGAAATTCTTCACGGGTTTTTTGATCTTCTTGGAACACACCCACCATTGCACTAGTGACAGTCCAAGAACCGGGCTTTTGAACACCCCGCATGACCATGCACATATGGCTGGCTTCAACGACTACAGCTACTCCTTTTGGTTCCAAGATCTGCTGAATTGCTTCAGCTACTTGGCGGGTTAGCCTTTCCTGTACCTGCAAGCGACGGGAATACATTTCCACGATGCGAGCAAGTTTACTCAGTCCCACGACTTTCTGGTTGGGGATGTAGGCTACATGGGCTCTGCCCATAAACGGCAGCATATGGTGTTCGCACAGGCTAAATAGATTAATATCCCGCACGAGTACCATTTCGTTATGACCTTCGTCAAAGATAGCACCGTTAACAAGTTCTTCTAGGGACTGGTTGTAACCGCTAGTAAGAAACCGCATTGCTTCTGCTACCCTTTTGGGTGTTTTCAGCAATCCTTCGCGTTCGGGGTCTTCCCCTACACCTACGAGTAGAGTCCGCACGGCTTCCATCATCTGCTCCATATCCTCCTCTGTTGGCGGGTGCAAATCGGCTTGCTTCCCGTTGTGAGTGTTGCGATCGGGTCTTGCGGTGATGGCTTCCGTTAAATCAGTTCTAAGAGGAGAGTGAGAGCGATCGGTACCGTTGGAACTAGCAATAGTCATGATTTCACAGTCTGAGTAAAGGTTTGAAAGTTAGTCATTTGTCAAGAGGTTATTGGTCATTTGTCATTTACCATTTGTCATTGGTCTTTAAACTAAAACAAATGACACTGGACACCGGACAAATCATAAAACACCAGCACTAGGCATAAGGTATTCAGCTAAGTAGGCAAAACTTGTTCTGTCAGACCCGAGTCCATGAGAGATGACAACCACCGGGCGAGGGTTGGAAACCAAGGGCAAGTATATATCAGCAGGAAAGGTGCGACGGCGCGAGATATCATTGAGTACGATGGTACGTCTTTGCCATTTAAAATTTCCCGGTTTTAGCAACTCTCTTACCGAAATGTTCTCTGCTACAGCCGTGTTGGTTGCTATTTGAGACGATTGCTGGTTGATAAGTGCGATCGCCCTTTGAGTTTGATTGACCAACCGCTCCACTGCTTGGGCTATTTCTAAACTGCGGGCTAAATTAATCGAAATCGACCTTGAGGGAAACCTTCTGAGCACGGTCAATAACGTTAACCCTTGTGGATCGACGGCAGCGAGAATTAAAGATGCTCGGATTGCATAAAATCCACTAATGCCAGATTCCTGCTGAATCACTTCTCCCAGAGTTTCTAACAATCGCTCGCCAATTGGCGTGTAGAGAAACTGAGATACCTGCACGGGCTTCAAGGGAATTGGTGTTAGCAAAACTTGTCGCAGTTGAGCTAATTGTTCCTTGCCCGCATACCGAGCGTATGTTGCTAATTCGTCATCTATCTTCCCCGTCTTTGCATATTTTTCAAGAGAATCTATGGGGATAGAGCGTTCCAAAACACCGAAAGAGAGAGTCAGGCGTTCTGCAGCTAAGGTAGGACGCGGAGCTAGCAATCCAAGACTGAGAAACCCCAATGCTATTTTGAACCGAATAAACTGCTTGGGTTTGGTATGAGGAGTATTGGAGCGGAACCAAGGACACTTGATAGTGACAGGCGAAATTAGCGAGTAACTCATAGTTATCTCTCATGGATTTGTTAGCCATCTTAGTCAATAAAATAGAAGTGGCGCATAGCCAAAAGTGGCATTTACTTACCTATGGGGGAAGCTTCTGCTCGCGCCGCATATCCGCAACCAATTGCTAAATAATATACAGTAGGGGCGCAAGGCATTGCGCCCTGAAAAATGCCGTATTGTGTAGGTTGGGCTGCCACTTATGGACAAAATTGTCATGAGCAATAACCGCTGGACACTTACTGGAAAAAAAGCTTTAATTACTGGAGCAACAAAAGGAATTGGATTGGCGATCGCGCAAGAATTCCTGTCTTTAGGCGCTGAGGTGATAATTGTTGCCCGAAATGAAGAATTAGTTGAACAGCAGCTTAAAAACTGGGAACTCCAAGGATGGAAAGCTCATGGAATTGCTGCAGACGTTGCAACATCTGATGGTCGAAGGGCAATTTTTGAGAAAGTGAATGAAGCTTTAGGAGCATTGAATATTCTCATCAACAATGTTGGTACCAATATTCGCAAACAAGCAGTGGACTACACGGAAGATGAGTATGAATATATTTTTCAAACCAACCTAGCTTCGGTGTTTGCAATGTGCCGACTGACTTACCCCTTACTCAAAGCTCAAGATAACAGCAGCATTGTGAATATCGGTTCTGTTGCTGGGCTAACCTCAGTTCGTACTGGTGTGCCCTATGGGATGACAAAGGCAGCGATCGTGCAACTTACCCGTTCTTTAGCTGTGGAGTGGGCACAAGATGGGATTCGGGTCAACACCGTTGCTCCTTGGTTTATTCGTACTCCCTTAACAGAACCGTTATTAAATAATTCAGATTTTCTAGCAAGGGTTGCATCCCGCACTCCTATGCAGCGAGTAGGAGAACCGGAAGAAGTCGCAGGTTTGGTAGCTTTTTTGAGTATGCCAACAGCGACCTACATCACAGGACAATGTATCGCTGTTGATGGCGGTTTTTTATCCTTTGGCTTTTAAATCAAAATGGGTTTATCCATCGCGTCAATCCCGATACAGCCAATTAAAAAGCCCCAAAGAAGTTACCGTACCAATAAAGTGAGCGGCGATGCCGTTCATATTTGACATTGCGACAAAAATATCAAGAGAGCGAATAATACGGCTTGGATCGTAAATTGCAACTCCTTGAGGCTGGGCAATCGATTTTGACAGTAGAACTCCCAAACCTGCCCCACCTCCTAAAATGAACAACAACATTCCCACCAGATGAGCAATGACACCAATCCGCAGTAATTGCATGACCTCTGCTTTTTTAGGATGCAACTCTGGATTTGGATTGCGAAGCCGTTTTCCAAAGCGAGTGAGACGAAAAGCTAAGTAAATACTAAAAAGCAGTGACCTAAGTGATAAAGCTTGGTCTAAAATTTAATTTGTTACAAAACAGCATCCACTGACCGGGAGCATAGTGACTGGCGAAGTCTTTCAATCATTGGGAGATCATGCCCTTGCAATCTTGTTTCAATTTCGTTTTAGATTAGAAAGAAGAGTCACCCACTGGTAACGGGTCATTGATGACTGATGGTAGGTTGGTTATGAAAGTTGAATTTTTTAACAGAGTTCCCCTGCTACCTCTAGCTTTCCTCTGGCTTGCTTATGCTTGGCTGGGGTGGTATCTATCTGACCATCACATTGTTTGGCTGGTTGGAGCTTTTGTTGCTGTTGTGGTGTTAGCCATCGTTTGGAGAACTATTTCCTGGTTGGAGCGATTGATTCGATTTGGTTCTAGAACTCTAATTGTAGTTATGGCTTTAAGTGCCTCCATTGCTCTGATTGCAACGTGGTCAATATTCTTGACGTTCATTGTTATGCCTTTAGCAACTACAATTTTGGCAGAGATAGAACTTCGTTTTGCTGGGCTCAATCAAAGAGATACATTTTTGTGGTTAACTGCGATCGCTGGTTTGGGTTTGATAGTTGGCGAAGTCATAGACATTGTTCTTTTCCCCAGTATCAGATATTAACTTTATTATGTTTATCGCTAACAATTTTAAGTTGACAGGTTCAGTTAGTTAACATAAAAAAATCAAGATATCAGTAGGTGGGTACAAATAAAGTTAGCCCTTTGAAGTTTTCCTTTGTTATTCGTCATTAGTCATTTGTAAGAGTGATAGCCATTTCTATATTCTTTAATGTCATTGCTTTTACAACATTTTTCAGGTAAATGAAGTGTGGCGGTAGGGGCAAACAGTCTTATCTCCACGAGCGTGGCACGCTACGCGTTGGCGAAGCCTGTCCGCAGGACTTACGCCCTTACAACAATCTATACCTTACTCTATAATTCCAACTCTAATTTGAATGATATGAAGAATAGGTAAAAAACTAAAAGGTAAGAAAAGTGGGAGCAATTGTTTTAAAGATTAAATATGTAGTCAATTTTATATATTCCAAACTCTAAAACCGGAAAATTTTCATTAAATTTACGTATATAATAAAAATTGCAGTTCTTGTTTATACTTAAAATAATTTGTAAAAACCTTTTTTAAAGTTTTCATAAAGTGTCGGTAGAAACTCTAAACAGGAGTGCAAGTATAGTACTAAAATATATTGGGAAAAAATATAGGTATTCATCAGAAACAGCCAAACGATCCTAATCGCCGTTGCTGCTGACATAACCTAAAAGCCTGCCGCTCGGCATATTGACTCGAAATTTAGAAGTTTCTGATACCATTTTTTCTGGTTACAATTACGCTAAAAATACTCAGCTAATGTATAAACTATTAGTAGAGTTTTAGTGTAAAATGTCTCAGGAATAGAAAAGTTGTTGATAGCAAGTAAAGGAGGATTTGTTATTTAAATAGGAAAGTTGACAAATTCAATTAACTGCTGAAAACCTAGCAGAGGATACAATCCTTAGTTGTGCATCTGCAAATTCAAAATTAGATAATTTGACAATCTTTTTGAAAAAGAAAATCTTCACCTAGTAGTGCACTGCATTTTTTTCAGTAACGCCAAAACACTTTTGATAGATTTCTCATCTACTGCGCTCTGCCAATTCGGTCAGTTTGCTAGTTTCTAATTCAAAAAGTTGGAAGAGCCGCACTGTGATTCATGGGTGCTAAGTAAAAACTTCTACTGGTGAGCATTTCAAGATTGAAAGTCGCAGTTGTGGATGGGACTAGATAAATAATGATACGGGAAATAACTATTGATTTTTCCTATCTCTCAGTATCCATCTGATGTAGTAACATATCTTGAATTTCACTTTAATACAGGGGTACGTAGGTGTACATTAAGAATACGTATAACTATATGAATGCTCTGCCACAACTTAGCCGCCAAATAGAAGTGAATGAGGTTTTAGAAGCAATAGAGAAATTTCTACTACCAAGAAGGCTCAGTTCTATTGAGAGATTTATATTGCATCAATCCTGGCTGGGACAAACCTATGGTGAAATGGCTCAAAATTCAGGGTATGCCAGTGATTACATCAAAGAGGTGGGCTCCCAGTTATGGCAGGATATTTCAGACGTAATAGGGGAAAGAGTTACAAAGAAAAATTTGCATCTGGTTCTGAGCCAGATCAAACCTATTCCAGTCGGGAAAGAAAAAAAACAATCTGAACCAAAATCAGTGTTCGTCAATGACTCGCTAGAAGAAAATAACGAAGAATTGCGATCGCCTGTTACAGATACAGAAATTAAGTTTCCTAGTGGTCCTGTAGCGCTGAATTCTCCTTTATACATTAACCGTCCTCCCATAGAGGAAATTGCTTATCAAGAAATCAGTCAATCTGGATGTGTTCTTGGGATTAAAGCACCCAGAAAGATGGGAAAAAGCTCTTTGCTACACCGTATTGTCTCCTATGCAAAAACGTTAGGTTACAAAACGGTTTCTATAGATTTCCAAGAAGCTGACGAAACTATTTATACCTCCCTGAATAGGTTTTTGCGTTGGTTATGTGCTAACGTGAGCAGACAATTGAACCTCACCTCTAGGTTAGACGATTACTGGGATGAGGATATGGGAAGTAAGGTGAGCAGCAAAATTTATTTTGAAGCTTACCTGCTAAAGCAAGTTGATAGCCCTGTTGTCATCGCCTTCAACGAAGTTAATAGGGTTTTTGAGCATTCCGAGATTGCTAGAGACTTTTTCCCAATGCTGCGCTTTTGGCATGAACAGGCAAAACAGGATACAATTTGGCAAAAATTGCGACTAGTTGTTGTTCATGCCACAGAAATATATGTTCCATTGAATCTCAATCAATCGCCTTTTAATGTCGGGCAAACTATTAAGTTACCACCATTTACCCCAGAGCAAGCACAGGATTTAGCGCTGCGGTATGGATTAAATTGGGCAAGTGGCGAAAAAGGTGCAAAAACTCTTGCTCCTCTGATAAATATGCTATCTGGGCATCCTTATCTTTTGAATCTTGCATTCTACTATCTGCAACGAGAAGAGATAACCCTTGAGACGTTATTGGAAACGGCATCCACATCAGCTGGAATTTTCAGCGACCATTTGCGAAGCCTGCTAGCTATCATTCGACAAGTGCCAGAACTGGTATCAGCCCTGCAAGAGGTGGTTAATTCTGACGAAAGCGTGCAGTTGGAGGCGATCGCTGCTTTTAAGCTAGAAAGCATGGGATTAATCAAACTTGAGGGAAATTGGGCAAAGCCAAGCTGTGAGTTATATCGTCTTTATTTTCAGGAACAGTTGCAACAACAGAATTCCAAAGATGTTGCCGAGCATGAGGCAGTGGAGACAGAATCACGCCACCTAGCCTATGCAAACAACCTTGATGAACTTACTCAGCTTGCAACCAGGCACTACTTCAACCAATACATGGAAAACAACTGGGAGCAATGGGCAAAAGATGCTTCGCCAGTGTCTCTCATAATGTGTGAAGTAGACTATTTCAAGTTTTTCAACGATGCTTACGGATATAAGGTTGGAGATGAGAGTTTGCAAAGAATTTCAAATACTATTTGTGAGTGCTTGGAAGAATACTCAGAGCATTTTGTGGCACGTTATGAAGGTGCAAAATTTGTTATAGTTTTGCCCCAACTTAGTAGTGAATTTGCTTTTAATGTTGCCAGTAATATTAGAGATAGTATCATTGCATTAGCGATCGAACACGAACGCTCGATATTTGGTGGCTTCCCAGCTCGCGTGCTTACAGCAAGCTTAGGAGTAGCAAGCATTATACCCAGCCAAGAAACCTCTTTGGAAATGCTCATTGATGCTACTGACACCGCACTTCATCAAGCAATCCGAAAAGGTCGTAATTGCGTCAGCGTTAATCAAAGCTTGAAAGTTGAGTTGTAGTGGAAGTTTTGGGAGCAGAATGGCGCGTCAAAATTGAGAAAGTAGGACAGCCGTTAACGGAGGCAAAAACGTGACCGTAACTATTCCCATTCAAGCCATAGAACTTGCTCCCGGTAGTCAAATTGCCATTCATAACCTGTCTTGGCAGGACTTTGAGCGACTTCTCGAAGACTTAGGAGAAAAACGCAAAACCCGCGTCGCATACTACCGAGGAACCTTAGAAATCATGTCCCCGTTAGCACTTCACGAGCGTCCCCATCGCATTATTGCTTACATCATCACCACAATTTTGGAAATTCAAGGACGCAACTGGGAAGATTTCGGCTCAACAACTTTTAAACGTCCAGAGATTGCCGGAGTTGAACCAGATACCTGCTTCTATATCCAGAATGCCAACCAGGTCAAAGGATGTACCCAAATGGATTTGAGCGTATATCCTCCTCCAGACCTTGCCGTTGAATCTGATGTTACCTCAAAAACAACCCTCAACGCTTACGTATCTCTGGGCGTTCCGGAAGTGTGGATTTATAGCAACCACCAGCTAACTATTTACATTCTCCAAACTGACGGCTATGTAGAATCTACCCACAGTTCCACCTTTCCCAATTTACCCGTAACCGAACTTATTCCCCGACTAGTGCAAAAAGCCATTGATGATGGAACCAGTCAAATGCTGCGAGAACTCAGAGCTTTGCTACGAGAGTCAGAAAAATGATTGGTAGGTTGGGTTGAGGAACAAAACCCAACACACCATAAAGTATGAAGGATGAAGTATCAAGGATGAAAAAATCAGGAAATTAGATGCAGCGATCGTCCGCGTAGCGTAGTAGCGTAGTAGGCTTAGATATAACGTAGCTGTTATGAGGGGCAAACAAAGCTGGAGTGCTTAACATATACAATCTGAAGTGTAAAGTCATGCGGTCAAACCAAATTTAGGCTTGACTTTTCTAAGATTATCTATTCCACTACGGCAGAAAACGGCGTACAAAAGAAACCGAACGGGCACGGTGACCCCTTAAACATCAATACACCATTAACATTTTCAATTCCGAGAATGCGAATAGATGTATTATTAAGGCTACCATCTATTTTTTTACAAGTTGCTGATAACAAATCTCCGTCTTCAACCTTAATGTTAAAACAACTTGTTTGAAAGCTACTAGAATTATTGAGATGATTAAACGTTAACACCCCATTAACATTTTCAATTCCGAAAATACGAATAGATGTATTATTAAGAATGCCATCTATTTTTTTACAAGTTGCTGATAACAAATCTCCGTCTTCAACCTTAATGGTGAAGAAGGCAGAGGGCAGGAGGCAGAGGGCAGAAGGGATGCAATATGGTAGGGGCTTCAACCCACCACCCTTCGGGTTCGCCAGTCCCCTACGGCGGGAGACCCGCCTACTTTCTCTGGACTCACCAATTGCTTGCCACCAAATCAAAGATTATGGTGGAGGGACCGTTACCCTTACTCCCAGAGGTCGTGAGAAGTACGAGGACATATTCCTTCTGCCATCAGACGAGCGTACTTCTGCCTTCTGTTAAAACAACTTTTTTGAAAGCCACTAGCTCTGCTCATATTTTCTGCTAGAAAAGCAAATTCAAATTTTGTAATTACAGTTAGCGATGGCGCGCCGCCCCCGCCGTAGTCGATAAGCACTATGAGCGGCTTGCGCCAAGGGCGATAAGCGCTCTTTCGGCTTGCGCTTCGCGATCGCACTACGTGATGAGGCAAATAGCCACCCCTACATCTTGTCTTTCTGTTCGCTAATTATGTTATATTACTTAAAAATAAGTATAGATTAATTTAAATATACTTAAATTGACTTCTTCTTCTGTTATATTTTTGTACTCCTTATTTACCTTTTACGGGTTTGTTCGGTTAGGTGCAAGATGTGAGTCAGGGAAGTTTTTGCAGAATATGGAACTGTTAAAAATGTCCAAGTGCCTACAGATAGAGAAACGGGTCGTCCGCGAGGTTTCGCGTTTGTAGAAATGTCATCAGATGCAGAAGAAACAGCAGCAATTGAGGGTCTTGACGGTGCTGAATGGATGGGTCGCGACCTCAAGGTGAATAAGGCTAAGCCCAAGGAAGATAGAGGTTCTTCGTTTGGTGGTGGTAGACGGGGAAATGGTGGTAGCGGATATTCCAAACGTTACTAAGCTTTGAAATCAATAATGTATTGTATACTAAAGGGAATATTTTAGCGCGGCTGTAGAGTTCGGAACTCAAATTTTTGGAGTGGTTGCTTAAAGCGAGTTTTAGTCAAGTCAATGGCTTGTCAGAGCGCAGTTAAAGCAACACAACCCACGGCACCGATCGGGAGAGAGTTCAATGATTGCTCTAGTTGGGATCGCCATCCAAAGCAAAATCTATTCAAGTTCAGCATCTGTTGTGTACCGGGGGATCAGGGTGCAGGATGGTCGGGCAATCATCGTCAAACTACTTAAGCAAGATTATCCCTCTCCTGAAGAACTCATTCGCTATAGGCAGGAATATGAAATTACCCGTTCCCTCAAAGAGGAAGGAGTAATCAAAGCATATAGTCAGCAAGACTATCAGCGCACGCTCGTTATTCTCTTGGAAGATTTCGGTGGAGAATCTATCGAAAGATGGATGGGGCAGCAACCAAACTTTTGTCCTATGGACCTGCATACATCCAGTAAGCCAATTTCATTCAGGTGTTCTCCCTTCTCTTGAAACGAATGCTTGTCTGTTGAAAAACCGACTATGAGTGCTTGTTTATCAAAGCTATCAGCTTTTAGCTGTCAGCTTTTTTAAGTTCTATAGCTTTTGGGCTGAGAACTGACCACTTTTTAAATCGTTTTTGATTTTCTCAAAACTTGTCGTGTTTGATGAAGTGGGGATATTAGGTCGCCCTTAGCAATATGAAATCGCTGAAACTAACGCTGTGATTGAGATCCAGCTTACGATTTAAACAACAAAAATGTTGTTTAAGTGAAAGAAATCGTAATATTTGGGTAAAATTCTTAAATTTTGCTCGTTCCCTAATGGAGATGGGGAACGAGACAATAAAATTGGGGGAAAAAGACCAACCTATGCAGCTACCAAACGACGCAAAGACTCAGAGCGCCGTCTCGCTGTGGCATTGTTTGGGTCTAATTTCAGTGCATTTTCGTAAGTTTCCAGCGCCTGAGCATTTAATTTCTTGCGTTCGTAGGCATGAGCTAGATTATTAAATGCTGTTACGTAGTCAGGTTTGTATTTAATAGCTTCTTTATATTGACGAATTGCTAGGTCATACTGTTCTTGGGCAAAGTAAGCATAGCCCATTCCATTGTAAATGTAGGCTACATTTTCTTCCCCTTCTTCTTCAGCGGCTTTAAGAGCTTTTTGAAACAGCGCGATCGCCTGAGAAAAAATCTTTTTCTCTGAATAAATACTAGCTAATTCGTAATATTCTTGCGCTGTACCTTTTTCTTTATTTAGCTTGTTTCGCAGGCGTGACATAACATTTTCCCGCCTGCGAGTTTTAAAGACTTGGCGAAAAATGGTGACAACTGTAATTGCAAGCAGACCCACAAAAACTGAGAGATAAATAACCGCTAGATTGTTATCCATTGTCAAAAATAAGGAAATTAAAACACTTCCTTTGTACCTATTATCAAAATAGGACAAAAGCCTCAGATAACAATTGTAGCTGTAATGCTGCAAGGCGAATCACCACACGCCAATCGATTGGAGTTGCCTCTCACTGGGGAATTCTCGAAAGCTGATAATTGTAGCAGCAGTAACTCAAGTCACCCATCACTCTTAAATTTACTTTATAAATCAGGTTTCTAGGTGAGTGTTTGAGTATTTCTGCTGTTTTCAAGCTGCTTGCTTCTTATAGATTTTGGTAACTAAAGCCCGCAGCAATCTATACAGGAACTGCAAATTCGTGAATAAATAGCGTTTCCACAATCTTCGCGGTTCTTGAAGCAAGCGGTAGAGCCATTCGAGTCCTACCTCCTGCACCCACAGAGGGGCACGTTTTTTTCTACCTGCAATCACATCAAAGCTGCCACCTATACCAATAGCCAACTTCACACCCAAATTTGCCCAATGCTCCTCAAGAAAATATTCTTGCCGGGGAACTCCCATACCTACAAAGAGGATGTCAGCACCGCTTTGACAAATTGCTTCAGCCCGTTCAGCTGCCTGCTGTGGAGTGAAGTAACCGTTATCAAAACTTATATTTAGTCGAGGATACTTAGACTGCAATTTCGAGACGGCGGCTGTAATAACCTCCATTGTTGCTCCCAGTAAATAGATATGCAACCCTAACTGTTCAGACACGGCTGCTAGCTCATCAATTAGGTCAATCCCTGCAACGCGATGTGGTAATGGGGTTGCAAACAATCGTGAAGCCCAAATAATTGGCTGACCGTCAGCCACAATTAATGCTGCTTTATTAACAAACTTTGCCAACCGCTCATTGTTTCGCATCATCATGAGGATAGCAACATTAACCGTGCATATATATCCCCTTTTTCCCTGCTGGATCGAACGAATTGCCCAATCGACTGTTTCTTGAGTTGTCACGGGATCAAAACTACTGTTTAAGATATGCACTCTCTTTGTAGCCGTATCCTCGCTTCGAGAATGTTGGATTGGCTCTTTCCCAGGGCTGCAATTGAAAATTTCTACTGTTTCCATAACTATATCCTCAGTATCTAGCCTCTATTGCTCGACCTCAAGTAGCAGAAGCACTGCATCAATAAAAAACTTCGCCGCCCAATTTGGATACGATAAGCGAGTGTACTGTCCCCAAATCGGATGAGAGCCTTTAATACCTCCTCGGATATCTGGGTTAGAGGTATGAATGTCTTGGCAGGACATGACGTATTGCAAACTGCTGAATGCGGCTTGATAATATTGCTGTTCTCTTGTTTGTTGAAAAAGCTTGAGCCAAATAATTGCCATTTGACAGTTACCAGTCAAGCAGCAGTAATTTCCGTGAGGCATCCCTTGAATATCTATCTGTCCGGGAATAAATCCATCATCACGGACGTGCTTTAACATTGCTTTGGCTCCCGCGATCGCGGCATCAACATACTTTTGCTCGTTTAGCAAGTAACCTGCTTCTAAAAGACCGCGATTGGCGTATGCAATGTTGTGAGTAAAGGGAGGAACTCCTGGTTTAAAGGCGCACTGGTCAAACCATCCTCTATTTTGCTGACTTATTGCCCAATCCAGGTTAGCTCTGGCAACTCTCTCTCTGTCTGGATGGGGGCAATGAGTATGTAATTTTAACAAGGGCCAAGCAACACGGGTGTTATAGACGTGAGGAACACCCAAATGCGTGTTTTGAGTCCAACGCCCTGTTTCATCAGCAACTCTAACAAGCCAATTACCAGCCGCTTGAGCTGCTTGTAAGAAGTAGGTGTCGTGTGTCTCTTCATAGGCTCTAATTAGACCTTGCAGGACTTGACCTGTATCAAAGACAATACCTTGGGAACCATATCGAGGGTCGGAAATGGAACCATCATCGTTTTGGACTCGCACTAACCACTTGCAAATATTAACTGCTCGCTCCCAAGCGTCATCATCTTGAGTGTCATCAGCTAAATCAAAAAATGTGTCGGCAATGTACCCAGATGTTTCGCGGTAGCTAAGCCTCCACCCTCCCTTGAGAGAATAACCCCAACTGACTCCATCATCAGGGCTACAATCGTGAGCCCGTTTGAGCCATTGAATAGCAACTTCTAGGTGCTCTCTTGGTTCAAATCTTGTTTTGGGTTTATTGAATAGGTCTTTGACCGATACATTTGAAAAATACCAAAGCAACTTTAACGTTCCTGGTTGCTTGAAGCCGCCAGATGTCTCTACTTTTATCTCGCTTTGCATGGGAATTTGTGAGGTTATACTGCCAAAGAAAGCTACTACGCATCAGGTAGAAAACACCCTTGAAAACATACCCGAATGTGTAGTTTGGTAGTCATCCCTAGTCCTGCAATCGCGCACTTTCTGCTTTTGCCGAAAATGCCAATGCCAGCCTTATCTATTTATTAGGCTGCTAACTCGTAAAACACTCATTTTTTGGTCTATCTGTAAAATTACTGATGTTAGGGCTTTAAGTCTACTATCTTTACGTGTTTTTTAAGAAAAACCCTTGAATTCTTTAATTAGTTAATATGAACTTTATTATTTTAAACAGGTTGGCACAAATTTGGTGTGTCTTGTCCTTTGTCCCTTGTCCTTTGTCATTGGTAAGAGTTGAGACAGTGGTTACATACCTTAACATATCGGCTTTTATTCCTAGCCACCTACCGCTCGCTTTGTTGTTGCCAACTACAATCAATCTTTACGTAGTTTCTTGAAGACTTTTTAATTCTTTGTGTATGTTAGGTAAACCCCAGTAGCTGATGCGTTCTTCAAGCCAACCAGAATTAATATAGCGGGCGAGTGCTTCATTCACCTGCCTTCGTAGTAGATCGTGCTGCAAGCCTTTAGGCATGACTACAGACAACGGTTCCGTGGATAGCTTGGTTGGTAGTATACGATACTGAGGATCTTGTTGTACCCAACCACTAAGAACGCTACCATCTGCTGCAAAAGCAGCAACTGCACCCTTTTCTAAAAGAGCAATTGCTGCCTGATAAGAATCAACCCCTTCTATGGAAGCAGTTGGTAAGTAATAACGTACTGAAGCAATTGTGCTTGAGCGATCGAGAACAGCAATTTTTCGCTTTGCCAGATCGCTAAGCCGCTGCACTGTATTATCTTTCGTGATTATGACAGCACCATCAAAGTAGTAGGGAACACTGAAACTCACCAAGCGAGCACGTGAGGCGGTTGCTGTTACTCTAGCAATGGCGATATCCACTTTATTTTGTAACACTGCGGACAAACGCTCTTGATTTGCTACTGGCTGCAAACGCACAGCGTCTGCTTTCCCCAGTAAGTCTGCTGCCAATGCCTTTGCTAAATCGATTTCTAAGCCCTGCAAATGACCGCTTGCATCTCGAAATCCCAATGGACGCAAGTTATCTTTGACGGCAATATTTATGTAGCCCCGCCGCTGAATTTCTGGCATTTCTGCGGCAGATGCTGACAATTGTGTATCTGCAAAAATCAAGCAAAAAGTCAAAAATAAAAAAATGGTTGCGGATAACAGCAGATGTAACGTTCGCAACGGATTAGGTAGCGGATACAACGTGGCAGCGGATTTAAGAGCGGTTATTACGGATATTTTATCTATGACTCCCACAGACAACTTACCCGCTATATGCATTACCACATCCGTTGCCATATCCGTTATCACATCTGTTGCTAAATCTGTTACGTCCGTTACACATCACCTGCCACCGTTATCCTTGGGCTTGACTTGCCAATTCAGCAACTTTGCTAAAGCTAGCTGGGTCGAGGACTGCCAACTGTGCCAACATTTTGCGGTTGAGTTGGATATCAGCTTTTTTCAGATTGCCCATTAACTTGCTGTAGCTCATACCGTGTGCGCGTGCAGCAGCGTTAATCCGGGTAATCCACAGGCGACGGAAATCGCGTTTGCGCTTTTTGCGATCGCGATAGGCGTTCCGAAGGGCTTTCATTACCCGCTGATTGGCAGTTCTAAACAGAGTTGAGTGAGAACCGCGAAAACCTTTAGCCAGTTTGAGAATTTTATTGCGGCGTTTGCGAGCAACGTTACCGCGTTTTACCCTTGTCATGTCTTATATTCCTGAATCTATTACAAATATGGAAGCATCAAGCGCACATTTTCTTCATCGCGCTCGTTAACAACTGCCATTTTAGACAGTTTGTTCTTTTTGTTAGAACTTTTGTGCTCTAAGAGGTGGTTTTTGAAAGCTTTACGGCGGACGATTTTGCCACTACCTGTGGCACGAAATCTTTTCGCCGCCGCTTTACGGGTTTTTAGTTTAGGCATGGGTTGGCGTTAATTAGACACAATCCATAATTATAAACTAAGAAAATCAAAACGAACTGCCAATTTGATTCTTATGGAGCTGCCGATTTGATTCTACAAGTGGGATGGGCGTCCCCCCCGTCTATTTCCCAGCTTTTTCACCCATTATTTCAATAAACTACACCGTTTTACGTCGTTTTACTAAGTTTCACGCATCTCCCGTTCCATCGATTCAGCTTCTGGTAGTTGCGCTGACTTTAGGATCTAAAACAATTTGCGCTCCCGAATCGTTAACATGGTAAGTCCAAGATTGCGTGCCAACTGCTACAACCACTTCCCACCCCTTGATAGGGTTAAATTCTTTGGTGCAAATTTCACCAAACTTGAACTCACAAGGATTTCCAAAGGTTTTTTGCGTAGCTTGGGTAACTTTTAAGTTAGCAATTGGGACTTTGGAACGTTTTGAAGCATCACGTAAAATAGAATTTTCAATCGCTTTTGGTAATGTATTTCCTTGAGAATTGCTTACTTTTGGATCTAAAACGATTTGCGAGCCAGATTTATCAACATGATAAGTCCAAGAATCATTCCGTACCTGTACGTTGACTTCCCAACCTTCAATAGGCTTGAATTCTCTAGTACAAACTTCCCCAAACTTGAAAATACAGGGATTGCCGAAGGTTTTTGATGTAACTTTAGTAATCTGTAAATCCCGAATCTGTAGGTTAGAACGTTTGGATGCATCGCGCAAAATTGCATTGGCAATGCGTTTTGGTAGTGTCTTTGCCTGGGGGTTGGAGTTTTCAGCCTGAGCTATGTTACTACCCCGGCTTGCTGGTTGTGCGATCGCAAAGGCAGAAGAAATATTCACCAGCCCATAGGAAAGCAAACTCGTTAACACCAGTGACAAAACAACACCTTTAGGAAGTTTACAGACAGCATAAATCAGAGGAAATTGCTTATTAACTGTGAATCTCATATTAACAATAGCCTATTTAAATCGCAGAATTTCACATAATAAAACAGACGGTTTTAGTGCTATATTGTTGCCATTGGGACTACACTATTGCGAAACTGGCGCTTTAATGCTGAAAAGACAGGACAAGGAGCTTGGTCTTGTAAATTTTCAGGTTTGCTCCAAGTAAATGGGGCTTTCTGTGCTGCAGACATCCATAGCAGTCGCTTTGCCCTTGTCATGGCAACATAAAGCAAACGATACTCTTCGGCAATTTTTAAGTATTTAGCCTGTTCCCAAGCGGTAGTCACACTGGGTAAAGTAGAGTCATCGTGGAGAGCGGCACGAATTTGAGCGCGGGCGACCTCTGATAGAGTAAAGTTTCCGAGAAACTGACTTTGCGGGGGAACCCAAAATCTACCGGGAATCAAATTTTCGTGTAGAAAAGGTATAAAAACGCAGTCCCAATCTAACCCTTTTGCTTTGTGCATGGTGATAATTGTCAGTTGACCCCGACGGGTGTAACGCGCTTCTGAATCTTCTGTTTCCACAGGTTCAAACCTTTCGGAACTAACGATTTCACTTAATACGTTGAGCATCATACCCATTGAAGTATGACCGGCTATTTGTTGGTTGATTCTTTCTGCTAATTTGTCAGCTGTTGCCAGTTCTGCTTGGTCGTAATCAAGTGCCAAAGCCAGAAAAGAAATCAGATGGTACAAAGGCAGTTCCAAACGGGCGCGAAGTAAACTTCGACACAGATGGGCTGCTTTTTGCACGGGTTCTAATTGGGGAGGGGCTAAAGGACCGGGATACAAAAATTCTTCCGGTTGAGTTGCAAGAGCATTGAGGTCTTGTGTTTCAATCAATCGCCTTTGTACAAACACTTCTAATGCTGCTTTCAGGTAATCTGGGGAATGAGGGCGATCGCAAAATTGCAGCAATGCCAAAATTTCTTCTGGGACATGGGAGTGGCGTTCCTGTTCGCCGACATCGTAAAGGGGAATTTTATGCAGTTTGCACGTAGGAGCTAATGCCTCTGCCAGCCATCGTCCCTGACGGTTTTCCCGTACTAAAATTGCTGCGCTGGTATTAGTTGGGTCTTGAGCAAATAACTCTACAATCCTTGCAGATAACAATTCAACTGTGTGATGAATATCGCGGGGAGTCTGAAGTTCTAGTCCCCCTCCTACTGGTTTGGGATTGGCATCTGGTTGTGGGTCGCCAAAATTGACAGGTCGAATTATTTGATGGCGGAAAGGTAATTGTCCTTGGTTATCCGTCCTTTGTCCAGTGTCATTTGTCACACGTCCTCCATCGTTATCAACGGAGGAATGACTATTCACCCATTGCATGACAAAATTAGCAGCTTCAATGATGATTCTGGTACTGCGACCTGCTTGATTCATTGTTGCCAGTCGGTTTTGCAGGTTACACTCTTCACAAAATTGCCGAAAATAAATCGGATCGGCTGGGGTAAAGGTGGAATTAATCGCTTGGTTGGGGTCACCAACACGGATGAGATTGGGTAGTTGGTTGGGATGATTGGGGTCAACGGCAAGTATTGTGAGTAGTTGAGTTTGCAAAGGGCTGGAATCTTGCGCTTCATCTTCAAAAACTGCAAAAACTTGGTTTTGCTCAATTTTACGAGCCTTCTCGTTTTCTAGAACGCGCAAGGCGGCTAGAATCATATCATCGTAATCAATAAAGTCACGAGAAGTCATCAAATTTTGATATTGCTCGTACAACCCAGCAGCAATGCTTAAAATCCCATATTCATCCGGTGTTTGTTGGCTTAAAGTACGTAAATGTTCCGGTAATAGACCAGAACTTTTTGCCTCATGAATCGCGGTCGTCGCCAAATCCGGTAGCACTTCTGTTCGCAATACGGATTGACGCCGCAGTCTTTCTGTTTCTTCTCCGTCAAACTGTATACCTTCCAAAAGACGGGAATATCGTCCCGGATGATTGGAAATCCACTGTTCTACAGCAGTACGGATAAATCGGTGACTCTGGTTCGGTGTAATTAAAGTAACGTTTTCTAATTGCAAACCTGACAAATCGGGATAGCGGCTGGCAATGTTTAATGCGAGACCGTGTAATGTATGTACCACAAAGCCCGTTTGAGGTAAGGATAGTTCTTCCCGTAAGTATTGACGGATTTTAGCTTTAATATTTGCAGCAGCCGAACGAGTAAAGGTCACCACAATCAATTGACTGCGGGATCGCTTGCGTGAGGAGGCAGCACGTTCGTATTGACGGGCGATGGCAATTGCGGCAGCAGCTGCCATACCTGTTGATTTACCAGCACCAGGAACCGCCGAAACAGCTAATGGACCCGATAGCCAGTCAGCCATTTGCTGTTGACCGGGACGCAAGCTATTACGAATGCGTGTTATGGCTGTCTCCCGTAACGAAGACACTGGCATTTCAGCATATATTTCTGTAGGATTGGATTCTTGAGGCACTGTATCTGTAAATTAAAGGTCTTAGTAATAAGAGTTGAGATTGGAAATTGTTAGTAGTTAGTCGTTAGTGGTTAGTAGTTAGTAGTTAGTAGAACAACTATCCACTATCGACTATCCATATCTGAATACCTGTTAGCTTTGTCACACTTTCTTGCTCGCTGCGATCGGAAGAAACTTCCGGCTCGACAGCGTTTAACGGTAGCCGGATGGTGAACGTTGCCCCTAAATTCTGTCCCGGACTAACTGCTTGAACGGTTCCTCCATGCAGTTCAGTTAAATGGCGAACTATTGCCAACCCCAATCCCAGCCCGCCGAATCGTCGTGTCGTTGTGCCATCTTCTTGCCGGAAGTATTCAAAAACATGGGGCAAGAACTCTGGGCTGATACCAATTCCCGTGTCTTTGACTTGAATTTGAGCATAAGTACCAACCTGCTCCAGTTGCACCTCGACTCGTCCCCCATTTGGGGTAAACTTTACAGCATTGGAGAAGAGGTTCCAGACAATCTGTTGTATGCGGTTTGTATCCCCTAAAACGGTTCCCAAAACTGGGTTGAGTGTGGTGTGAATTTGAATACTTTTAACTTCTGCTGCCAGTCGTACTGTTTCTTTGGCTGCTTGAATCGTTGCAGCTAGATTAACTGGAACGACGTTTAACGTCATTTTCCCTTGCAAGATGCGGGAGACATCCAACAAGTCCTCAATCAGTTGCGCTTGTAGCTTGGCGTTACGCTCGATCGTTTCCAGAGCTTGCTCAACTTTTGTGGTGTCTAGCCGCTTACTTCGGAGCATTTTTGTCCAGCCCAGAATTGGATTGAGGGGCGATCGCAATTCATGGGACAGTACAGCAAGAAATTCGTCTTTTACCCGGTTGGCAGATTCTGCTTTAGCGCGAGCCCGTTGAGCCACCCGGTACAACTGGGCATTCTCGATGGCCAAGGAAGCACGGTAAGCCAGTTCCTCTGCGAGCTGCAAATGGCTCCGGTCGTAACGTCGCTCAGTCTCAGCGAAAATAAAGGAAATGACGCCTATAATGTTGGCTTGGGTTCGTAATGGCACTGTCATTACAGATTTGAATCCAACCTGCCGCAAAATTTCTAAATGTTCTGGGTCTTGGGCTGCTTGTAAGAGCAACTCATCTGGAATATCCGCTAGCAAATCCGAGCGCCCTGTTCGCAATGTAAATGCAGCACCCCGAGGCTCGTCCGGATTGAGAGGATATTTACGTCGGATCTGGTCTGCCCATTGGAGTTTGGCAGGATCGGTGTGAGCGACAGTAATCTGCTCGATAGAACCATCTTCTTCAACCATGTGAATAGTACACCAGTCTGCTAATTCCGGTACTGTCAGCTGTGCCACTCTCTCCAGAGTTGTTTGATAGTCCAGTGACGAAGCAAGAACAGCACTTGTCTCAGAAAGAAAGCGTTGGGCATGCTCCAATCGTACTCGTTCGGTGACGTCTATAACATAGACTAAAACCCCTTCCACCTCATGGCTTGGGTTGGTCGTCGGAAGATAGTAAACGTTGTAGTAACCGGGACGGCGATCGTCGCGTCCTGGCACATTAACCCCAAAGTTGGGTGAAATGAAAGGATTACCTGTGGTGTAAATCTGGTGAAAGACTTCAACTAGCTTGGGATCGGATTGACCAAAAAGTTCTGGAATTGAATATCTTAAATGTTGCTCTCGGGTTAATCCATTGATTTCTGCTAATGCTTCATTAATGGCGATAAATCTTTGCTCCGTATCCAGCCATGCAATACCAACGGGAGAGGTTTCAAAAATAGTTGCCAATTGGCGCTGCGCGGCTTCTACTTGAGTACGAGCAATTCGTTCTCGCTCTAGCAATTGTTCTCGTTCTTGTTCAGCTTGCTTACGCTCTGTGATGTCAATAACAGCACCGATGGAGCGTTTGGCATTTCCTCCAGAATCGTAGGTAAACTTTCCTCTCGCTTCCACCCAATGGACTGAGCCATCTGACCAACGCATCCGATATTCGTGGTGGTACTCCTTCTTTTCAAGCATGGCTTGTTGAAGTTTCACTTCGGTTTGCGCTAAATCCTCAGGATGAACGCGGCTTGCCCACACTTCATAGCTCGGTTTACATTCATAGGGTTGCAAACCCAGTACACTGTAGTGTCCTTCCGACCATAGCAATGCACCAGTTTGCACATCCCAGTCCCAGGTTCCCATACGCCCAACCTTGACTGCTAGTTGCAGGTGAGCCTCACTTTCTCTCAATGATTCTTCTGCTCGCGTGCGCTCTACGGCTAACCAGGTTTGCTCGGCAATTCGCTCCATCAACGCCACTTCCTCTTCTGTCCAATGCCGAGGAGAGACATGGTGCAACACAAACAATGCCACAAATTGTTCTTCTTTGACTAAAGGAACGCACAGGAGAGATTTTGTCTGAATGGCGTTAAAGGCAGCAACTCCAGAATCAGCAGTACGGGGATCGACATCAACATTATCCACGACGATTGTTTTGCCCTGCTTCAACTGGGCAATGATTTCAGGGCCAAAGGAATTCATGTGATGTTTACCTACAACGCTGATAGTGCCATCGCAGAAGTCGCGATCGACAATCACGTATTCCTGAGTGGGATCGATTTCACCATAGGTGCAGCGAGTGACCTTGAAGTGCTGCCCTGTTGCGCGAACCACCTGCCACATGACGGATTTTGGGTCTTTAATAGTGCGAATTGCATCATTCAATTCGATCAGAAATTGTTGCTGTCTCTCTTTCTGCTGGAGGTGTTTCAGTAGTTCCTCTCGCTCCGTTTCAATCTGTTTGCGCTCTGTCAGGTCTATTAAAAATCCGATTTCTAAACTGTCTGGTTCTCCGAGATAAGCAGTTCCAATTAAGACGGGGATACGAGTGCCGTCTTTACGAATGTATTCTTTTTCAAACGGTGTATGGCAGCCAAATTGTTTCATTTCTACCATTGCTTGCCGGTCTAAATGCCGAAACTCCGGTGGAGTAATCTCATGGAAGTTGACATCTCCAGATAAAACTTCTTCCCGCGTGTAACCTAAAATGTTTAGCCAAGCGTCGTTGACTTCTAAAATATAGCCTTGAGAATTGCTAACAATAATGCCAATCAGATTTGCATTGAATAAACCTCGCAGCTGCGATTCACTTTGCCGTAAGGCTTGCTCTACACGTTTGCTGTTGGTGACATCTTGGAAGATAACAACGGCTGCAACAATTTGCCCCTGGTTATCTAAAATCGGTGCTGAATTGATGTTGATGAAAATACAACTGCCATCATCCCGATGAATCTCCATTTCTTCGTTGGTCACGACCTCACCCATTTTCAGCGATCGCGCCAAGGGCATATTTAGATGAGTATAGGGTTGACCGTCAGAACGAAACGGAATGTATGAAACGAGGGGATCGTACTCGTTCAGTTCCAGTAATTGTTCGTAGGCGTAGCCAACAATCTGTTTGGCTTGTTCATTTGCTAGAACCAATCTGCCAGATGCAGCATCGGCAATCATGACACCTGCTGGCATCTGTCGTAAAACGGCTTCAAAGCGAGTGCGTTCGGTTTCCAATTCTTGCAGCAACCGCTCCCGTTCTGCAAGAGCTTGTTTGCCCCTTTCACCGGAATCGAGATGTCGTTCATTTCCAAAACTGCGGGCAACCTGTTCGATCACTTCCGAACGGGAAATTCCTCGCTTCTGAGCCTCCTCATTGAGCGATCGCCATGCTGTACTGGTAAGAGATAGGCTAACTCTTTGTTTCGTTTCTGAGCCCCAATTGCTAACAAACTTACCACTGGCATCGCGTTTCATGAAAATTCATCCGTATGCATACACGGTCTTTTCCATTCAATCCCACTGGCTCTCTAATAAGGATCTTCCTTAAGACTGAGGTTTTGGCTATGACCTTTACAAAGGACAACCACCACCAGTTAACTTTAGGGATGTCCAAGAAATAAATTATCCATCTTGTGGGACGGGCGTCCTCACCCGTTCTACATGAGTGGCTTTCTAGAAGCCTGCACCACAAGAGAAAGTTGGATATTTTTTTATCTGGAGCTCCCTTATTTGTAATGACCCACTGTTACAGCAGATTGCAACGCGGAGGAGGTACAGGTTGTTGTAAGAGACCAATGCCTTGCGCCCCTACCTATGTACTTCACTTACCTAAAATATGCTATAATTACAATTTTTCCAAGGATTCAATAGCACTCTTACGTACCCTCTCACTCTTATCTTTAAGCAGTTTCATTAGACCTCGCATCACTAACTCCGAGTCATTGCCGATTTTACCTAAGGCATCAGCAGCACCGGAGCGTACCTCAGAAGCCTCATCTGTGAGCAGTGTCACTAGACCTTGCACCACTGACTCGGAGCCATTACCGATGTTACCCAAGGCATAGGCAGCACCGGAGCAGACCCCAGAATCTTTATTTGTAAGCAGTGTCACTAGACTTTGCACCACTGACTCGGAGCCATTACCGATGTTACCCAAGGCATAGGCAGCACCAGAGCGTACCCAATCATCCGCATCCTCAAGCAATGCTAGTAGACCTTGCACCACTGACTCCGAGTCATTGCCGATGTTACCCAATGCATTGGCAGCATGGAAGCGTACCCCAGAATCTTTATCTGTAAGCAGTTCTAGTAGACCTTGCACCACTGACTCCGAGTTGTTGCCGATGTTGCCCAAGGCATAGGCAGTACCGGAGCGTACCCAATAATCCGTATGCTTAAGCAGTGTCAGTAGACGTTCCACTACTAGCTCTGAGTTTTTGCCGATCTTGCCCAAGGCATCGGTAGCACTGGAGCTTAGCAAAGAATTCTCCTCTTTGAGCAGTGTTACTAGACCTTCTACTACTGGCTTGGAGTCATTGCCGATGTTGCCCAAGGCATTAGCAGCACTGCGGCACACCCCAGAATCCTCATCTGTGAGCAGTGCCACTAGACTTTGCACCACTGACTCCGAGTCCTTGCCGATTTTACCCAACGCTTCGGCAGCACAGGAGCGTACCTCAGAATTCTCATTTTTGAGCAGTGTCACTAGACCTTTCACTACTGGCTCCGAGTCCTTGCCTATCTTGCCCAAGGCATTGGTAGCAATGAAACGGACCTCAAAATCCTCATCTTTCATTGCTCTCAAGAGAGCAGAAGCTGCAGATTTTGCTTTTAAACCAATCCCGTTTATGGTTTCAGCAGCATGTCGCCTATCTTCTACAAATGGAGAAGATAGATCTTCTGTTAAGCGATGAATGCGTTGTTTCAGTTGTTCTTCTTCAATAACTTCTAAATCCAGCCCCGCAAGTCTACCCAGCTCCTTCTCGACAAACCCTGGGACTTTGTTTTCCGAACCGTTAGCAAGACAGCCTTCTCTTATAGCTAGCAGAAACCCTTTAATTTTTTCAATCTCTTCTGGTCGTTTGCTTTCTGCTTTTTTCAGAAAATCCGACCATCTAGTTGTATCGTTTTTATAGTTTTCAACCAGATATAAACCAGCAAGATATTCAGCCACTGACTCGAGGACAAAGCGGATTGTGTCTCCCTCATTGCCAGACACAATGAGATGCAGTTCTTTTTCAAAGAATTCAATAGAATTTTCTGCTTTTTCTGTCTCTAAGCCAGCCACAATATCAACACGCTTTGCATAGCTGGGCTTATACTCTCGCTCCAAACATTTCCAAGCAATCCATTGGGCATCTTGTTTAAGAGTATGGTACTCCTTACGAGTGCGTCTTTTTACATCATTATTAAGTTTTTCTAAATGGTCAACGATCAAAGCGGGTATGTTATCGAGGGAGCGCACAGAAACAAATACATTCTCCTTAGCATTGATCATTCGTTCTGCATATAGCTTGGCTAACAAAACTGTAATCGTTTTCCTTTCACCTACAATGCGTTCAACCTTAGCACACTCTTGTAAAAATTCCCAAGGTGTTTCCTCATTTTCAAAGATCTGCCATTTTTGCCGTTTCTTTAAGTAATCCTTAATAAAAGAAACTAGCTCCTCTCCATCAAAACGAAGAGTTTTAATCTTATTGTCAATTCCTTTGATTTGTTTATCTTCTTCAATTCGAGACGTTATCACTAAAGCATTAGCGGGAAAGTCTCTGACAGCAGGTTTAATCTTTTTACGGGTTTCTTCACTCATCTCTGAGAGACGATCCACAATCACTATAATCCGGCGTTGACGGAGCAGTTGTTCAACTAATTCATCGGAAATCTGTTGTTCGCTGTCAATTGCATCTTGCAGTTCTCCCGCAAGTGCTTCCATCAAAGGTTTTTTACCTTCCCCAATTTCAAGGTCAAGTTCTTGCTCAATAAGAATTGGTAACATCAAATGTTCGCATAGGCGTTGGGATTTTTCTTCTTCCATTGCCCACTTAGCAATCTGACAAGCAAGGGTCGTTTTTCCCGAGCCGCCCTCTCCCCATATCAGCAGCCGTACTCGTCTTTGTTTAAAAGTTTCTCTTAAAGTTTCAACAGTGAGTTCATCAATTTCCCTATTATCTAACTGTACGGGGATAGAAACATAACATTTCCGCTCTGCGACAGTTTCACTCTTTTCAAAGTTCTTTGCAAAAGTAGCCATGTGCTTTTTCACCCAAGCATCCAGAATTTTAGGTCTATACTTTAACCAAAGTAAAATTGGAACGGGTAGTTTAAATTCTGGGATGCCTGGTACTAATTTAGGTATCTTTAATTCTGCAGGTAGCAACAACAACCATAATGGACGCAGCTTGAGAACTCCCAAGTAGATAAGTACAGTACCTGCAACAATTGCTGCGACTACTACTAAAGGCAGATCCTGCTTTTTCTGCTCATCCGATTTCTTCTCTTCCTCTTGTTTTGTCTGTTGAGTAGGTGGATTTGTCTGATTTCGGTTAGCAGATTGACTTGATTGGAGGTTAGACTGAACTAGAGTTTGAGCTTTAACTCGGTTTTCTTGCTTGGTAACTGAGAAAACCCAAATATAACTTGCCAACAATAAGTTAGATGAAGCACTCAAAAGTAAAACTTTTAGCAGCAATAAGAAAGGCAGTCTACGCATAAATCAGACTGTGCAGAGAAATTGATGGTAATCAAAATTATGCGTTTATTCTATCCTTTTGGGGATTTCATGTAAATTTGTGGTAATAAATTTATGTTACAATAAAATCCAATTTAAAGGTTTATGTTGATACTTGTTTTACTACATTTATACCAACTAAGCAGCAAAGCGCTACAGATAATTTCTAGGTAAGACAATACGGTTCAGTTACGATGAATTGTAGGTTGGGTCTCTCTGTGGCTTAACCCAACAAATAATTGATTTTGTTGGGTTTCGTTCCTCAACCCAACCTACGTTGGATGCTACTGTTTCTAGAGAGCGAAATTTTTCATCCTTTACCCTTCATCCTTTATACTTTTTAACTTACCAAACAGTCCAACTCTTGTTGCATTTGAGAGCGAACAATTTCATAACAAGCATCAATGTATTCGCGATCGCCAGCCGCTTCTACACCGTAGCGATCGAACACAATGGGAGGACAAATGCGGATGCGGACATTTGTAGGGATTGGGATATGAGGCAAAGGACCAAAAGCAACTCCCCAAGGTAATCCCAAATAAATAGGAAAGACTTCTGGATCGATGCCAAACAACCAAGGCATTCCCCATTTATGGAGTTGCTGCATAATGTCATAGCAATCAGCCAACACAAAAAACGTATCGTGAGCACCAGTTGAAATCACAGGTACTATAGGAACATTTTCTTGTAACGCTAGCTTAATAAACCCCTTACGCCCAGCCAAGCAGATTTGGTTACGCAAATAGTGTGGTCGAAAAACATCCTGTACTCCACCAGGATAGACGAGTACACTCGCTCCCGAACGCAAAGCAGCAATTGCCATTTTAGGATGAGCTACAACTGCTCCAATCTTTGCAGCCATATACCCCAGTTGTGGGGACACCTGCCATACTTTACGGTGCAAAAGACCGTAGACTGGTTTTTCCACACCATATCGTCGGAACCAGTCATACATAATCATAAACTGGTCGGGAGCTGAAAATCCCCCATTATGAGAACCGACAAATAAGACTTTTTGTTGAGTAGGAATGTTGTCCCAGCCACTTGTTTGGACGTGATAATAGTGGTAGTACAGCCATTCCCATACTGGCATGAAAAGTTGAATAAATTTTGGATCTCGTCGATCCAAAGACCATCCCAGTTTTGTTTTTTCGTTGTGTCCTTTCAATACATCAAGTAAATCTTTGCTAACGCTGCGGACTTCTTCTAGCATGGAAACGGGCTATTACCACAATAATATAGACTTTCTTAATATTGCACCTTTTCTTCTCTTTCGCCCATAAATAATCAAATGATGATATTTGTTTGAAATTAAGTTGCAATTTTCATCATTTTTCTATTATGGTTATCATTTCATGATATTATGCATTCATTTACTTAAACAATACGCCATTTATAACTCTTTTAAGCTCTCTTAAATGTTGAATTTATTTGCTCAAAAACTTGGTATATTCTCCTAAATCTTGTCTTATTGTTATTTTGATGTCGGCTCAGATGGTAAAACAGCCCTTGATTTTATGTTAGTATAAAACAAAACTTTATTACCTGGTAAATTCCCCTAGCAACGGTATGGGGATTTCCTGTTCCCTATTTCCTGTTAATTAGGTGTGAGAGAAAAGATTATGACAAAATTATTCTGGAACTTTCTAAGACTGAGTCCAGTTGTTTTTGCCACCACATTTTTTGCTACCAACAGCACCTTAGCTAGTGAAATTAACCAACGGCTAACATCTGTTGCTGAATTATCCGAAGGCATTAACATCGGTCAAGTCACATCTGTTTCCCAGTTTTCTGATGTACAACCTACAGACTGGGCATTCCCCCCAAGAGTTAGCGGAAGCATTGAGTACTTCCACCTGTTGGAAACTGTTGCCAACTGCTGATGGTAGAGAGTGACTCATCAAGCTGGAAATCGTCTTATCCTGGTCAGTCCACCAGCCACCATTGACTATAGAATCACCCAATAGCAGTACGCGTAGAGTAGAAGATGAAAGCGACTTTTGTATTGGCTCGCTTCGCATTGAATACTCATTAATTTCTATACGCTTTCCAAAGCGTTTGGTACGCTGATTCGGGGCTAGCAAGTAGCCTATCTCCTCATCCGCGATGTAGGTGAGGGGGTTAGCGAAACCAAAGAGCCATCGCAATCCTAACTCTAGAGCTACGAATAAGCCAACAACGACCCCCACACTGAGTAATAGCAAACCTTTCACCGCCAAATTCCCCCAAGTAAATTTTTGTAAACAAAGCTGGAAAGTTAAGAGTTCCAACTGCAACTAATTTTTTGGAAAATTTCCAAGTACGCTTTTGTATAAAAGTAGATGTCACATCTTTTGGTATAGGTAATTGTGGCGATGTCAACATTGCCAAACTTGAACAATAATGATAAAGAAAGTTTGCATTCCATGCTAACCTAAGGTCTAAAATCGAAACGGGCAGAGCAACACTGTCCGAATTTTAGCCCCGTGGACTCAAAGGAGCCAACTCCAATGGATAAGCGGGAAATAGAACTAGACAATTTTGACTGAGTTTTAAGGAGCAAGCCGATCGAGCTATGTCCGACTTAAATCGAGGAATCATGAAGTTTGAAGGCGCGGACTCCCCAAAATTAGTCACCATCTTCTCCGTGCTAATTTTGGGATCGATTTCTGCCCTTATTATTTGGGCACTCCAAGCCGCCTACGCAGTCCACTAATTCAATTAGGGGACGAGCTGAATTTAAAAGCCGAGTTATCCTAAACAGTCATTCCGGGCATAGCTTTACACCTGCTTGCAAGTGTTGTGTTCGGAAATGACTGACCGATTAGATGTTAACTATGGTATAAAATCTGACTGTGTATAAGTCAGTCAAATTAAGTCACTGGCAGAGATATTAAATATCACAGCCAAGTGTCTGTAATGATATGATAATCATATAATAATATAAGGAAAATTTTAGATTTCAGATTTTAGATTTTGGATTGAAAATAAATCTAAAATCAGAATCAAAAATGCTAGAACTCTGGGGTATTTTAACAATCTGCATTATCTGCCCCCTCCTGGGTGCGCTACCGCTTATTGCCTGGATTACCCAAGCTCTATCGAAGCGGAAGATAGCACAATTGGGAACAGGTAACATCGGTGTTTCAGCTGCCTTCTACCACGGTGGAACGCTGGTAGGAGTGCTGGCAGTTTTATCAGAAGCGTTGAAGGGGATTGCTGCCGTCTTACTTGCCCGTGCCGTTTTCAAAGATGGCTCGGCATGGGAATTGGTAGCTTTGATTGCCTTAGTATTAGGTCGATATGTAGCGGGCAGAGGAGCGGGTACGACCAACGTTGTTTGGGGATTCGCCGTACACGATCCCCTGGCAGCAACATTTGTATTTTTGCTAGCTAGCGCGAGTTTTACGATTGTGCGCTCCAGACAGTTGGCAAAATTTGGTGTTTTAATATTATTCCCACTGATTGTAGGGATTTTACATAGCGAAGATCCGCCCAAAATTGTAGCCGCAATTGCCCTAGCTGTTTTACTCGGTTGGATTTACAAACAAATGCCGGATGACTTGGACTTACCAGTTGAACAGGCACAACCAGAAACACAAACGGCGTTTAAATTTTTTCGTGGCGAACAAAATATTCTCACCTTAGATGATGATTTAGATGCTGCTTTTGTAGGACAAAAGGCAGCGCGATTATCAGAGGTTAAGCGATGGGGTTATCCAGTCCCAAAAGGATGGGTACTTGCTCCCTATGACAATCCCGAACCCTTGATAGAGTTGCTTCAGCCATCAGGTATATTTCCCTTGGTGGTACGTTCCTCGGCAATAGGAGAAGACTCAGAACTGGCTTCTGCTGCGGGTCAGTACGTAACAGTGTTGAATGTAACAACAAAAGAGGAATTACGCTCGGCAATCGCCACCTGTCAAGCTTCCTACGATAGTACATCAGCAGTACAATACCGAAGCGATCGCGGAGTCTACAACGGAGCAATGGCGGTTATTGTTCAACAACAAGTCCAAGGAGTGTTTTCCGGTGTTGCCTTTACCCGCGACCCCATTACCAAGCAAGGTGAAGCCGTTGTGATAGAAGCATTGCCAGGAAACGCAACACAGGTGGTATCCGGACGAGTTACGCCAGAGCAATATCGCGCTTATATTGTCGATACAGATAATTTCACTTCCATACAACTAGAGGGGAAAGGGAACATCCCACCCGCTTTAATCAAGCAAGTTGCATATTTATGTCGGCTTATAGAACAGCGTTATCATGGCGTTCCTCAAGACATAGAATGGACTTTTGATGGGCAAACTCTTTGGGTGTTGCAAGCACGTCCTATAACCACCCTACTACCTATTTGGACTCGTAAAATTGCAGCAGAAGTCATTCCCGGAGTGATTCGCCCCCTAACCTGGTCGATTAATCGCCCGTTAACTTGTGGTGTTTGGGGGGGAATTTTTGCTCTGGTGTTGGGTGAACGCTCTGTCGGGCTGGATTTCAACAAAACAGCAACCTTACACTACTCCAGAGCTTACTTTAATGCGTCCTTGTTGGGGGAAATTTTCCGACGTATGGGTTTACCTCCCGAAAGTCTGGAATTTTTAACTCGGGGAGCAAAAATGAGTAAGCCACCCTTGGATACCACTTTACGCAATTTACCCGGATTGTTGCGGATAGTTTGGCGGGAAATTTGTTTAAAAATGGATTTTCAATGGGACAATCGCAAGCGATTTGCTCCTGCTTTGTCTCAATTAAGCCAGGAATCTGTAGAAGACCTCGATCCGGTGAGGTTGGTCGCCAGAGTAGAGGAGATTTTGGAGTTACTTCGTCGTGCGACCTACTACAGTATAATGGCTCCATTGAGTGCGGCATTACGACAAGCTATCTTTCGGGTAAAGGATGGAGAATTAGATAACAGCAGGACTCCTGAGATAGCGGCGTTGCGATCGCTTCAGGAATTAGCAGCGAAAGCCCGCCAAGCTATACTTGAAGTTGACCCAGATAAAGTGTTTGAGCAATTAGAACAAACACCCGAAGGGCAAGAGATTTTGACAAAATTTCAGAATTTGCTTCACCGTTATGGTTATTTGAGTGAAGTAGGAACTGATATTGCTGTTCCCACCTGGAAGGAAGAACCATCAGCCCTCAAGCAGCTGTTCGTGCAGTTCATCCTCGCACCAGAACCACCTCAAACCAAACAACCTCAGAAAAAAAGAGGATTTGTACAAAGCCGCGTTCATTTAAAGGGACGAGTCACAGAGGTCTATTCCCAGCTTTTGGCTGAATTGCGCTGGTGCTTTGTTGCTTTAGAACAGGTTTGGCTAAAATCAGGCTTGCTTGAAGAACCAGGGGATATATTTTTCTTGGATTATGATGAGGTGCGACGTCTTGTTGAAGGTTTTGAACCAGATTTTGTGGATCAATTACACGACTTGGTGAAATTGAGACGAAACCATCTTGCAAATGATAGCCAGTTAGATCCAGTACCTTTGTTAGTTTACGGAAACGATCCCCCAGAATTCCCTTTCCGAACTGCGATCGCTTCTCCCGACCAAGTCCTGCAAGGCATTCCAGCCAGTCCTGGAAAAGCAGAAGGACGAGTCAAGGTGTTGCGAAATTTACAATCAGTTCCAGATGTAGATAAAGATACTATTCTGGTCGTACCATACACCGATTCTGGCTGGGCACCCTTGCTAGTAAGGGCTGGGGGATTAATTGCTGAAGCCGGTGGACGCCTCTCTCACGGAGCAATCATCGCTCGCGAGTATGGGATTCCCGCAATTATGGATGTTAAAAGCGCAACATGGGTCTTGCAAGATGGGCAGAGAGTAAGAATTGATGGGTATCAGGGTATCGTAGAAATATCTAACGATTTAAGACCCGAACAACAACCTGAATGAAACTCACTTCCCTCAACGACTTACCAGAAGAACCTGTTTCACACAATCCCGAAATTAAGAAAAAGGTGATGCTGCGCTTCGGCGACTTGCCTCACCTGACTAACTTTTCTCAATCTCGATTTGCCCCCGGACAAACAGCAAAAGCCCACGCGCACCAAGATATGTGTGAGGTATTCTTTGTTGAGTCCGGTTCTGGCACGATTCGCATCAATGACAAAGAGTATCCTCTAGCTCCAGGAAGTTGCGTAGCAGTTGAACCGGGAGAATATCATGAAGTTATTAATATTGGTTCTACTGAATTGGTATTAACCTACTTTGGATTGCGGGTAGAGAAAAGCTGATATTCTAGCAATCCTTTTTAAACTTATTGCCCGCCCAGAGAACTGCTGTAGCAATCCTAAATCATTTGTAAAATTCTCTCTTTTCCTGGCGCTCTTAGCGTCTTGGCAGTTAATAATTTTTACCCAGTCAAATAGAACTGCTATAGTTAAAAATACGTCAACTTAGTTATAAAGTAAATCCAAGCTTTCATAAAAATAAAATTCTTCCTTTACTTTACAAACTTTGTATCTTTTTTATTTATTCTTTTGGATTCGCAAAGATACAAGAAACATAAAAATATCTAATAATTCGAGCAAAGTTTATACATTATATTACAAATACAGTTATAACAGAAATTTTTAGCAGACTGTATATATAAGAGTTAAGTCCTTCAGCTTATCAATCGAGAAGCAACAGCCGATGAGACACCGCGCACTGCTGTTAGTCAATCGCCACGCCCGTCAAGGAGAAAAGCGCTTACCTGAAGCGATTCGCTGTCTTGAGCAATTGGGCATTGAATTGATACAAGAAACCACTGAACGCCCACAAGATATCCATGAAATCATCCTGCGCTATCGACATGAAGTTGATTTCATCATTGTTGGTGGTGGTGATGGTACCCTAAATGCGGCGGTAGACGCTTTGGTAGAAACTCAGTTACCTCTGGGAATTTTACCTTTAGGAACTGCAAATGACTTGGCTAGAACTTTGGGAATTCCCAATTCCATACCAGAAGCTTGCAGAATTATTGCCAAAGGTGAGGTAAGACATATAGATTTAGGCTTGGTCAACAGTAAGCACTTTTTTAATGTTGCAAGCTTGGGATTGAGTGTAAAAATTACCCAGAAATTGACTAAAAAAGCTAAGCGCCGTTGGGGAATATTTGCTTATGCTTTCGCTGCTTTACAAGTGATTTGGGAATCTCGACCTTTTAGCGCAGAACTGCGTGTCAACGGTCAATCATATCTGGTAAAAACGGTGCAAATTGCAGTGGGTAATGGTCGCTATTATGGCGGCGGGATGGCAGTTGTTCATGATGCCACAATTGATGACCAAAGATTGGACTTGTACAGTTTGGAAATTCGCCACTGGTGGCAAGTTATTCCTATTTTACCTACCATGCGGCAAGGGCGGCACGTTCATTGGCAGGGTGTTCGTTCCCTTTCAGGTCAGGAAATTGAAGTGTATACTCGCAAACCACGCCCTATTAATACTGATGGTGAAATTACAACTTATACCCCGGCTCACTTCCGTGTTATTCCCAAAGCTTTAGCTGTGATAGTTCCAATCGCAGAATCTAATGGCGTGGGCTTGAACAGTTACTAGCGATCGCTAATGACTAAGTGTAAATTATTGCATAATAGGCAAATAGATCGCTTATCATAGGCTAGGTTAGGATAGAAGAAACAGGATTTGTGTTTATAACCTGGTTGCAATTCTTCTATTAGTTAAGTAAAGCTGGGTATTGTGGAGACTCACATTCAACTCAAGCTCAATGCACCTCAAATTCTCTCAAGATATTAAGTCCTTGCTGCAGCGATTAGCAGAACAGCCACTTAGTCTGGGTGATATTTTGGCAGAAACTTCAGAACGAGGGCTTTGCCTGGTGATTGTATTATTAGTTTTGCCTTTCCTATTTCCCATACCGCCAGGATTAACTGGACCTTTTGGTGGCGCTAGCATGATATTATCAGTGCAGATGGTGTTTGGAAGGCGATCGCCTTGGCTCCCGAAAAAAATAGCCAAGTACAAAATCCCGCGTGCCTTTGTTGAGATACTCTTACAAAACCTGCAACGAGTGACCAGAGTGTTAGAAAAAATCACCCGTCCTCGCTTGGCAAAGATAGCAGAACATCCTTTAACTTGGAGATTTAATGGTCTTTGTATATCTTGGTTAACTATTTTACTGATTTCACCAGTTCCTCTAACCAACCCCATTCCCACAGTTGGGATATTACTTTTAGCAGTAGCCACTATAGAGTCTGATGGTTTGTTGATGTGGGTTGGCTATATTTTCACTGTTTTAACAACTTTATTCTTTGGATTTATTATTTACGCTTTGTGGATGGCTCCTAGTTTACTTCCTCAAATTTTGCGATAAAAAAACCCTCAGCCACAGACTGAGGGATGATAATTAGGGTGCATCTACCATCTCTATATCCCCCTCAACTCCCTGTTTTTCCGGAAAGAATCAAGAAGTTCCTTCAGAGTTGGTGAAGAATTGAGCGAAACAATTCTCAATGACCTAAGCAAATTTGATGGCGCGATTTGTGTTATCTGTGGCGATTGTAAAAATAACTCGCCACTGACCTTCTTCAGGTCAAGCCAGCCAACAGAGGATGTACTGGCTTGGATAAATAGCTTCATTTGATACTATCTTCTCAAAAAACGCATTTTTAGTTCTTTACACGGGCGGGCGTTGAAATCGTGCCAGTAGTTCTTCTCGGGACAACAGCAGTAGCGGAGTATACTCCTCAATTGGTAGCTCTAACAACAATGGAATGATATTAACTAGCTGTTTGTCTAATTCACCAAAGCGAACTTTAAGAAGGTTCTCCACTACTAAGCGTTGCCCTTGCTCGATTCCTTGCTCAATTCCTCGAAGCTCAGTTTGTTTTTCCCACTCTAAATATGCTTGTGATAATGTCATAATCAACCTCTGCTCTTCTTCACCAATTTCGCCACTTGCTTCTATATTAATCTTCCAAGTTGATAGCAACTTTAATGTTGCAGAGCGTCGCGGATCTTCAACAGGCAGAGCAATAACTTCTTCTATGGCTTGTTGTTGTGTCGCATCTCTACCCAAAATTCTCAGCCACAGAGTTTCTGGAGTTCGAGGTAACTCATTGATAGCAATTATTGCTGCCCTCAGAGCAGTGACCATCAAGTAAACTCCTTCTAGCCAAGTCTCATCTAAACACGCACCAAATGCACTTAAAAGGTTATCCGAGGCGGAGGGAGCAAGAATCCATAAATGAGGCAGCTCTGTTTCTCGAATCAGCGAACCTCCTCGTTTGGCTTGGCGTTGAAAATCAGCTTGTACCAAAAATAGCTTGAGTAAACAATTTCGTACTTGTGTGAATGAGGGTTGATTGCGGAAAGGTTCTAGCAAGCAAGGTGTGGTGGCAATCCTACCTAACAAACCCAAAGTTTGAGGATTGAGAGTTGGTTGTTGGGATGGGGCAAACCAAATATCAACAAATCTAGATTCCCCTGGGACTTCAAAATTTGGTTTCACTTCTCCGAATGGAGTTAGGAACTCTTCCAAGAATTGTTTGGAAAACTGGTCAAAGGGAGTTCTAGTCATGAGATAGTATAGCAGTACTATCCTTATTTACCACATACTATCTCCCAGTACAAGTATTCTTTTTGACCCTTACCTGTTTGTTCGTTTAACCCCTGGCTAAACCTGCGGGCTATTTATTCTGAAGGCATCATCCCTTGCAACACCTGCCGGATCGTATCCGAGGGGACTTCATCAGTGATTTGTACTACACCAATCTGGGTTGGCAAAATAAACCTGACTTTACCAGCTTTCACTTTCTTATCCAATTGCAAAGCATCAACAATCCCATCAACATTCAACCCTGGTGGAAGTTGAGTTGGTAAACCCGCTTTTTGAATCAGGGCATCTTGACGTTCTGTCTCTTCTTTCTGCCACATTCCCAGTGCCACTGCAATCTGCCCTGCTGCTACCATGCCAATGGCAACTGCTTCACCGTGATTCACAACACGGTAACCTGTCAAGCTTTCTACTGCATGACCGATTGTATGACCGTAGTTGAGAATTGCCCGCAGTCCGGCTTCTTTCTCATCTTTACTAACAACATCGGCTTTTGCTTGACAAGAACGTGTCAATATGGTGTCTATTAATTCTGGCTTGATGTAGCGCATTTGGTCAAGACGTTTGCTCTGTTCCATCTCGCCAAACAATTGAGCATCCCAAATAATACCGTATTTAATCACTTCTGCCATTCCAGCACGAAACTCCCGCACTGGCAAAGTTTTTAATACCTCCGGATCTATCAGAACCAAACGGGGTTGATGGAATGCACCAATCAAGTTCTTGCCTTGGGGATGATTTACACCAGTTTTGCCACCGATGGACGCATCTACCATTGCTAACAGAGTGGTTGGCACCTGTACAAAGTTAATTCCCCGCAGCCAAGTTGCTGCTGCAAAGCCAGTCATATCTCCAATGACACCGCCTCCCAATGCCACCATAGTTGACGAGCGTTCTATGCGATTTTCCAAAGCAGCATCATAGATTTTCTGCACCGAATTCAGGGTTTTGTAGCCCTTGGGTTTGCCTGTGGAACCAGAGGTATAAATCACATAAGCCAGGTTTTGATCTGTTAGATCACACAATACATTTTCCTGACTGTGTTGTGCAATAGCTTGCCCATCAGTATCTAAACAAACGATTTTTGCTTTGTGTTGCGACATTGCCTGCACGAGGGATGCTTGCGTCAACAACACTGATACTTGAGCGTTTTTTAGTATAAATGCCAATCGTTGTGGCGGGTAAGTTGGGTCTAGTGGAACGTATGCACCGCCTGCTTTCAGGATGGCTAAAAGTCCGATGACCATATCAAGCGATCGCTCCACACAAATCCCCACCAACACCTCTGGTTTCACTCCCAGATAACGCAAGTAATGGGCTAGTTGATTTGCTTTAGCGTTGAGTTCCCGGTAGGTTAACTGTTGGTCTTCAAACACCACTGCTATAGCATTAGGCGTGCGTTCTGCTTGAGCTTCAAACAGCTGATGAATACATTGATGTTGAGGATACTCAACTTTTGTATCATTCCATTCAACCATTAATTGGTGTCGCTCGGATTCTGTTAAGAAGGATAGCTCTGAAAGGCGTTGCTCTGGATTAGCGACAATAACCTCAAGCAAGTTCTGAAAATGTTTCACCATCCTAGTGATGGTAAGAGCCTCAAAAAGGTCGGTGCTGTATTCTACCAGCCCTGTCAGTCCTTGAGACGTTTCCAACAAGTTAAAACGCAACTCAAACTTAGCCGTCCCGTTGTCAAATACCAAAGGACTCACAGTTAGTCCTGAAAGTTCTAATGGTTCCACCTGTGCCAGCTGCAGATCGAATTTGACCTGATACAACGGTACCATATCGCTTAAATTTCGCTCTGGTTTCAAAATATCCACCAGTTTATCGAAGGGTATATCTTGATTGTCATAAGCCTTAAGAGTAACTTCACGTACTCGATTTAGCAACTGGCGAAAAGTCGGGTTTTCAGACAAGTTAGTGCGTAGTACTAAAGTGTTAATCAAAAAACCAATTAATCCTTCAGTTTCTACTCGATTGCGATTAGCAATATCAGTGCCAACGACAATATCATTTTGATGAGTATATTTATGTAATAAGACTTTAAATACTGTTAATAATAATGTAAATAATGTGACGCCTTCCTTCGCGCTCAAAGCCTTAAGTGCATCAGTGAGAGCTTTAGATAATTCAAAAGATTGTTTTGCACCTTTATATGTTGCAATAGCTGGTCGAGGTTTATCAGTGGGTAATTCCAAAACAGGAAGATTAGCAAGTTGTTGCTTCCAGTAATTCATCTGGGCTTCCAACACTTCTCCTTGCAGATATTGTTGCTGCCAAATTGCCCAGTCTGCATATTGAATTGGTAATTCAGGGAGGGGTGAAGACCTCTCATTAGAAAAAGCTTCGTAAAGGGCTTTCATTTCTCTAACAAATACCCCTAAAGACCAGCGGTCAGATATGATATGATGCATTGTTAACAACAAAACGTGCTCTGTCGCTGTCAACTTTAGGAGAGTGATTCGCAGTAACGGTTGAGTTAGTTCAAAAGGACATTGGGCTTGTGCAATTGCTAATCGCTCAACTTCCTGCTCTACATTAGATGCTTCCCTCAAATCCAGTATTGGTAGTGTAAATGGCTGAGGCGAAGCAATGACCTGAACTGGTTGTCCCTCTGAATTGGTTATAAAAGTTGTCCGCAAGGTTTCATGACGCCTGACAATTTCAGTAAATACCTTTTCTAGGAGTGTGACCTTAAGCTGACCTTTAAGACGCAAGGCGCTAAAAACATTATAAGCACCGTTATCAGGATTTAATTGCTGGAAAAACCACAGTCTTTGCTGAGCAAAAGATAAAGGTATATTGTCAGCGTATTTTCTTTTTAGAATGGATATTCTTGAGATTTCTGAAGTTTTGACATGGCTCAAACCACTTTGCTTGAGTAGCTTGTCAAATAGTGCCTTTTGCTCTGGAGAAAGAGCAGCAATCTCTAGATTGAAATCATTCATTAGTATAACCCGCAATCATTAATTTTCAACAAAGCTTTATCAAATTAACTAAAGTTTCAACTGCGAGCCATCATTTTTTCTGTTTTCAAATTACACATATCCTTCAAACCTTTTAGGTAAGGTAAACTGTCCATAACTGCATCAAAATTCTCATAAAAGTCTATGAGGCAAGCGACTTCATCAACATCGGCTTGTTTCAGTTGTTCTATCATCTGCATACAAGTCGTTTTCGAGCCAATCAGAGTTCTTCCTTTGAGCCAACCTTCGTAGGCAAAACGTAAAAGGCTATTAATATCTGCTTCCGTAAATTTTTCTAAATTTACTTTGATTCCAGCGTTTTTTGCTAGATTTTCTAACAGGTCGAGATGTGTTTTCAAGTAATTGTAAAAAGGTTCTCTCACTTGTTCTTTTACGGTGTTAAAGTCTTCTCCTACAAAGGTATGTATCATCATTGCGACCTTTCCAGCTTTCGGATCGTGACCGTGCTTTGCTAAAGATTCGCGATACAGTGCTATCTGTGGAGCAACTTCTTCTAAAGTCCCTCCCAGCAAAGAGGTCAGTACATTGGCACCCATTTTGCCAGCCTCAATAAATGTTGCTGAAGATTGACACACAATCCAAGTAGGTAATTTATCCTGTAGTGGTCGTGGAAATGTCCTTATATTGAAACTGTTTCCTGTCACATCTTGAAGTTCAACCTGTTCCCCTTTCCAAAGTTTTTGAACCTTTTTGATTCCGTTCCACATAGTTTCTTTTCGGTTAGCATGACTTGTGGTAGAAAGTACAAAGTCCTCTATAGTCCAACCTGAGGCAAAAGCTAGAGCCACCCTACCGTTTGAAAGATTATCAACTACAGACCATTCTTCAGCAACACGTGCTGGATTATGAAGTCCCATAACAACGCTACCTGCGCGTAATTGAATTCGTTCAGTTACCATTGCTAGGGCTGCACAGGTCACAGAAGGATTGGGATAAAGACCTCCAAATGGATGAAAATGCCTTTCAGGAGTCCAAAGTGCAGAGAAACCATTGCGATCTGCAAATTTAGCGCTTTCTATGAAAATATTATACTTGTCTTTTTGTCTTTTAGAACCATCACCAGAAAAATAAAATAGGCTAAATTCCATTTCTTTACTCCCTAAATTGGGTCGAGCAATTATCTAAATGAAGAGCGTCCTTTGTTATTAGTTTTTGACCATTTGTCAAGAAATTTGAACTAGGGACAAATGACCAAGGACAAATGACTAATAATTAAGAATCCTTAACTAGTTCTTGTTGAATCTCTTCTGCTGAAAGGCTTTTTACCTTTTCTAATAAAGCAGCAATTTCTTCAATGTCTTCTTGTTTGGGTTGCTGTTCTGCAATGATAGCAGCAAGTCCACCCACGGTAGGAGCATCAAAAAGAATACTTTGTAGGGGCAATTCCACTTGAAAAATTTCTCGCAGACGTGAAGTCACTTGAACCGCGAGTAAAGAGTGCCCCCCCAACTCAAAAAAATTATCGTGAATACCGACTTGTTCAACACCAAGAATTTCTTGCCAAGTGGTTGCGATCGTTTGCTCAATGTTGTTACTAGGAGCTACATAAACACTCTGTAAATTTGGTCGTGAGTGAGATTTTAAAGAGTCTGCTTGCTGTGATGTTTGGGAATAATTTATTTCTTTTAAGGCTTTAAATCTAATTGCTTGGTCAACCCTAGTTTGTAAATCACCTGTTGAGACAATAACTTGACACGGTGCTTTCATAGATAAAACTAATTCAAAGGATTGCCAAACTTCTTTTGGCGTCATTGCCAATTCTGTGGCAGTCACTTCAATTGCTTCTTGTTCTGAATCAGAGTGCAAAGCTTGTCGGTTAATACTAAACCAGGGAATAGAGTTAGTCTGATTGTGCTTGCGAACAAAGGCATCAATAAATTGGTAAGATGCTGCATAAGCAACTAAACCCAACCCTCCTAAAATCGTTGCCATTGAGGATTGTACAAGACAAAAATCGATGTTTCTCCCTTGCAAAACTTTTTCTAGTATCAAGAGACCGTAAACTTTCGACTGGAATTGCAAATAACAGTCACATTGAGTGGCTTCCTGGATTGAAACGGCGGACTTTAAGGGACTAATTTCCGGTATATAAAATATTCCATGAATTGCACCAAAATGGTTATAGGCTCTATCGATCGCTGCCAGCATTTGGTCTTCGTCAGTCACATCAACCTGAATGAGGATAAACTCTACACCAGACTCTTTGAGGGTTTGTAATTTCTTAATATGATGACTGATTCTATCTTGGTCATCATGAGTTACTAACCATTGTTCCCATTCATGTTGTTCGGGAAAATTTGCCGTTTCAAGTAAAACTAATTTTGCTTGTACTGTCTGAGCTAAATACTCTGCAAAAACAAGACCAAAACCTTCTACTAAATCGCCTGCAATTAAGTATACACCTTCCTGTCTTAATCGCGTTCTTTCCTTAATCGTGTCATCCAAGGAAACAGCTTTAAAGGTTTGAATCCATCGGTAACCACCACGATAGGCTACCACTGGGTGATTTGGTTGTGTTTTTATTTCTGCTACGAGCTGTTCTACTAACTTATCTCCTATCTTTGTTCCCGATTGTGGGATAAGAATATCAATACTACGACAGGTGATATTTGGATACTCCTGGGGAATGACCATACACGGTCCTAATACGGTTGCTTTCTCTGGATAGGTATTTTCGTCACCAACGACATCTTGCATATTGTTGGTAACAACCGCAATTTCTACAGGATTGCTATTATTTTTTTCTCCCAATGCCTGAGCTAAAAAGAGTAAGCTATGGAAGCCTAAAGATTGATATTCTTCAAAGTTTGTAATTTCCAGCTGCGTATGTTGGCTGGGCAAATTGTCATGGAGTTGTGTATTGGGTGAAATTCCCCATAAATGAGCAATTATATTTGGTGTCAAATCTTTTGCGTCTAGAGTTTTGAGCAAAGCATCATAATCATTTCGTTTTTGGGGATTAATAGCGTATGAGCGATCGCTGAATTTGGTAAACTGTTTTCCTAGGGTTACGGTAATGAAATCTTCACCTTCGTGTTCTAGTCGTTTGGCAATTTGTGAACCTATCCCACAAGTATCCACAAAAATTAGCCAACAGGATTTTGGCGTTGTTTGCCTTTGATTGTCAACATACTCAAACGCTATGTCTTTTTCCCAAGAAGGAATGTAAAACCAATCAGCAATATTGGGCTTCCTATGTAACAATCCTTGAGTTGTATTGACAGCGACTTCTGGTTGTGCATCGATCCAGTATCTTTGTCTCTCAAATGGATAAGTAGGCAATGGAATACGGTGGCGTTGCTCAGTTCCATAAAAGCCGTACCAATCCACTTGTACCCCTGCTAGCCAAAGTTGTCCTAAAGTATTGAGTAAAAATGCTAAATCTGACTGTTGGTCTTTCGGATGGCGTATTGAACTCAAGACTATTGAATCATTGGTCTGTTGTTTGGCTAAAGTTTTTAACGTTCGCCCAGGACCAACTTCCAGCAATATGTGCTCTGATTCTTTTATTAACTCAGCAATGCCTGTAGCAAAACGCACTGGTTGCCGTAAATGACTTGCCCAATAGCTGGGATGAGTTGCTTCCGATGCTGTAATCCAGGTTCCTGTCAGGTTGGAGATAAAAGGAATTTGAGGAGGATTTAGAGTAACTTTTTTAACTTCTTCAGTAAATGGTTCCAGAATGGAATCCATCATTTGGGAATGAAAGGCATGGGAAGTATGCAATCTACGACATTCCACACCTTCTTGTGTTAAACGACTTTGCAACTGGGCGATCGCTCCTTCTGAACCCGATACAACACACAGAGATGGTGCGTTAATTGCCGCTAACGAAAGCTCCTCATTCAACCAGGGTTGTAGTGCCTCTTCAGAAAGTGGAACCGAAAGCATAGCCCCAGAGGGAAGTTGTTGCATGAGCCGTCCACGGGCAGCAACCAGCGCTAAAGCATCTTCTAGAGAAAAAACACCTGCCAAACAAGCTGCAACATATTCTCCAATACTATGACCGATCGTGGCTGCGGGTGATACACCCCATGACATCCACAACTGAGCCAAGGCATACTCAGTTACAAACATTGCTGGCTGGGTGATTTGAGTTTGTTGCAATTGCTCTACAGCTACCTGTGCTCGTTCTTTATCCGGATATAAAATAGAGCGTAAATCGACACTAAGATGAGATTTAAGTATTTCACAGCACTCGTCTATATGTTGCCGAAATACTGGCTCAGAATCGTATAACTGTTGACCCATATTGACATACTGTGAACCCTGACCGGGAAACATAAATACAACCTGTCGGTTACATAACTCATGGAAGCGGGAAAAAATTCTTTGTGGGTCTAAACTTTCTAAAACTGTCACCGCATCATTAACATTTTGGCATAGCAGTATTCGGCGGTAATCGAAAGCTCGACGACCAACTTGTAAGGTATACGCGACATCAGCTAAGTTTACGTTAGGATGTTGCTTGAAATAAGTCGCTAAATTTGCCGTTGCCGTTTCTAATGCCGAATCTGTTTTTGCAGAAAGCAGCAACAACTGCCAGGAGCGAGATGCTTCAGAGGGTTGAGTAGGTGGAGCTTCTTCCAGAATCACATGGGCATTTGTTCCACCAATGCCGAAAGAACTCACGCCAGCACGGCGAGGAGTGCCATTTGCCTTCCACTCTGAAAGTGCGGTGTTAACGTAAAAAGGACTGTTGTCGAAATCAATTTGGGGATTGGGCTGCTCAAAATGCAAACTGGGCGGTATTTGTTTATTTTTAAGGGCTAAAACTGTTTTAATTAAGCCTGCAACACCAGCTGTGGTATCCAGATGTCCAATATTTGTTTTAACTGAACCTATAGCGCAATAATTTTTCTTTTGTGAACCAACATGAAAAGCTTGCGTCAGTGCGGCAATTTCAATCGGGTCTCCAAGAGAAGTTCCTGTTCCGTGTGCCTCAATGTAGCTAATTGTCTCAGGGTCAAGTTCAGCAATTGTTTGAGCCGTTTTAATCACCTTTGCTTGGGTATCGATACGAGGTGCTGTGTAACTAACTTTGAGAGAACCATCATTATTGATAGCTGAACCTTTGATGACAGCATGAATGCAATCCCCATCAGCAAGAGCATCTTCCAAACGCTTCAAAACTACAATTCCTACACCATTACCAAAAACGGTTCCCTGTGCCTTAGCATCAAAAGCACGGCAATGACCATCAGGAGATAAAATTCCCCCTTCTTGATAGACATATCCAGATTTTTGTGATGAATTAATTGCAACGCCACCAGCTAAGGCAATATCGCATTCACCACCGAGCAAACTACGGCAAGCTAAATGTACGGCAACTAGTGAAGTCGAACAGGCAGTTTGAATGTCTACCGAAGGTCCCTCTAACTCTAATTTATAAGACACTCGTGTTGTTAGAAAATCTTTATCATTGGCAAAAACAAGCTGTTGTTCATCAATAGAATTTCTAACGTTCTGATTTGAATAAAGATTAATGAAATAATTATTAATGCTTGTACCGGCGTAAACTCCAATCAAACCTTTATACTGCTTAGAATCGTAGCCAGCACTTTCAAGAGCTTCCCAAGCACATTCTAAAAAAATGCGTTGTTGAGGGTCGATACATTCTGCCTCCCTGGGATTGAAGCCAAAAAATGAAGCATCAAATAGCTCTATGTCTTCTAATACAGATCCTGCTTTGACATAATTAGGGTCATTGACTTTATCCAGGTCTATTCCTGCCGATTTCAGTTCTTCATCGCTAAAAAACTCTATTGACTCTACACCATTTTGTAGATTTTGCCAAAATTCCTCAAGATTGTTGGCACCAGGAAAACGCCCTACCATACCAACGATCGCTATTTCTAAACCAGTTTGACTGAAAGTTACAGAATGATTCATTTTATTTCACTTTCTTGCTAATTTTTAGAAATTGTTTGATGCGAGCTTTTCCATTTTCTAACTGTTGGGTTCGGGACTCCGTTTGATAAGAATCTGATAATTTATTGTGATTGGCTCGACTGAAAAAATCAGCTAAAGAACTGATGGTTGGATACCTGAAAAGTTCAAGTATGGATAATTCTGTTTGGAATATTTGACAGAGTTGACTGTGAACTTGAACCATTAATAATGAATGTCCACCAAGGTCAAAGAAGTTATCATGGATGCCAACTTTGTCTACCTTGAGTATTTTCTGCCAAACTGTAGCGATAGATTTTTCTATATCAGTTTGTGGTTTAATGTAAGTTTCTTCTAACTGTAGGCGAAGATTATCTGGTGTTGGTAGCGCTTGGCGATCCACCTTGCCATTGGGTGTGAGTGGCAGTGCCTTCATTGGTACAAAGGCAGTAGGTATCATGTGATCGGGTAGTTTTTCTTTTAAGAAATACCGTAATTCACTGAGTTGAGGAGCTAATTCCCGTTCAGATACTACATAAGCCACAAGCCGTTTGTCACCTGGTATATCCTCTCTCACTACAACTACGGATTCTTGAACCGAGGGATATTGGGCAAGTTGGGTTTCAATCTCTCCAGTTTCGATACGGAAACCACAATTGAATAGTGCGATCGCCATTCGCACAATGGTTGTCCGCAATAATACCGTCAGCGTGCAAGCAGGTGCAGGCTTGGTTGCTGATTCCGATCCAGAAAAAGAATATGAAGAAACCTTGAATAAATCTCGAGGTTTATTAGAGGCAATTCGCTGCTTGCGATAAGCGGATATTTTTGACATGCTCACCGCCCTAAAGGGTCGGTGATTCTTGACGCTTCGGTCAAGCTATAAAATTTAAATTTACCCCTCCCTAACCCTCCCCTTATAAAGGTTCGGGAATTAGATGTCTTGTTTCCCCCCTCATAAGTAGTGTTTGGTGGGCACTGCCCACCAAAATTCTTCCCTAAGATTGAGGCGGAATCAAGCTAGCACTTTTAGTTGTACTATCCCAAACTATCCAACCAAACTGATTATCCAAATCGGTTGTACTCTCCGTGACCTTAAAATACATTTTTTCTCCGCTTCGACTTTCTATAGCAAAATCAGCATTTTGAGCATATACCACCTTAAAACCTCTATCACGCAAACAATACATTGCCCAAGCTTTCAATGACTGCTTCTGCGGTTCATGTGTTATTGGAGGTCTCTGAATTGCTTCTTCAATCACTTGATATGTCTTTGAGTCAATCATGGTCGTTTGTGATTAGTTAGTAGTTAGTAGTTAGTAGTTAGTAGGTGGGGGTTAGTAGTTAGTAGGTGGGGGTTAGTAGTTAGTAATTAGTAGTTTTGCCATTAACCACTAACCACTAACCACTAACCATTATCTATTCTGGATCGCAACGAATCTCTATCATAAAGCCATCGGGGTCATAAAAGTACACTCCCCTACCTGTTGGGCGGGTAACTGGACCGTGAGCAATTGTCATTTGATTCTGTCTTAAAACTTCAACAGCGCGATCGAATAACTGGGGAGCAATATCAAATGCCAAATGGTATGCTCTGGTAAAAGTGCGTTCTGGATTCGGGTCTGGTGGCGGTAAATCCGGTTCCCAAAATAAATCGAGAATCGTGCCATCAGGAGTGACAAAATTGGCGACCTTTCCTTGTGCGACTAAATCCACCAGGGTTGCAGGAACTTCATCACCAGTTAGTTCGTGCAAACCGAGAATAGTGCCGTAGAAATGTCGTGAAGCTTGCATATCGTGAACGTTGAGGGCTATGTGATGCACTTGCCGTAGATCGCCCGGAGCAAGGACATTTTGTAGGGATTGGGGACTTGATAGCATAGCAGACCTAAATTTCTTGATTCAGATAGGAACATTTTTATTAAAACAGTTAGTTAAAAATAAATTCAATAACTTAGAAATAAAATTGATAAAATGAATTAATTAATGTTATTTAATAGGAAATCGACAAGAAATTAAAGATGAAACATATATTAACAAGTAAAAATAAGTAACGTTAAATATATATATATGTCAATTAGCTTATTAATTACAACTACAGATAGAGTATCTATTTTAATATGTATACCCTGAGATTGGTTAAGTTGTTAATTTTAATCGTTAGATTTCAAATGAAAACAATCTTTACTAAATAAGCGTTAACCCCTTTTGAATCAGGAAACAAATAATCATGGTTGAAAGCAGGCAGGGTCGGGATAGACAGGACGTAAATATTAACGGTATGACAGCAGAACAACCTTACGCAGGTTCAGCAGGCATCAACACAGGTGCAGGGGTATCGCGAAGCGATGATGCTAACCGCATGATTTCGGCTCCATCCAATGCAGGTTTAGTAGATAACATCACCATAGGTTCTGGAGTATCGAGAAACGATGATGCTAACCGCATGAGTTCCGGTCAATATAATGCAGGTTATAATGCAGGTTCAGCAGGTATCAACACAGGTGCAGGAGTATCGAGAAACGATGATGCTAACCGCACGAGATCGGCTCAACCTAATGCAGGTTCAGTAAGTATTAATACAGGTGTGGGGGCATATACACAGGCAAATAGTTCTCCATCTGCAGGTCAATCCAATACTCAAACTGGTAACAAAGGCATGAATCCTATGTTAACCAGAGCATTAGTAGGAGGACTCGTTGCTGGTACATTAGGGTCATTAATTGGCGCTTTTGCTGGTAGAAGAGTAGCTAAAGGTTTTAATACTGCTGCAAAAGGACTTGGAGAAGCGACAAAGACTATAGGCGAGGGTCTCGGCCATGCGGGAAAAGGCTTAGGGCAAGCAGTAAAGAGCATCGCTGAGGGGGCTAGCGAAGCTGTTGTTGGCGGTGCAGTGGACACAGCACAAGGTGTTGCTCAGGGAGCCACCCAAGCTGTAGCAGGTACAGTAGAAGTAGCCCAGAGTGCAGCTGAGTTAGCTAAGCAAACCGTGGCAGGTACAGTAGACGCAGTACAGAATACAGCGCACAATCTTAACCAAGCTGTACAAACTGCTGCTGAGAATGCAAAAGATACAACAAATCGTGCTGCTGAGGAAGCTAAGCAAACTGTAGCAAGTGCATCGGACTCCGTACAGAATGCAGCCCAGGATATTAGCCAATCTGTGCAAGATGCAGCTAATAATGCACAAAGATCGCAAGATCGGAGCAATCAATTTCAAGACAGAACGAATGCGGGTAAAGAGCAAATCGACAGTGCGAACGTAGAAATGGATCGGATGCCAATGGTCTATGTTTCAGCACCAGACCCAATGGAAGGACTTGATGTTGCTCCAACTATGCCTTTAGGCGATCCAACTATGGCTGTAACCGCTGGGATGTCGTTAGATGATGACGAAAAAAAGGCAATTGATGAAGAAATTTCTCGGTTGAGCGATCGCAATAGATAATTTGAGCAAAATCAGAGAACAGTGAGCAGTTATCGCCGAACAAAAAGGTATAAGCCCTAGAATTTACTCACTGTTAACTGTTAAAGCAAGGTAGTCCTAAACAACCAAGGGTAAACCATAGTTCTTTTCGATAAACTTGGAGCTATTCTTATACCTTCAAGCTTGAGGGCTACCTAAAAACATAGGAAACATACAAGTCACACACTAGGATTTTTCCTGTTTAGACCTTGTTAAATCAAGGAAAAAAGTTCTAAACATTGATTCATGGTGTAAGCAGGAATAACTTTTGGCACAACGGAAAGAATTATTATGAACGGTAACCAGCAAGTTTTGGATCGGGAAGATATTGATTTTAGTACAGAGCAACCTAATGTTGATGAAAATGCCGCTCAAATAAATGAAGATAAGAGTAATGGATTTTTTAAAGTAGCTATTGGAGCACTCATTGGTGCTAGCTTAGGCGCAATAGCTGGAGCTTTGACTATTAAGGGTACAGCCGAAAGGGTTAACCAAAATGTAAAACGAGCCGGAAACGCGGTACGGAATACAGCGGAGGGGATTAACCAAACTGCAAAAGGTGTAGGAGACGCAGTCACCTCAATAGCAGATGGTGTTAACGGCACTGTCAACGAAGTAGGGGAGACCGTCAGAGATACAGCTTTGGGCATTAACGAAACTGTAAACAATGCTATGGCTGCTGTCAAAGCCACAGCAGTCAACGTTAATGACACCTTAAACAACTCCATAGGCATCGTGAAGGGTGCAGCCGAAGGTGTTAACAACAACATCAAAGGTACGGTAGACGTAGCCACTAACGCAGTTGAAGATAAGACTCCACCCATCGGTCAAATAGTCACCCTACCTAATAGTCAGGCACCCAATAATCAGACGACTTATATTTTAGTTCCATTAGACCAGCAAAAATAAAGATTGGGGTGGGATTTCCCCACCCTGCTGATTCAATTTCCCAGCTTGCAACAAAAGTTAAGATTCTATTGCCAACAATCTCAGGAGATACACCTTTAGGTCGTTAAGCTGTCACTCAATCACCTGTTAAATTTGTGCTTAATAGCTGCTTCAGTTGGGTGTAATACCGCCTTGTTGTAGGAGAGAGACAATTATTATGAGTGATAACAACCAGCCTGTTGAGAAGCATGGAGAAAAGGCTGACCGCTCTAGGAAGCAAAATGTGGTTCCGCGAGTAGCAACAGGTATAGGTGGTGGGTTAGTTGGAGCAGCAATTGGTGGTTTACTTGGTCGCCGAGTCGGAGGAGCTGTTGGTGGTGTAGTGGGCACAGTAGCTGGCGCTTTAGTAGGTAAGGGTACAGCTCAAACTGTGAACCGGACTGTCGAGGGTGTTGTAGGTGCAGCCAAGACTGTAGCTGACGCTGTTCATCATAGTGTAAATGGTGTAGGAGATGCACTCAAGGATACAGTGGAGCAAGTTACGCCCTCTGTAGTGGGTGTGGTTGATACGGTGAAAGATACCTTTGACCGGGTCAAACCTTCTGTAGTGAGTGCCGTTGATACAGTAAAAGATACCGTTGATACGGTGAAAGGCACGGTCGATCGAGTCAAACCTTCTGTGGTGACTGCTGTTGATACGGTGAAAGACACCGTTGAGCAGGTCAAGCCCTATGTAGTCGATACAGCCCAAGACGTGGCTGTGGTTGTTTACCAAAGTGTAAACGATGTAGCGAATACAGTAAAAGATACAGTTGAGCAAGTCAAGTCCTCTGTAGTCGGTGTAGAAGACATAGAGGATACAGAAAAAATTACGCCGCCAGAGGTTACGCCTTCCGTAGTGCCTCTTGTAGTCAGTGAATCTGAAAATATACCTACTGCTTTTCCCTCCAATGTCAATAATGAAAAGTTTCTAGCAAAAGAAACACCAGAAGACGTGCAGCCTCAGGAATCTGTAGAAAGCAAAGTCGAGGCAGTTCAAGAAACAGTTGAACTGGTGAATGCCTCTAAGTCCGATATTGCTAACGCGGTAGAACAGACACCAGAAGAAGTAGAAGAAGTGCAGCCCCAGGAATCTGTAAAAGGTACAGATAACAATGAAACTGAGGGTGTGAACTCCTGTGTAAACAATGCAGAAAAATCAACAGCAGATACAGTTGAGGATGTTAAGCCACCTGTAATAAGTGCAGAGGATGCTCCAAAAGCTTTACCTGAGAATACTAGACCATCTGTAGGAGATAACTTCCAGAATTTTGTTGAGGTAATTAACCACACCATCAATGGTGTTGGTAATGTAGTAGAAGTTACGCCTAATGAGTTTAGCCCCTTTGTAGTTGATGTAAAAAACACCGTAAAAGCTACACCTAAAGATGTTCAGCCATCTCTAATTGCTGTAGAAAACGTTGAAAAAGTCGTTCATGAAGAGAAGCCTGCAAATCTCAACACTAAATTGAGTGAAGAGCATAAGGTGAAAGTGCAGCTTTTGAAGCCAATCGAGCATCCACCCAGCGATGATGTTCAGGAACAGGTTGGTCAAAGGTTGAATGATTTACAACAGGCTAATAATGCTCGTGAAACCACAGAGAATCAAAAAAATCAACAAAGGCAAGAAGATTTTCAACAGCTTCAGCATCAAAGAATTCAACCAAAAACAGAACAAAAACGAAGCTTCTCTGGAATTGGCGAATTTATTGCAGGAGTAGGAATTATAACTTTGGTTGGTGCGATCGCAGGATTTATTCCAAAACAAAATCTGTTTGCTACAAAAGCACCTGAACCAAGCCAAAATATCAATCAAATATCATCCACAACATTGTCAGAAGTTAGCCAAAATATCAATCAAGCATCACCTACAACACCATCTCCAATCTTTTCCAATCCTGATGGCTGGATTTTTCTGGGTAATGTTAACAATGCTTCAAATACAGCATTGGTTGGAAAGCCTTTACTCCAAAATTCCCAGTCTACCGATTCACGTGTTGTTCCTTCAGTAGGAGAAATAGTCACTGTAATAGTTACACCAGGAGTGACGCTAAGGGAGAATAGACCGCAAGCACCTAATTTTAGTCATAAAGAACAAAAAGCTGTGTCAGTTCTTAAACCTAAAGAAAAACTCAAAATTCTTCAAGTCGAATTTGTACCACCTCCCAGTCCCACTCAAAAGACAACAAAAGTTTGGGCAAAAGTTGATAGATGTGGTATGGGTTGTCCCTAGTCATTTGTCAAAAGTCATTTGTCCTTAGTCATTTGTATTAAGTATTGGACTTTGGACAAATGATTAACGGTTCAAACTAGTAGTCATGTAGGGTGGGCACTGCCCACCAATTGCACAACATGAGTCATGTAGCACTGCCCACCGTTATTCAATTGTGAGTCATAGCCCTACCTACGGATATTTCTTTTGTATTAAGCAAAAGACAATGGACAAATAACCAATGACCTTCTACAAATCACAAATGACAAATGACTAATGACAAAGGACAACCTCAAATGTTTGATTATTCTTTAGACTTTCAGAATATTAATTTCAGACAATGCCCTGAACTTTATCACATTGGAAAAGGCGAACAGGGAGTGCTGTTGGTAGAACCTTACAAATCAGAAATTCTGCCTTATTGGCGGTTCAAAACTCCAGAGATTGCCAAACAATCAAGTGAAAAAATATACCAAATGTTTCTGAAATATTTAGAGCAAGATGATTTTGTGGGTGCAGACATGGCACGTAAGTTTTTACAGATGGGTTATACACGATCGCGCCGCTATGCCAATCACAAAAGTGGAAAAAAGTACAAAACAAATCCACAAAAAGAAACTTCTAAAGAAGCTCAACTTCAAGCTAGGAAAGAGATTCTGCCGACAGAGACTGACCCAGTTAAGGCTGAGTCGGCTGCAATTTTCAAAGAAAAGTGGATACAAGCAAAGACAAATGAAAAGTACCTCCAGCTTTTAGCCAAGCACAAGCAAATGTATGAACATTGACTTACCAAAAAACGAAACCCTCAACTTCTTAAAGAAACCGGGGTCTGTAATTTTCATTTTCATAAATTAAATAAGATTGTTAATTATTCAAGTCAAAAAATGAGTTACTTATCTAACGAAGTAATTTAAACTACAGGAGCCGCGAGCGCTTTGAATTTTCAAAGACTTACTCCTGCAAGTTTTTTCTCAGTAACTGGATCGGTAGGGATGCAACACTTAGTAAGTTATACCACGGTATTTGCGTCCCATTTCCTCAGTTACCTGATGTTTAGAATCGACTAGTTCTTTTCCACCAGAGTCATCTACGTTTTCATCGTTCTTTTCCACTCTCTGCAAAAGTTTTTGAGTAGTAATGAGGATAACTAGGAGCAGCAAAAGCAAAATCTGCCACGGTGCTAGCACCAAACTTAAAACAAAGCAGATAATTGCAAAAATCCCCACGAAATACCCAATTTCGTCAGTGCATTTTTTAAAGATGTAGCCACCTATCAAACCGGTAAGTAGCGGAATCAAGAAAAACAAAGCCATCGTTCCTCACCTCTGGGCAAATAGCAGAAGCGTTAATGTGTGCATATCAGAACTGTTGTCGGTAACAAGTGTATTTAATATAACAGACTATCCTGTTTCAGCCATAACACGCTAACCATAACAACAGCGTATAAATACAAGATTCCGAATGAGTCTGTTAAACTAGCTTAACATTTTCTGCTTGCGCTGATGAATCTATCTAGCGTATTACCCTTAAAAGTAGCGTTTTCAACTGAAACACCCAATGCTAAACATTCCTCAATTACTGGCTACTGAACTAGACCTTAAACCCTATCAGGTGCAAAACGCGCTAGATCTTTTAGCGGAGGGTGCAACAATTCCCTTTATTGCACGTTATCGCAAAGAGCGTACTGGGGAAATGAATGAAGTTCAGTTGCGCCTACTGGCAGATAGGTATTCTTACTTAACAGAATTGGAAGAAAGAAAATCGACAATTTTAAACGCGATCGCAGAACAAGGTAAACTCACAGACGAACTGAAAGAAAAAATAGAAGCTTGTTTACAAAAAACCGAACTTGAGGATTTATACCTACCCTTCCGTCCAAAACGACGTACCCGTGCTACCGTCGCCAGAGAAAAAGGGTTAGAACCACTTGCAGAGTTCATCAAGTCATTAAACGTCAAAAACGGTGTATCAGCCTCTTTAGATGCTGAAGCAGCAAAATACATTTCCCTTGAGAAGGGCGTTAAAACAGCCTCCGAAGCACTCAAAGGCGCTGCGGATATCCTCGCGGAAGAAGTTGCGGAAAAAGCGGAGTTGCGATCGTATCTCCGAGACTATTTTCTAGAAGAAGGAGTGTTTGTTTCCCGCATTAAGGATGACCATCCAGAAGGTACAACTAAATTTGAAATGTACCGCAATTATCAGATGAAAGTCAAAAATATTGCCCCACATAATATGCTGGCATTATGTCGGGGTGAAGCAGAGGAAGTGCTGAACTTTGAAATTTCCTATGATGAAGATGTCGTCCTATCTTATTTAGAATCAGAGGAAATTAAAACAAAAGTTCGCGCAATACGTGACTTTTATCAAGCAATGCTCAAAGACGCTTTCAATCGATTGATGAAAACTTCCTTGATGAGTGAAGTGATTGCGGAAAAGAAAACCTACGCAGATATTGAATCTATCAAAACATTTGAAGCTAATTTACGAGAGTTATTGCTGGGAGCACCCGCAGGAATGAAACCAACGCTAGCTATAGATCCGGGTTTTCGCACTGGATGTAAAGTCGCAGTACTCGACCAAACAGGTAAATTTTTAGAATACCAAGCGGTACCAATGACCAATGACCAATGACCAATGATTAAGAATAAATTCTTTGACAAAATACCATTAGCGTGGTTGCAACTAAAGCGAGAAAAAATACGTCTTGCTGTGGCACTTGCAGGAATTGCCTTTGCTGACGTTCTCATGTTTATGCAACTTGGCTTTCGGGATTCTCTTTATCACAGTAATGTTCGTCTCCACATGAGTTTGCGAGGAGATATTGTTTTAATTAACAATCAATCTAATGCTGTATTGTCATTAAAAAGCTTTTCTCAACGGCGATTGTACAAAGCTTTAGATGTACGGGAAGTTGAATCCGTTCATCCTATTTACTTGGATTATGCTGCTTGGAAAAATCCTGTCACTGGTCGCTTTCGCAATCTTCTTGTTGTCGGAATGAACCCAGATTTTAATCTATTAGATTTACCCGGTATCCAGGAAAATATCAATAATTTAAAATTATCTGATGTTGTTTTATATGACCGTTCTTCCAGGCAAGAATACGGACCAATTGTTGCTGATTACGAGCAGGGAAAAATTGTTACTGCAGAAGTAAGAAATCGAAAAACTAGAGTAGGGGGATTATTTACATTAGGTGCCTCCTTTGGAGCGGATGGTAATTTAGTAACGAGCGATCTAAATTTCCTAAGAATATTTTCTCACCGTCAGACAGGGTTAATTGATATTGGTTTGATAAGGTTAAAATCAGGAGCAAATCCGGAGATTGTTGCTAAAAAATTACAAGCCTATTTGTCTAAAGATATTAAGGTTTTAACTAAGCAAGAGTTTATTGATTTTGAGAGAAATTACTGGGCAAGCAGTACAGCCATCGGTTTCATTTTTACTTTGGGAACCATCATGGGTTTTATTGTTGGAACTGTAATTGTATATCAAATACTTTACACTGAGGTAACAGACCATTTATCAGAATATGCCACTTTAAAGGCAATAGGCTATACACATAATTATTTGTTAGTTGTCATTCTACAGGAGGCTTTGATTTTAGCAATTTTAGGATACTTGCCAGGATTGGGTGTCACGCTGTTTTTATATGACAGGGCAAGGGCTGCCACTCTTCTACCAGTTTTTATGAGCCTTGAAAGAGCAGTGACGGTACTTATTTTGACTATTTTAATGTGTTTTATTTCTGGCGCGATCGCTGTACGAAGACTACAGTCAGCCGATCCAGCAGATATATTTTAAGTAGATCAGTGTGAAAAAATGTAACTGGAGAAGGCTGTCCTTAGTCATTTGTCATTTGTTATTAGTAGCGTCTTGACAACCAATAACCACTAACAACTAACCACTCACTTGTAAAATTATGTATACAGGCTCTGTCATTAGTATCAAAAATCTTAACCACTACTATGGAAAAGGTGCTCTAAAAAAACAAATTTTATTTAATATTAATCTGGAAATTGCGGCGGGAGAGATTGTTATTATGACTGGACCATCAGGTTCAGGGAAGACTACATTACTGAGCTTGATTGGTGGGCTGCGTTCAGTACAAGAGGGAAGCTTAAAGTTTTTAGATGTAGAACTTTTTAGAGCTAGCCAAAATAAACTAGTGAATATTCGGCGTAAGATTGGTTATATTTTCCAAGCGCATAACTTGCTAGAATTTTTAACTGCAAGGCAAAATGTGCAAATGGCAGTGGAACTAAACAAGCATATTTCTCAACAACAAGCCATTGCTAGATCGGAAGCGATGCTCAAAGCAGTTGGTTTGGGAGAACGAATTAATTACTATCCCGAACATCTTTCAGGAGGACAAAAACAAAGAATTGCGATCGCCCGCGCTTTGGTCAATAATCCACCACTTGTGTTAGCAGACGAACCAACAGCAGCGTTGGATAAACAATCAGGGCGAGATGTCGTGGAGTTGATGCAGCGCCTGGCAAAAGAACAGGGAACAACGATTTTATTAGTGACCCACGACAACCGCATTTTAGACATAGCAGATCGCATTGTAGAAATGGAAGATGGTCTTTTAACCCGTAATTCTCAAAGTAAAGTGAGAAGTTCCTAATTGTGTAAAAACGTTGATTGCAACTTGTTTACGGCTTTTCACTCTTTGCTGACTTTTTCTTTGCGGATGAACTTGGTGAAGTTGGTTGACTGACAGGCTGTTGTGCAGGGGCGTTGGCGTTAGGCTGACGACTTGTACGGAAAGTCACATTCACACCTTCATTGGATTGTTCCAACACCAGCAGAGGGGTTGGCTTAGCCTTTTGGTCCCAGTGCATATAGGCAATGCGACCTTGAATTGTTGGTTGCCAAGTATCATGGTCATCAGCCGGACTGAGAAAATTTTCAATGCAGTCAATAATTTGGCTGATAGTGGCAGAAGTCGGTTGCGTGGGTAACTTCATCAGACGGATTTGAGCGCGAAACAGGACGCGTTTAGCTGTATTTGGTGGACTACCAGTTTCATACTCTACGTCAAACATTTCATCTACCTGACGTCCATTGCTGCTAGCAATACCCACAACGCCTTGATTGGCTTGATTTGGACGGAGTGCTTGAGAAATTTTTTCTTTGACTTGGATTTTAACTTGATTGACGATCGCAAAATGGAAAACCTCTTCCGACATCCGCATTCGCAGATAATCCAAGTTAAACTCCCGTGAGTTGATCAAATCGGGGTTCGTTTCCATTTTACGAATTGTTTCTAGAGCTAGCTTAAACTTCTTCTCCAGTTCTCGCGTGCGGAACTGTTCAAATTTAACTTTTTTCTCCAACTTTTTGAACTGGAATTTACCATACACAATTAAAGCAACCACAACTAAACCTAGCCCGACCGAAGTGACCGCCAAGATTGGGGGAGATGCTTGTGGCTCCAACGCTGGTACTTCCTGGGATGCCTTTGTGGGAGTGGTCTTTGTTGTTGCAGTTTTTGGTTTTGCGGATTGGGCAGCACTCACTAAAATGGACATGATTGACAAACACAAAAAATGATTCATCACTTTTAGGATGCCCAAATCGTCTATGCTAAATTGCGGTATTGTTAGTGTTTTTTACAGCTTTTCCATTACCGCATATGCACAAACTCCTCCCCCTATCGAGTGGTTCAACTACATCCTTTACCAATATTCGTTTAGTCGCCACTGATATGGATGGTACCTTAACCAGGAGAGGAAAGTTTACCAGTAGTTTGTTACAAGGATTACAGGATTTAGCAGAAGCTGGCATTCAAGTCGCGATCGTTACCGGGCGAAGCGCGGGTTGGGTAAGTGGTTTAGCGTACTACTTGCCTATTGTTGGTGCCATAGCTGAAAACGGTGGTTTGTTTTATCTCTCTGGAAGTGATACGCCAATACCTCTAACGCCCATTCCCGACCTCGTTGCCCACCGCCAACAGCTTGCAGCAGCTTTTCAGCAATTAAAAACCCAGTTTCCCCTGCTTCAAGAGTCAACAGATAACCGTTTTCGCATCACTGACTGGACTTTTGATGTCCAAGGCTTAAGTACAAACGAACTACAAATATTAAGTCAGTTTTGCCAGCAAATGGGTTGGGGATTCACCTACAGTAACGTACAGTGTCACATCAAACCTTTGGAACAAGATAAAGCCATTGGATTGTTACAAGTATTGCAGCAGTACTTTCCCCAATACACCTCAGAACAGATAGTGACTGTTGGTGACAGCCCCAATGATGAAAGTTTATTTAATGAGGGTTATTTTTCCGTATCGGTGGGGGTAGCAAACGTAATTGAATATACAGGTCAACTCAAGTATCAACCTGCTTATGTTACAAATGCCCGCGAAGGAGAAGGCTTTTGTGAATTTACCCGTCATTTGTTACAAATAAGTAGGTCGGTATAAAAAACATCACTGGTAATGGTCGTCCTTAGTCATTTGTGAGTCCAGGGAAAGCAGGCGGGTTTCCCAACAAGAGTGAACTGGCGTTGGCGCAGCCTCTGGAGGAGGAGATACCCGGAGGGTCATTCCTCATTGGTAAGACTTCTCGATCTATTGACATTTTGTAACATAGTTCTGTTTATTCCCGCACATTACATTTTGTAACATAGTTCTGTTTATTCCCGCACATTTACTTAAAACATAAACAGTAGGTGGGGCTAAAGCCCCACCAATTCAAATAAAATTTTATGAATCAGAGTTACTATTATTTTCTGCTGATTTATCCACTGGCGGCATCACCAGCACTTTATCAACGCGGTTCCCGTCCATATCAACCACCTCAAGCCGCATACCTTGCCATTCAAAGTGATCTGCTGTTGTAGGAATACGACCTAAATGTGCCATAACAAAACCACCTAATGTTTGATAGCTACCCCGATCTTCAGAATGAAGACGATCGACATCAAAAAGTTCAAAAAATTCCTCTACAGACAGCATCCCATCCAACAACCAGGAACCATCCTCGCGTTGTACAATTTGCGGGTCTTCTTGGTCTTCAATTGAGGGAACATCACCAACAATTTCTATCATGACATCGTTGAGGGTCACTAGCCCCTGAATCACGCCGTATTCATCAACCACAAGTGCCATGTGGGTTACGGTTTGCTTGAACAATTCCAAAACTTTCAGACCGCGAGTGCTTTCTGGCACATAGGTTGGCTGTAGCAGACCCATTGTCAAATCTAGCTGCTCACCGGAAAAACTCCGGGCTAACAAGTCGGTGACTCGGATAATACCGAGTACATTATCCAGCCCTCCCTGACAAACAGGATACCGGGAATAGCCACTGTCAATGATTTTTTTTCGGTTTTCTTGGGGAGTATCTTCCAAGTCCAGCCAAACAATATCAGGTCGGGGGGTCATGAAGGAACTAGCAGGGCGATCGCCCAAGCGAAATACCCGTTCGACCATATCTTGCTCTGCTTCCTCAAAAGTTCCTTCCTCAGTCCCTTGCTCGATCAGGACTCTAATTTCTTCTTCTGTTACCTGCGGTTCTGTGGATGGTCTGATCCCCAAAACTTGCAGTACTGTTTCCGTAGAAACGCTGAGTAAATAAACAACAGGTGCCCCAATTGTAGCTAACATCCGCATTGGGATGGCAAGAACAGAAGCTATCGGTTCTGGGTGACCTAAGGCTAGCCGTTTTGGTACTAATTCACCAATAATTAGCGTCAAATAGGTGATAATTAAAATTGCTAATCCTTGAGCTAACTGTCCCTTATATTTTTCTAGCAAAGGTATAACACTTAAAATAGGCACAAGTCTTTTGGCGATAGTTTCTTCACCAAAAGCACCGGAAAGAATCGTGAGGAGGGTGATCCCAATCTGAACGGTTCCCAGGAACTGATTGGGAGAAGAAGCCAAATCCAAAGCAACCCGAGCTTTGGTATCACCTTGATTAGCCAGTTGTTGCAGGCGTGCTTTTCGTGCTGAGACGATCGCCAATTCAGACATGACAAACAGACCATTGGCGAGAATTAAAAGAAGAATCAATAGAATTTCGATTGTTGGAGACATTTCTATAAATGCCGATACCTTCGGCAACCTGTGCTTAACCTTAACCTCTTAGTATCTAGTATCCAAGGAGTTGTTATGAAATACTTTAAATACAGAAAAAGCAATTAATCAAGAACCGTAGGTCAGTCATAAGCTAGTTACTATAAGTCACACTGATTCGTATGTTAGCGATTCGTCAGTGGACATTGTACTAGTTATTTACCGATCTAGAGCGAGACTCCTTCAACTGTTGAGACTTTTAAAATGGAGAAGGTAGGTGTATTCTACTTACCTGCTTAGAAGAATCGATTAGAAACTTATGGCATTTTCTTCCATTGTGCGTACTTTAGGGCGGTCTCCGCTCACCACTGAACTTCTCTCCAAGTTAAATCGGCAACAAGAATTGCTGTTAAGTGGCATTCCTCGATTGCCCAAAGGCTTGGTGGCTTCGGCATTAGCTCAAACTGAGGGACGAAATTTGTTCGTGGTTTGTGCAACTCTGGAGGAAGCCGGACGCTGGACAACGCAATTAGAGGCGATGGGTTGGCAGACAGTCCATTTTTACCCAACCTCTGAAGCATCCCCATACGAACCCTTCGATCCCGAGACAGAAATGACTTGGGGACAAATGCAAGTCCTGGCGGATTTAATCAGCTTTCACGAGTCCTCAGCAATTGATTCCCTCAATGTTTCTACAGAGGAGGACACCCCGACAGCGCAGGCTCACAAAGCACAAAGGACAAATGATAAAGGACAAATAGCGATCGTAGCCACGGTTGCAGCACTACAACCTCATTTGCCGCCACCATCCGCCTTAATGCCGTTCTGCCTAACTATTAAGCGGGGTATGGAATTTGACCTCAATGCCTTCAGTGAAAAAATAACTCATTTGGGGTATGAACGGGTACCTATGGTGGAAACAGAAGGGCAGTGGAGCCGACGCGGTGATATTGTTGACGTGTTCCCTGTTTCCTCAGAGTTACCAATTCGACTGGAATGGTTTGGTGACGAAATTGAGCAGCTACGAGAATTTGACCCAGCAACTCAACGTTCCGCAGCCCTTGACAAAATAGACCAACTGATTCTTACCCCTACTAGCTTTGCTCCCATCGTGACAGAAGCACTGAAAGATAGTGCTGAGTTCCAAATACTGAGTGGGGAGTTAAACGACTCAGAACTTACTACCGAGCATTCCGCTCTTTTAGAAGGTAGTCGGCGCTTTTTGGGTTTAGCTTTTGACAAACCAGCTTCACTGCTAGATTATTTACCTAGCAATACTTTAGTGGCTATTGATGAGCCAGAACAATGCCATGCTCATAGCGACCGGTGGGTAGAAAATGCTGAAGAACAATGGCAGCATTTGGAGAGTCGGGAAGACACTGCCTTCTGTTCCATAACTTTACCGAAACTCCATTGTTGCTTTGATGAGTGTCTTGGGGAACTGGCAAAATTTCATAAATTGTCCCTATCGGAACTGGTAGAAGAAGGTTCTGGTATTGTTAATCTTGCCAGTCGCAGAGTTCCGGTCAATCCACACCAATTTGCGAAAATTGCGGAAACACTGCGACAAGAACGCGATCGCAAGTTCTCAATATGGCTGATTTCCGCCCAACCTTCCCGTTCGGTTTCCCTATTGCAGGAACACGACTGTCCCGCACAGTTTATTCCCAACCCCCGCGACTACCAAGCGATTGAAAAGTTACAACTCAATCACACACCAGTTGCTCTGAAGTATTCGGGGCTGGCTGAATTAGAAGGATTTATTCTTCCGACTTTCCGCTTAGTCGTCGTTACTGACCGCGAATTCTACGGTCAGCACACTCTTGCAACTCCCACCTATATTCGCAAGCGGCGAAAAGCTGCTTCAAAACAAGTCGATCCCAACAAACTGCGTCCGGGAGACTATGTCGTTCATAAAAACCACGGTGTTGGTAAATTCCTCAAACTAGAAAGTCTGACACTGAATGAGGAAACACGCGAGTATTTGGTAGTACAATACGCTGACGGTTTACTGAGAGTTGCTGCTGACCAAGTCGGTGTTTTGTCGCGGTTGCGTACAACAAGCGATAAGGCACCAGAACTTAATAAAATGACTGGCAAAGCTTGGGAAAATACCAAGAACAAAGTCCGCAAAACTATCAAAAAATTGGCAGTGGACTTGTTGAAATTATACGCAGCGCGATCGCAACAGAAAGGATATGCTTACCCCGTCGATACACCTTGGCAGGAGGAAATGGAAGATTCCTTCCCCTACCAACCCACAACCGACCAGTTAAAAGCAACACAAGATGTCAAACGAGACATGGAAAGCGAACGACCAATGGATCGATTGGTATGTGGGGATGTGGGTTTTGGTAAAACAGAAGTAGCAATCCGCGCCATTTTCAAAGCCATCACTGCTGCAGGAAAACAAGTGGCACTGCTTGCACCGACTACCATCCTGACTCAGCAACACTATCATACCCTAAAAGAACGCTTTGCACCTTATCCCATCAACGTAGGTTTACTCAACCGTTTCCGTACTGCCGAAGAACGTCGCGATATTCTGAAACGATTGGCAACTGGGGAATTAGATGTGGTTGTTGGAACACACCAACTTTTAGGTAAGGGCGTTGTTTTCCGCGACTTGGGATTGTTAGTGGTGGATGAAGAACAGCGCTTTGGGGTCAACCAAAAAGAGAAAATCAAATCACTCAAAACTCAGGTTGATGTGTTAACCCTGTCTGCGACACCCATTCCCCGGACTCTGTATATGTCCCTATCGGGAATTCGGGAAATGAGTTTGATTACCACGCCACCCCCATCCCGGCGACCAATTAAAACTCACCTTTCTCCCATGAACCCAGAAACTGTCCGCAGTGCTATTCGTCAAGAACTCGATAGGGGCGGACAGGTGTTTTACGTAGTTCCACGAGTTGAGGGAATTGAAGAGATAGCAGGAAGTTTGCGGGAGATGATACCGGGAGCAAGAATTGCCATTGCCCACGGTCAGATGGAAGAAAGTGAGTTAGAATCAACCATGCTCTCCTTCAGCAATGCAGAAGCAGATATTCTGGTTTGTACGACCATTATTGAATCAGGTTTGGACATCCCGCGAGTCAATACTATCTTGATTGAAGATGCTCACCGCTTCGGTTTATCC
>NZ_BAAFZH010000066.1:0-84287 GCF_054684315.1 Scytonema sp. NUACC21 | reverse complement strand
GAATCAAAGCATTGGTAATTACTAAATCTACTGCACCATCGGCATTGGAAATAGGCGACTGTCCCATCCCGTCACGGATAACTTTACCACCGCCAAATTTTACTTCATCCCCGTAACTTGTCAGGTCTCGTTCAACTTCGATAAATAATTCTGTGTCAGCTAATCGGATGCGATCGCCCACTGTTGGACCAAAGGTTTCGGCATATGCACGACGATCCATTTTGTAACTCATTGTTAAGCCCTCAAAAAGATTGAACCGCACTCTTAAGGCGGATGGAAAAGAGTTTTTAAGTGTCGAGTTGTCCGTTAATTTTGGCGTTGAAGCCATAGACTTGACGGCTACCCACTAAGGAGACTAAAGTGACTTCTTTTTCATCCCCAGGTTCAAAGCGAACTGCAGTTCCTGCGGGAATATCAAGACGCATTCCCCGCGCTTGTTCTCTATCAAAACTTAATGCAGCGTTGACTTCGTAAAAGTGAAAGTGGGAACCAACTTGAATCGGTCGATCGCCTGTATTTGACACTCGCAATTTCACACTAGGACGACCTGCATTCAGTTCAATGTCCCCGAATCGTGGAATGATTTCCCCTGGTATCATACTTCTTCTGCGCCTTTGCTTGAAATTTATCTTATGGGATTATGCACCGTTACCAACTTTGTCCCATCAGGAAAAGTTGCTTCCACCTGGACTTCATGAACCATTTCCGGTACTCCTTCCATCACATCATCCCGTGTTAACAGTGTGGTTCCATAACTCATTAACTCTGCAACAGTTTGCCCATCTCTGGCACCTTCCAAAATGGCGGCAGAAATATAAGCCACTGCCTCTGGATAATTCAATTTCAAACCTCTTCCCTTACGTCTTTCCGCCAACAGTGCGGCAGTAAAAATTAACAGTTTATCCTTCTCCTGGGGTGTAAGTTGCATCTCCTACCTCTTTCTTCTCCGCTACTCTGCGTCTGGTGCAGTTCAAATCTGCCAAACTCGTGGTATGCAGTCACCACGCGCCAACAATGACTGACGCAGCAGTAGCCACACAGCTGTAAACCAGTTTCTCACTTCATCTGTTGCAGAACCACGGTATCGACACAATAATCCACATGAAAGACGAGTCACACCAGCTGAAGCAGGAGGATTTGTAGAAACGCGCCACGGTGCATCTGTCAAGGAGTAGGGGGTAAAGAGATTCCGCGCCGTCTTTATCAAATCAGGTGAAACCTCTTGTCCAACATAAGCTAGACTACCTGTTACCGGTTGCCCTGCCAATCCATGAGGGCTGTGGAAAACTTCTTCACTACCCGGTAACCATTGCCTGTCAATCCATAAAGGAATACCTTGCTGCCAAACTTCCGTATGCGATCGCCACTCTCCAAGGCAAAATTTCTCTCCTCTGGCACTGCGTCCAAATCGTGTGATTTCCCAACCAATCCAGCTAGCACCTGTTGCTAATTCTACCCGCAAGTCTTGACGATAGATTGCACCGTTAAAAACTATTGTTTCTTGGGGTAACCATTCCAAACAAGCACCACTATCAACCTGTATCTCAATACTTTGTCTTGCTTGGATGCCGTTACTACGGTATATCTTACTTGCTGCTGCTGTTGTGATCAGTGCTTGAGCATCGGGTTGGAGATGAACATTGCACGACAGGCGATCGCCACCTACTACACCCCCCGCTGTATGTAAAATTACACTATGACAAACCCGTTGCCCTTCTGGGTATAATGGGCGTTGCACCTTAAATGGTGCTTGGCTTTGATTGTAAATGAGGGTTGTTGCACCTTGGCGATCGGCATACACTAAGTTCAGTTTGCCATGCCACCCGTCTGGACATTGTGCCGTAGTTTGAGAATTCAGCTGATGATTCACACGTGTACACCGTAGCTTATCAACAGAGGAAACCAGAAATCGAATTTCCTCTCCTTATAAAGGGGAGGTTAGGAGGGGTAAAAATTATGTGCAGCTTCATATCAAGTTGGTATCATACTATTTTTCTTGCCAAAATTATATAATCATCTAATACATAATTAGACTCATACTTTTGACTTAAATACTGCTGAAGTATTGAACTCATATACAATTGTTTGGGTAAGTTTTCTTTAGCGTATTTTGTAAACTCAACACCTCCAAGAGGAGTTCTCAAGTTGGTTGATGTGAGATACTTATACCACACTAGCTCTAACCCAAGCTCATCTATAAAAGTTTTCACTAAAGTTTTTTCCTGCTCGTGGTCTTCACTCTGCTTGGCTTGGTAAGTTCTAAATAGCTTCTTATCTTGAATAATTAAAAGAACATATCCTTGATGCTTTAAACTATCAGAAATTATTTGCTTATAGGTATTATTGGCTTGAGCCCTTTTTTCAGAATCGGTAAAAAAACAATGAGAAATAACTATACAATCAAAAAAATCCTTGGGTATATTGCTAGATAGAGGATTCCAAGTAAAGAGGTCAGCAGTCACAAAACGGAAGTAAGCATTTACTGGGTTTTTTCCGGATTCTATATATCTTCGCCAAAACTGAAGCCCCCGGAATTGGAAGGCATTTTGTTTCTCTAAAGAATAGTATGATATGTGCATTTGAGGGATTTGAAAAAAGCCGCTAGTGCTTTGGAGAAACAAAGCTAAACCATAAGCAACGGTTGCTGGACCTGCTGCAATATCAAGAATCTTGATATCAGTCGATAGCAAACGAGCTTGGTAAATGAGAAACCAGGCTAAGTAAATGCAATAGATATTTTCTAAAAAATATTTCATAAAATAGACGTGTGGAGTCATGCTCAAACTATAGTTTGGGTCTTGTCCACTCTTTAAGCTATTAATATCTTCTAGAGCATCCTGAAGTTTGATGAATAGCTGCTTTTCAGATACCTTGCTGAACTCCTCTTGAAGATATTCCACTAGCCGAACTTCAAAATCTTCAAATATACGTTCATCTATCCCAGTAACTTGAAGTTTATTTTCATCATGTTGTACAATTTGAAAAACTTTATTAACATAAATAATAAATTCTTTGTCGGGAGCTAATATATTGTTATTTATCTTATCTAAAGCCTCTTGAAACTCAGATTTCTCCAAGCGCTGTAATGCTTCGTTGAGTTGAGCACTTAAAGAAGCCAACTCTCTTTTAGATTGCTGCAAATAACTTTCAGACTGAAGATTATCCCTAAATAGCTTTTCCAACCAAGATAGCTTTGCACCCGATTGTTGAATTTCTTGCAACAGCTTTACTGCAAGACGCTTGTTACCTAGTTGAAGAGCCAATTTAAACTGCTGGCTTCTCCACCAATTCGCAATCCTGTTACTCATATCCGAAACCAACTTTACCCTCCTTGATTTCTACACCAGGAAGTTGGCAAACCAATTTTTCCTTAAATCTCATATAGCTTACTTGTCGATCCTTATACCACCAATCGTATTTTTTCTTAATTTCCTCAGCTTCTTGGCGAGTTGAAGCCACAAGAGAACTCCGATTGCTTGGGTGAAAATCTTGAATAACAACCCTATCTACAATATTGAGTTTGGCAATAAAATCAGCTTCATCAATTGGTAATGTCGGAAGTAAAGGTGTAATAGTTATAGACAGTTTTGGAACAAAACCCTTTAAAGGGTGAATATTTTGCTTAATTTTAAGTATGGCATTCAGTCTGGCTTTTATACTAGGGGAACGGGGTTCAAAATCCTTTCTGACAGATTCACTTCCCGTTGGAATACTCATATTAATCCGCAACCGTTTAAATCGTTGTAAAATATCAATATCTCTGGTAATAATTGGGCTGCGAGTTTGAATCACTAGTGTTGGACAGTATTCAAGCATGACCTCCAATAACCTGCGAGTTAATTGATACTTAGACTCGATTGGTTGATAGGGGTCTGTGACGCTACTCATATAAATACTAGGAGGTTTATTAGGGGTCTTCTTATACCATGCTTCCAGTTCCTTTTCTAAAATTGCGACAGAATTTTCCTTGATGATGACCCATTTTCCCCAATCTTGACGCATTTGGGAATCGGGGCTAAACGCAGCAGCATAGCAATAACTACATCCATATTGACAACCACGGTAAGGATTTAACGTAAAATCATAAGCACCAATAAAACCAGTCGCTTTATTCAGCAGTGATTTGGCATTTTGAGCATAAATATTAATATCTCCAAATCGTTCTTTTACTAGTTTTGTTGGGTTATTGATACAATAACCTTCATAAAGTGGTTTCGGCATTTATCAACCCACTATTATATAGAGACGAACAAAGGATAATCTCACGCAAAAATGCAAGATTTACTCCATAAATCACTTCTTCACGCCTTTGGGTTTTTGTATGAACCTTATGACGGTTCTGCAAGGTGGATGCTAGTACAGTACACCATGTAGATATAGCCATGCTCATCGCAAAAGCGCTGGTACAATTCCTGCAACCCTGATATGAGTTGCTGATGCACCTCCCCTTCACGGGGAACATAGGAAGAACTCATTGCACGACCAATAAGTCCAGTTAAATCTAACTGTTGCCGATAGACAAACGTATATTCCCGGAGATTCCTAAAATAAGGAGTGGATAGCAGTGGTTCTACCGACTGCATCCGCGACTCAGCTGGATGGTTCCTTGATGCTTCACGTATCAGGCGGCTATATCCAGCAGTTAATTCATCGGTTTTGTCACGGTTATTCCAAACTACAGCCAGTCTTCCTGTTGGTTTGAGAATGCGACGAAACTCTAATAAACTTGGTTCGGGTTGAAACCAATGAAAAGCTTGAAAACAGGTCACTAAATCAACAGATGCATCCGCTAGGTTGGTGGCTTCTGCGGTTCCATCCCTCAATTGTAAGTTCTGTGATGGTTCAGCCGCCTCTCTCATGGCTGTGTTGGGTTCGATCGCAACTACACTGACACCTCGTTCAGCTAACAAACGTGAGGAAATTCCCGTACCTGCACCAATATCAGCAGCTACAAGTTGTTCAGGCGATGCTAGCCCCTCCAAAATGACATCAATTGCTGCTGTTGGGTAACTTGGTCGGTATCTCACGTAGTCTGCTACTCTATCACAGAAGCACGTGAGAGGATTTAAGGTGTATAGGGGTGTTCGATCGAAATCGTTTTGATTCATAGTTTGGGTAGTCAGGCTCGTTACTTTAGCTGAATTTCTGGGAATGCTATAACTGTAGCCTTTAAGAGCGATCGGTTAAGCAAGAATTATGACGGCTAAAGTTGTTTGCATTTGTAACCTTAAGGGTGGGGTTGGCAAAACTACCCTTGTTATGGCGTTAGCAGAGTACTTAGCAGGCGATACGTATCGTAAACGTGTGCTTGCTATCGACCTCGATCCTCAAACTAATTTAACCAATGCTTTAATGTCAGAGGAGGCTTGGTATAAAGACTTTGAAAAAAGAAAGCTGACTTTACCCTATCTCTTCAAAAATCCAGTTGACTTTTTAGAGCATGCTAAAAATGAAGAATTTATAGTTAAGCATAATGTTTCTACTGTCAAAAATAATTATAAAAACTTTTTACATCTTATACCAAGCAGTCCCATACTATTTCAATTTCAAGAAGAATTACCACCTGATTTCTATTTCAATATTGGGTTGACACCAATAAACCTGATATCTGTACTCATAAAGCCGATTTTAAGAAATTATGATTATATTCTCATTGATTGTCCACCTACTATTAACAAGGTAGTGAAAAGCGCTTTTTTAGCCAGCCATGCTTGTATCTTACCTTGTGTACCTAATAGAATGTCAATCCTTGGTTTACACTTATTACTTGAACATATTAAGAAATTTAATCAAGACAATGGGCATAATTTAAAGCCGTTAGCTACTCTAATTTCTAGATATAACACAACCAGAAAAAATGACAATCAATTTGTCAAATTTATCATAACAAATAAAAACTTACCTCCAGCATTTAAAACTCAAATTTCTGAAAGAGCAAAATTAGCAGAGAATTTAGATTATTACTCTGATAATAAGTTAACATATAAACAAAAATATGATGATTTACATAATACGTTGCTTCAACTGACTCAAGAATTTATTGAAAAAGTAGGATAATAACATGAACGCTACAGAAATTGTAAATTTATTAAGAGCAGTCGCAGACGCTATAGAAGCAGAGCCACAACTGGCAAAGAGCGTAGAAAGACATATAGCTGAAAATTTGAATATACACAAGAAACAGGAGTTTTCTAAAGCAAGTTCCAAGAAGCCAAAAATTACAAGTAAGAATCTTGTAAATGGTGAAACTCTTTTAGCTCAATGTAGGCAAATTTTAAGAGAACAGGGAGAAGAAGAACTAAAAACTTACCTAACTGGAATGGGAGAACAGATAAAAGAAATTTTGAAATACGGTCATCTCGATCCGAATCGTTTGATTCGTCGCAGGAAAAATTTAGATAGCATAATTGAGTACATTATTCAAACTCTAAAAACTCAAGAACACAACGGAAAAACATTTGCATCGTCTATTCTCCTGAATGAAAAAGCTGATTGAACAGTATATTTAGGTGCATTATACAGGGCGCTAAAGCGCTACTACAAACAAAGAGTGATTTAATAAAGCCGACGTACTTAACGCACCTTATCTCTTGCACTTTTCTTCCTTCGTGCCCTTAGCGCCTATGCGCTGGCACGCACGCTAAGCGCAAAGCGCACGCTCCGCGAACGCTATCGCGGTTTAATAAAAAAATATTCCTCATACATTGGTAACTACTTCAACAGCAATCTTAATTCTCTACTTGAGTCTATTACAGGGGATGCCGTTTTATGATAGTAAAAGATTTTCGCATATTGCCTAATAATGGAAAAAATAATTAATTTACACTTTGAATGACTTTATTATGCATCAGAATAGAAATCTGCTGTAAGTTCTATAGACAATTCAGTAACTTTACTGAGTAAGCAATATACAGGGCTTGCTAAGCTTTAGCATGAGTTAGAAAAAATAGACCTTTAACTACTAAAAAATGTATGGAAAATAGCTATGAACTTAATACCATGGATTACTTTACTAATATTAGAAATAGGATTTTTTATTTGTTTTCTATCGAACAAGACGTTAATTGAACCAATACCTTTCAGTATTCTTATAGCTGTAATTATCTTAATTGCCAGCTTGTTTCAACTAACAATGGCAGCAATTTTCCTTTTTAATATTGTCTTTCTCTTGGCATTGCTAATTCTTCTCCTTGGATTAGTTTGGTCTGTATTTTACCTTCTGAAAAGGTGGAAACAAAGACGTTATACTGCTATTCCTCTCGCGATAATTTTGTCCACATGTATTTTATCAACTTATATTTCTCCCATTCAAGTGGAGTTTTTACTATACGCTAAAAACCGTAATGCCATAGTTTCAGCGATCGCAACAGGAGAAATAATGCCAAAGCCTTTGTCAGAAGAAGACATAAGCAGAATGAGTAGACGAAACCCTAATAAAAAACCTCCTACGGCTGCTGAAGTTAAAAATTTTCCAAATTTATGGCGGAATAATTTATTAGGATGTGATGGATTGGGTATGCCAAGGGGCATAGAGTTGCCACAGGGCGTACACACTTCTACTGCTTACGATGGTGTTTTGGTTCGTCGCAAAGATGCCGAAGCCTTGGTGGTAAAATTTTTGGTTGCTAACTATGGTTTTGGTGGTATACAAACAAGTTTTATATATAGTTCAGACAAAACCTTAGATCTACAAGATAAACGTATCGTTTACGATCCTTATGACAAGTCCTCACATGATGAAGAAACAATCAAAGTAATAAATGCTTTGTGTGATAATAAGAATTATTATTTTTCTGCTAGACAAGTAGCAAAGAATTGGTTTTATGTATCAGTAGCAGAATAAGCTGTAAGGCTGGTGGGCACTGCCTGATTCAACAACAATCTTAATAAAAAACAAATATGAAAATGGTGGGCAGTGCCCACCCTACAAAAATAGCCGCCTCCTGTGAGGGAAGCAGCTGTTTGTTGAAAGGTGGGGGTTCCCCACCCGAAAAGAATCTTAGTAGTCGAAGTCACCACCGCCCATACCAGCGCCAGCGCCAGCAGGAGCATTATCCTTTGGTTCGGGCTTGTCAACCACGATACATTCGGTAGTCAACACCATACCAGCGATGGATGCAGCGTTTTGTAGGGCAGAACGAGTTACTTTAGCTGGGTCAACAATACCAGCATCCAACAGGTTGACGAATTCGCCTTTAGCAGCATCGTAACCGATGTTGAATTCTTTCTCTTTCACGCGCTCAGCAATGACAGCACCATTCTGACCTGCGTTTTCAGCAATGCGCTTCAGAGGAGCTGTTAAGGCACGAGAAACAATCAACGCACCAGTTAACTCTTCACCGCGCAGGTTGCCATTTGCCCATTCTTCAAGTTGAGGAGCAAGGTGAGCCAGTGTTGTACCGCCACCAGGAACGATACCTTCTTCAACAGCAGCCTTGGTAGCGTTGATAGCGTCTTCCAAGCGCAGCTTCTTGTCTTTCAGTTCGGTTTCAGTAGCAGCGCCTACTTTGATAACGGCGACACCACCTGCCAATTTAGCCAATGGTTCAGTTACAAGCACCTGTAGACATGAGTCTAGAGCGTGCTTTGGAATACATTGGTCCAGATGAATTGGTGGAAGTCACTCCCCAATCTATCCGTCTGCGGAAGATGACGAAGAAGTTGGCGAAGCGTTAATAGTTAGTGGTTAGTAGTTAGTAGTTAGTAGTTGTTTGTTCGCTACTACCTACTAACTATTAACTATTGACAAATGACCAATGACAAATGACCAACTACAATCCCTTATCGAGGATTGTAACTATAACTCCCCTGAAAGTCCCGCTTTGTAGAACGAGATGGGTCGAAACCGTCATTGCGGGCGCGACGACGCAAGTCACCAAGGTCGGGTGAAGCACTGACAGCATCTTCAATACTAATTTGACCGGTTAGCATCAATTCGCAAAGGGCGTGATTCATGACCTGCATTCCTTCGTCGGTGCTGCTTTCCATGAGTTGGAATGCTTCTACCTCTTCACCCTTGAGCAAGTAATCTTGCATTGCAGGTGTATTGATGAGAATTTCTTGGGCTGCTACGCGACGACCATCGGTTGTGGGAAGCAGCTGTTGGGCAACGATCGCAACTAGTGAGTCCACAATTTGCACCCGCATGGCTGCTTGCTCTTCGGGGTTGTAAATGTTAAGCAAGCGATTGATAGCGCCAATGGCGTTTTTGGTATGGAGAGTTCCTAAAACCAAGTGACCGGTTTGTGCTGCTTTCAAAGCGGTATCAACAGTAATGCGATCGCGCATTTCACCAATCAAAATAACATCTGGGTCTTCCCGCAACACTGACCGCAAAGCTTGATGAAATTCATGGGTATGCAAGCCTACTTCCCGTTGGCTTATCAGGGATTTTTGAGAAGTATGAACGTATTCTATGGGATCTTCTATAGTGACAATGTGTCTTTGCACCGTCTCATTGAGATGGCGAATCATAGCTGCTAAAGTTGTCGATTTTCCTGAGCCAGTTGGTCCTGTAACTAAGATTAATCCTTGTTTGTGACTAATAATGTATTTAAGGATTGGTGGCAAACCCAAACTATCAATAGAAGGTACCTGTAGGGTAATTAGCCGCAATACCATTGCGCCACCACTTAAGGTTTCAAAACAATTAACACGACAGCGCAGGAATTCAGGATAATAAATTGCGGTATCCAGTTCTTTAGTTTCTGCAAACCTTTCTCTTGCAGAAGGAGACAGAATCTCTTCTAGATAAGCCTCAAACATTTTTGGCGAAACTTTCCCGGCTTTTTCATAGCTAACCATTTCACCCCGAATCCGAAAGCGGGGAACTTCTCCTACTCGAATATGGATGTCGGAGGCATGCTGAGTATAAGCATCGCGTACCAATTGTTGAATAGAGAGAGAGATGGTCTTGTTTGGAACTTGCTCTACTCGTTGCAGGAGGTGATTTGGCGGAGGTGGTGGTAGATGGGGTATTTTTGCATTCTTAAACCGCGACGTTAAATCGTTATCCATTTGAGTTTCCTGGGGTAGATGTGGAATAAACAGGAACGGTTAGTTCAGCCAAGACAAAACTAACTGGTTTTACCTAAATTAACCGTAAACTTACCTAGAGTACTAATTTAATCCCATCCTCAGTTAATCCACTCGTTTCATAATTTATCTTCATCAAGTCTTTAGGGAAACCCTTAAGTAATGCCAATTTGAAGATTTGTGGGTTAGCTTGGTTTACATGAAAATCATTAAAAATATCACTAACTGGTTGGAAACCCGCGCTTGTGCCCCTGCATACAGTGGTTGGGTGTTAATGGGAATTGCTATTTGTTTTTTCGCGGCTGGAATTAATACAATGGCTGGCTGGCTTTATGCCATCAGCGGTGTCAGTTTTGCTTTGTTAGGCTTGGCAGTCGTCTTACCACCGCGATCGCTTTTGGGTCTGGTTGTGAAACGTCTTCCTATCGAACCAGTGACAGCAGGAGACGATTTCACGGTTGAATTAGAAATTTTCAATCAGGCACAACAACCTGTAACTCTGCTGCAAGTTCAGGATATGCTGCCCTTTGTTTTAGGAAAGCCCGTACAGAGGTCAATTGAAAAAATTTCCATTGGAGAACATTATCGTTGGGTATATCACCACCCAACAAAGCGGCGGGGGATCTATCGCTGGCAATCCGTTGAATTGGTAAGTGGTGCTCCCTTAGGGTTGTTTTGGTGCCGCCGTTTTCGTGATGCTGCTGTCATGGCAATTGTCTACCCCAAAATACTACCCCTTACCTCCTGTCCCCTTATAGATGAAATGGGAGAGGAAGATAGTAAAAGGGGTGACCCCCGTGGCAGACCTTTACAGACAGCCACCCAAGGGCTAACTCGCTCCCTGCGTCCTTACCATATAGGAGACCCCATTCGTCTCATCCATTGGCGCACTTCTGCCCGTTATGGAGAGTTCCGAGTGCGGGAGTTAGAAGTGGTTACAGGTGGCCAGGAAATTATCATTGCTCTGGATAGTGCTGGCAATTGGAATGAAGAGAATTTTGAACAAGCAGTGATTGCTGGGGCATCACTGTACTTCTATGGCGCACGACAGCAAATGCAGCTAGCACTGTGGACAGCATCAACAGGGTTAATCAGGGGTCAACGTGTTGTTCAAGAAACCTTAGCAGCGATCGCATCTAATGAAGACGCTAGTACACTACGTCCCAACTCCCCCTTAATCTGGCTGACACAAAATCCTTTAACTCTCTCTTCTTTACCTAGCGGTAGTCGTTGGGTTCTATGGCAAGATACTTCTGCACCACACGAACAAGTGGTAGTCAATAGGGATTACCCAGGAATAGTGCTTGACGCTCAACAACCACTCCAACCCCAATTGCAACAAAGGTTAAATTAACTGGAGTTGCTCTCTAAAATACACAATCAGACAATTCTGTCCGGATAATCAGGGGAGGCAGGGGAAGAAAAATGATACCCCTGCTTATCTTCTTCCCATCAAATTCCGTAGGAAAGGATGGCTAAGGTTGTATCAATTAAAATCAGTACAAAAAGATGAGGCTATAAATACAGATACAGTTAAAATTCCTGTTTAAAGTATCAACACATATCTCCCATTATGTATAAAAAATCCATAAAGCGAACACATATTCGTTGACGGCAAAAGAACAAGATAATTAGTATATACATATACGACCGGGGTAAACACATCTTAACAATCATTGACAAGAATATGATTTTATAAATTGTTTGCAACGTAGGCTTTTGCTGCTAAATGCATCAGGAGTTATCGCTTGGATTGTTAAGATTCAACATGATAATTGTTAAGCAAAGTTCATAATTATCGTGAATTGCAATAGTCTGAAAAAACAGAACTGCGTCCAACAGATAGATTGTTATTCTTGTCAATAGCATTCAAGATGCGCTTGCCTTGGATATACATCTTCAAATACGGATGCGGAATTATCAATAGCAAGATAATTGTCTTTCAGAACCTGCGTCTAAATACTTTTTACATTTTTCACACAAATTTAAAAATGGTAAATATAGGCTATCACAGTGCTAGGATTCAAGGGCAAGTACTTCGTTCCTTGTATAAAGCTTTGCTCGTTAACTTAGTTAATACTTCTATCGAACAAACTCGGAAAGTTCCAATAAATGTTTACGCCTTATCATGCGAGCGAGATTTGCCAGAACAGGTGGTAAGTATTCGGTCATTTATCCGTTATATTGGCATTCCAGATACATTCACTGTCATTTCTGATGGAAGTTACACGGATGCCAGTCGTGATTTGCTTTGCCGCATACATCCCTGTGTTAAGGTGATGCCTATAGAAGAACTTATTCGAGCGGATATACCTAAATGTGTCACTCATTATGCCCAGCTACACCCAATGGGCAAAAAGTTATCGGCATTAATGTCTATTCCTGTTAACGGTACAACTATCTACACAGATTCAGATATTTTATTTTTTCCTGGCGGAATTGACTTACTTGATATAGTTTATTCTGACGATAAATACAATCGATATCTACCTGATTGCGCTAATTCACTAGATAAGCGAATTCTTTACGAGGCTGACGAAATATTAAATCCAATCAACGCAGGATTTATTGTATTCAAGCATGAGTTAGATTGGAGCTTTGCTACTGAACGCTTGGCGTATCTTAGAGAACCTCCGGGCTATTTTACTGAACAAACCATCGTACATTTGACAATTCATAAAAATCATGGCAAGCCGCTGTGTAAAGAACGATATGTTCTCAGCGTAGAAGACCAGTTCATCTATCCAGATAAATTTGCTAGTAAAGAAATTGCTTTAAGACATTATGTTAGAGATGTCAGACACAAGTTTTGGTTGAATGCAGGGTTATATAGCTTTTCCTAGTCATTTGAAAATAGTTGCGAGCAGTGTTAGAACGCAGTCACCGAATTTAGAACCCATCATTCAGCGAAGAAATGAATACAATACAAATCTCCTCATTTGACGTATTTGACACAGTTCTGACGCGAGTCGTTGGAGCACCAAGGGCAATCTTTCTTCTGCTAGGTAAACAACTCGCTAGCCAATCGCTGATTAGCTGTACGCCTGAAGCCTTCGCTCATGCTCGTATCAAGGCTGAACACCGAACCTACGGAAATGTAGGTGAAAAATGTTCTTTATATCAAATCTATATAGAACTTGCTATTGCGCTGCGGCTCACCGATGAGCAACGCGACAAAATGATGCACCTAGAATGTGTCCTGGAGTCCGAACTCATTCGCCCCGTTCCGATGGCAAAGAAACTTATACAAGCTGCCCGCGACCAAGGCAAGCGTGTAGTTTTCGTTTCCGATATGTATTTGCCACCGGAGTTCATCAAAGAGCAGCTAGTGCGTCATTCGTTCTGGGTACAAGGTGACGAGTTATATGTATCTCACGAATACGGAAAATCCAAGGCAACAGGTCAACTTTTCCAAGAGTTGATAAGACGTCAGGGGATTTCACCTGGACAAGTATCTCATTGTGGTAATGATTTGCGTGTTGATGTCCAAGGAGCCAAAAAGGTTGGACTGAAAGCTCAGCATTTTAACGAAGGCAACTTGAATCGGTATGAAGAAATACTTGAGTCTTATTCTTCTGCCACAGAGGGTTTATCTTCTGCTCTAGCTGGGGCTTCAAGATTAACGCGTTTACAAGTCCCAGTGTCATCCTCAAAAGAAGAGGCTCTGCGTGATGTTGCAGCTGGTGTGGTTGCACCTATATTGGTTGGTTATGTTCTCTGGGTGCTCCAGCAGGCACAGATGATGGGCTTAAAACGGCTCTACTTTGTGTCGCGGGATGGTCAAATTTTGCTGGAAATAGCGCGTAGATTAGTTGGTAAGCTTGAAGTTTCTTGCGAGCTGCGCTATATCTATGGCAGCAGGCTAGCTTGGAATATGCCAGCTGTCGCCAGTCTCGATCGCAAGCAAGCATCCGAGATGTTGCAAAGATCGAGTTGGATTTTGGATGGCACCACTGACGTTTCTATTCGGGACTTTTTTGCTCGGGTTTGTATTGCTCCTGAAGAAATTAGCGATTGTTTGGCTAGCGTTGGATTCAAAGAAGAAGATTGGTTCCGAATTCTCAGCCCTCGCGAACAGCAAGCTTTGCATCCATTGCTGCAAAACGACAAGGTCATTGAACTGATTCTTCAGAAAGCAGAACAGAAGCGACAACTTCTGATGAAATATCTGGAGCAAGAAGGAATGTTAGACTCAACAACCAAGGGGTTAGTTGATGTCGGTTGGTTTGGCAGTTCCTATGATTCCCTGGTCGCGCTGCTCAATCCTGAGGGAGCTACACTCAATGCGGGTCTATTTTTTGGACTCAGAAGCAATCCCAAAGACAATGTATATGACCCTACCAAGAAAGGCTATTTCTACGATCTGCGGACAAGGACTGGGTTGAGTGAGGGGTTACCTCATTTGGGTATGGTTCCTCTAGAAATGTTTTGTAGTGCAGATCATGGTACTGTCGTGGGCTTCATGGAGGAAGGCGATCGAGTTCGACCAGTTTTCAAAGAAGAACGCAATCAAAAGATTATCGACTGGGGTCTACCACTTGTGAGAAAGGCAATTTACTCTTTTACAGAGAATTTGCTACTTGATGCAAGCTTAATTAATTCATGGTCAGATGTGCGTGAGGCTTCTGGAAATGTGCTTCAGTCCTTCTGGTTCAATCCTTCTTATATTGAGGCGCAGGCTTGGGGCGATTTTCCTTGGGAGAAAGGTCATAGTGATAAGACTGATTCTCTTGCCCAATCCTACAACTGGATGGATGTCGCTAAATCTTTTTTGACTGCGAGATTAGCTGATAATCCAGGAGTCTGGTTAGAGGGATCGATAGCCCGGAGTTCTTCACCAATCCCAAGTGCAATACAAAGTTTTCTCCGCTATCGGAGCTTGCTCTCAAAAATCAAGCAAAGTTTGCCTCAAAAGCAATTATTAATAACTGAATCTTGATATACCTTCAGTGTCGGAATTGGGGTGTATACGAGATAGTTGAAAAATATTGCCATTTCACCGGGAGCGCGGATTGTGTTTAGTTCCCGGAATTGGCTCTATTACCAACTATTAATAGGAAAAAAACAAGCAGATCGCCTTAAGAATTAGGAACAAAGAGTAATGGTTAATTTAATTAATAATGGCACTATAATTCAAGAACAATTTACTGAACTTGGGGTTGAAAAAGACTCAATTTATCATTGTTCTGGTTTTCCCATAGGTGAAGGTGGGGGCGCTGAACGTTATTTGGCTTATCTTTTTTCTCGTCAGTTACCTGGTGTTAGCTCGCGTATTATTAAATCACTCGACACTATTGACCAGAGTCAGGTAAAATTGCTGCACATCCATAGTGCAGAGTTTTTATGGGAACTAACCGGAGAATGTTTGGCTATTTTTACAGCTCACAATCACACTCTCTACTGTCCTAGCGGAACTAAATATTTAGCAGGTCAAAGCGTAATTTGCGATCGCAATTTTTCTTATCTGGGATGTATGTGGGGCAAAGTAGTCGATGGCTGTGGTAGCCGTAAACCTGCGAGAATAATTAAAGAATTTCAGTTCACTCACGATCTCCTATCTCTTGTAAAAAAACTTAAAGTTATTATCATAGCCCCGAGTGATTACGTCCGGAACCAGCACATTAAAAATGGTATACCCGCTCACCAAGTTATAACCCTGCATAATGGAATTGCTGTTTCTGAAACACCTACTGCACCCCTAAGTGTAGAAACACATAAAAATCATAGAATCTTGTTTGCTGGGCGGATTGTTCCTGATAAAGGGTTGGAATGGCTGCTCAAGAGTTTGGCACAAACTGATGAGCGCATTCACCTCGACATTGCAGGTGACGGGTGGGATCGACCCAGGTTAGAAAGGTTAGCAAACTCCCTTGGTTTAAATAATCGTATTACTTGGCACGGATGGTGTGAGAGTCATAAGTTAAAGTCTCTTTATCAAGAGTGTTTTGCAGTTATTTTCCCGAGTGTTTGGCCTGAACCTGCAGGTTTGGTTACCCTTGAAGCTTATGCTCACCATCGACCTGTTATTGCCAGTGCGGTAGGTGGTATCCCAGAATACATGCAAACAGGAGAAACAGGTATTTTGGTTCCAGGTAATGATATTCAAAAACTAGCGCAGGCGATTACTGAGTTATCTACAGATTATCAAAAATGCGTTCGCATGGGTCAACAAGGTAACGCTTTGTTAATGGAAAAATTTACTATGGATGTTCACGTGAAAAAGTTACAAAAAATTTATGAAAAAACCGTAACGGAATTCTATTCCTAAGTTTTAGGGGCTTCCAAATCAAAAACTATCCCAAAATCTCTTGAGGGTAGGGGTTCTCCCCAACCCTCAATACAGAACGGGCGAGACGACAGTAGGGGCGAACAACCGTTCGCCCCTACAACTTCGTTACGTACCATTTTTGTTAGTTTTGGTAAGTTTTATCTTAAAGATAGTAAGGTAGGCTATGCAATACAGCAGCAATCAAACGTGTAGCATAGCCCAACCTACATTTGTTACTAACCAATGACAAATGACTAAGGACGATCCTTACTAGTTACGTTTTTCTTACCGACCTACTTATATTTGAAAAGCGCCTTGATAATCGAATCAAATTTTGTCAATTGAAAACTTCAATAAACGCAAAGAAACTTAATTTGCGCGATCGCCACTCAATGTAGCAATTCTTCTCTTCCCTGCGCCCCATCCAGTTTTCACCTAATTGATTAAGTAAAATATACAGGCTGGATGAATGGGAAGACGGGGAAGTTCCCCCAGTTGTACCTTACATATGCTGCGGTACAATGCGAAGATATGTTTAAATTATGAGTAGTCGATCCCATGATTTCACCAGAAGTTAATACAACATCCAGCGAGCATAGCTTGGAGGCAATGCGCCACTTTTCCGAACAATACGCGAAGCGCACGGGAACTTACTTCTGTAGTGAACCCTCTGTGACAGCCGTTGTGATTGAAGGGCTTGCCAAGCATAAAGATGAACTAGGAGCTCCTTTGTGCCCCTGTCGCCACGATGAAGACAAAGAAGCGGAAGTCAAAGCCACTCAGCTGAATCATATCACGATTGGGTAACAATACTTTAGAAAAAAACAATTAACTTATTGTCCGGAGAAAAGTAGCAGGGTAAATGTGGCAGCTTAAAAACGATTTTCAACACGGAATATGCGGATGACAAGGACAAATTCATACCCTTTTGTCCATAAATTCCGTGTCGGAAGTTGTGGGGAGATAAGGACTCGTAGAAGAGAAAAGCACAAATTCCCTTTATTCCTATTTTACCTTTTTGGTTCCCTTCTGTGCCCTAATGTTGGCAAGCTCAAATTTAATACTTCGTTCTTACAAACTTACACTGAAATAAAAAACGAATGATAACACAAAACGGACAAAAAATAACCGCTTCAGCAATATGTTTCCATCAGGCGGGGAATCAATCCAATACGTAGGTTGGGTTGAGGAACGAAACCCAACACAACGAAACCGAATGGAACGAAACCCAACACAGAGGGCGTCTGTATATTCTTTGTTGGAGATGTTTGTGTGTTGGGTTTCGCTGTCGCTCAACCCAACCTACGTCTACGTTGTTTGTCGCAGATGTTTATGTGTTGCTACCGATTGGGTGACAGCATAATCAACTGTTGCTTTAAGAGTTCTCTCACCCTATCTAACTCTAACTGCGTATTTTTCAAAATCTCTCCTACTGTTAACTCCCCATTGCAGCTTTGTAAAAACTCTAGCTCCATTGGAGATAGGTTAACAAGTTGATAATCGTAGTTGAAAATACACTGGTTGGGAAAACCTTCTATACAGGGGTTTCTCTCTGGAGTTGCTGCGAGTATTGTTTCTGAATCTGACCAGTTTGCTTTAGGCAAGGGTGGACGACTTAAGAAAAATTCGTAGTGAGTGACTTCTGGATCTAATAATTCTATCAGGCGGTAGCGTTGGCGATCGCTGAACTTATTTGCCCGTTCTACTAACTCTGGTGCTTTACCCAAAAGTCTGTCTAACTGCCAAAAACTGGGATTTGAAAAACCAACAAAATCCAATCCTGAAGCATCAATGAGTTCAAACAATGTTTCTATGTTGTAATCTATTTCCTGGGGATGTACGTACATATCCGCAAAGCACTCATCCCGCTGATTCTCCAATAACCAACGTTCCTTTTCCCGCTTCAGAATACGGTTATTTTCAGGTAAGGAAGCAAATATCTGTCGTCCAACCGCTACACCATCGCGATAATCGCCCCGCTTTTCGCCCTGAAGGAGTGCGATGGCTTTTTGCATCAGTTGAATTTCCCAACGCCCCAATTCTCCGTAAACAAAGATGTGCATCAAGCCACCAGGGGCTAACTTTTTTGCCAAAGCTTGAATTCCACGAATTGGGTGGGGTAAGTGGTGAAGTACACCCACGCAGTTAATCAAATCAAACTCACCCGGTAATTGTTCCACATCATACAAGCTGAGATGGTGAAATTCAACTCGGTTTGCCCCAGAACGTTGGCAGCGTTCCTTTGCGACATCCAGCGCCTTAGCACTGAGGTCAATACCAACAACATGGGCTGTAGGATTGAGATGAACCAGGTATTCTGTTCCAACCCCCGTACCACAGCCCGCGTCTAAAATCCGGATATCTTGCTTTTGAGGTTTCTGACCCGTACAAAAGTTATAGGCAGCCAACCAATTCCAGCGCCAGTTGTAACCTGGAGGTGGCTCATCTAATAAGGGTTCAGGGGGGAAGGGGTAGGTATTGTAAAGTTTGGCAACAGCAGCGCTAATAGTTTGAGAGTCCGACATAATGAGCCTCGGGCAAAAGTTTTTATGCCTTTAAATTGGTAGTCTAGGGCTATACAAGCAAAGCCTACCTGGGCAGGGTACATATATTCTTAGTGCAACATACAACATAGCGCTTTTCTCCACCTTGTAACCCAATCATTCAATTGTTATCATTATCGGTTTTCTGTCTTTCTCGACCTCTGTAGAAATTGATACAAATATCTAAAATTTATGGTGTAAACTTTATTGTAAATGCAGTAATTCTACTGAAATAGAAATTTTGAATTTGAAGAATAAATTTACTACTTTGCATAAAAAAGCAAGCTTGTTAAAAATGGACTACCATACCAGTTCAAAATAAAAGTTAAACTTCTGCGTGATTTTGAAGACAAGTCAGTGTGTGTCTTTATTGACTAAAAATATTTATTATAAACAAAAATTTAACTAATTTAAAAAGCTTGTTCACAATAGCTAAATAATGCGAGAATCTGGAAATATTAGAAAAAATCATGGCAACCACTGATGGCAAAGATTTTGATGGCACTTAAAAATTAAAAAGTATTTAATCTAAATATCAAAATGTCTATTATAATGAACAGTTTAAGTGGTCAGATGGAACCTGAGCCAAACGTTATAAGTATCTACGAAACTATTGTGGCTGGAGACATTTCTAAAGTGAGAGAATTTATTGATAGTGGAATTGATGTCAATTGCTTGGACTCTGAAAGTGGTTGGACACCCTTAGAAATAGCAGCAAATGAAGGCAATTTGGAAGCGATAGAAATTTTGCTAGAGGCGGGTGCTTCTGTTCACAAAGGTGCGTCTACTCCATTACACTTAGCAGCTAGTAATGGTTTTACACAGGTCGTTAATTTATTACTGGAAACAGGAAAATACGCAGAAAAAAAGAAAAACCAGAAATTTTACAATGCGTTCCTAACGGCGATTTGCGGGGGTTATCTTGAGATCGTGCGATCGCTACTTGCTGCTGGTGCTAATGTTAACCAGGTTTGGGATTGTGGCAGTAGCTTGCATTACGCTATACAACAGGGTCACAAAGCCATTGTGGAATTACTTCTAACAGCAGGTGCTAGTGTTGATATTCGAGATCCGGATGAATACGGTTACCAATTCACTCCCCTTATGGAAACTGCAACTGAAGTTAGAGATGAGACTGGTGAAATTGCCAAGATGTTGATTGCAGCTGGAGCAGATATTAATGCTAAGGATATCAATGGTCGAACTCCATTGATACTTGCTGCAGAATTTTGCAATGCTGAAGTTGCTGCCATACTTATTCAAGCTGGGGCTGATATCAATGCAAAGGATAATGACGGTAATACTGCTTTAATGTATGCCTCAAGAAATGAAGTTTTAGAAACGGAAAATTATCTAGAAACCTTTGGAAGCTCCCTTGATAATCTCAAAATAATGAGACGCATCAGTATTGCTAAAATGTTAATAGATGCGGGAGCTTCAACAGAAGGCTTGATGGCGATCGCTTTAGTAAAAGCAGCAGAACAAGGTAGCCTATCAAAAGTTCTAGATTTTATTGAAACTGGGGTTAATATTAATGCAAAAAATTCTTACGGACAAACAGCTTTAATACAAGCAGTAGAGCAAAACCATATTGATATTGTTGCAACCTTAATTAAAGCTGGCGCTGATGTTAACTTAGGTGAAACTGATGGGACAACACCTTTAATGAGGGCAGCTGAAAAAGGTCATATTGGAATTGCTCGAATGTTAATCCATGCAGGATCTCATGTAAATGCCCATAATAAGTACGGACATACAGCGCTTTTCTATGCCCAACAGGATAATTTTTCAGCTATTGTTCAATTATTACGCAAGTCGGGAGCTAAGCAATATCACAATACTCCAATTTTACAAAGACTGGGCATTGATAGCAGCAATTTAAACGATCGATACGTTTTGGTACAAGCCCCAATTGATGATGTATCCAGAGCCCTATCTCAAATTAGGAATGCTACAATTTGGTGTCGCGATGTCTTTGAAAGAGAAGTCATCCTCACGGATGTTTGCTTTGTAGTCTTTCGGTTCTTTGGCCATCATTGGACATTGATTCATGAAGAAAATATGACTTTGTCCTATCATATCGGGAATGGCAAGCAGGAGATTTTGGAGGAGCAACTTCAGGATATGTTGAAAGTAGAAGACGCTCAAGCTCTCTCCAAATTATTACAAACAAAAGCTATTTACTACGGTTGTAACTGTACAACTAATAATAGCAGGTACGAGCTATTTGACAAGGGCGAATGCCTCGAAGAGTTCTACTACTCTTGTAACGAGAATTTTGCGGATGAAAAACTGGTAAGTTCAGACGAGTGCCTGATCGCTCATAAACACTTTCGATTCCGTTCAAAGTTGCGCTATCTCAGTTTAGGTGAGATTGTCAAGCATCAATCAACTGAGGATGAGGACTTCGACAAAGAATCTTCAGTCTCAATTGACAGCTTCAAATTTGTAGATGATTTTTTTAAAAGTCAAAACGCTTATATTCCAGCTTGGGGAAGCCATGGATGGGGTAACAATGCAGGTCGGCGAGTGACTCTAAGTGTCATTGGTCTCGACCCTGAGGACGTAGAACGTATGGATTTTATTGCGGTGAAGTAGAGAATGGGGTGTTTCTCGCAGTTCAACCGTACAAAAGCAAGAGAGTCAATGAACGGGCTGGATGTAACAGTTGGTGTGGAGGTGCGTTAAAAAGCGCATCTCCAAAACAAGTTAAAAATTGTAATATTTATTTACAAATTTTCATAAAATTCTCAGAGACGTTGAAGCACGGACTTTGAGACCTGATACATAAGAACTACAGTTTCTACATACTTCTTAATAAAGCCCCTGATAAACCGCAAAACGTTCTAATCTAAAAGCTGACTGGGTTAATTTTTTCTGGCAGTCTTTAAGGCGGCACTCTTTAGGCATAACCACACGCCCGTGTCAAGCCTGAGAGCAACCCAGACTTAACACAAGAAAAAATATGATGGGAGTTTTACAAATCCGATGAGTGTTAAGGCAAGTGGTGGAAGCTCAGTTGCGCGTCCGCAACTATATCAAACCCTAGCTGTATCAACAATTTCCCAAGCAGAGCAGCAAGACCGCTTTCTGGGATCTGGCGAACTCAATGAACTGGCAAACTATTTTGCATCGGGTGCAAAGCGTCTAGACATCGCCCAGACGCTCACGGAAAATTCAGAGATTATCGTCTCTCGCGCTGCCAACCGTATTTTCGTTGGTGGTTCGCCAATGGCTTTCTTAGAAAAGCCAAGGGAACCCGAGATGGCAATGGTTGCTGCTGGGAACGTCAAAGAAGGTATGAAGTTGGGAACTGTCACCTATGTTGAATCTCGTGGTGGTTTCCTAGAAAACTTACGTTCTATCTTTAACAGCTCGCCCGGTGCTCCAATTCCTCCAGGGTTCCGACCCATTAACATTGCCCGTTACGGTCCGGCAAACATGGCGAAGAGCTTGCGAGACCTATCGTGGTTTTTGCGCTATGTGACTTATGCGATCGTGGCAGGAGACCCCAACATTATCGCTGTCAATACCCGTGGTCTGAGAGAAATTATTGAAAACGCTTGTTCCGGTGAAGCCACAATTGTGGCTTTGCAGGAAATGAAACTAGCAGCGCTTTCTTATTTCCGTAAAGACCCTCAAGGGACAGAGATTGTATCTCAGTACATGGATGTTTTGATTACAGAATTCAAAGCACCCAGCCCTTCGAGTAAACTGCGCCAACGTCCGAGTGGCGACCAACAGGGTTTACAACTGCCTCAAATTTACTTTAATGCGGCAGAACGGCGTCCTAAGTTTGTGATGAAGCCGGGATTGTCAGCAACAGAAAAAATTGAAGTCGTGAAAGCGGCTTACCGACAAATCTTTGAACGCGATATTACTCGCGCTTACGGTCAGTCCATTTCTTACCTGGAATCTCAGGTGAAAAATGGCAGCATTTCAATGAAAGAATTTGTCCGTCGCCTTGGCAAATCTCCGCTTTATCAAAAACAGTTTTTCCAACCTTTTATCAACAGCCGCGCCCTAGAACTCGCTTTCCGCCACTTCTTAGGACGGGGACCAAGTAGCCGGGAAGAAGTACAGAAATACTTTGATATCGTTTCCAGCCGTGGTCTACCAGGTCTGATTGATGCTTTGGTAGATTCTCAGGAATACGCCGATTACTTTGGGGAGGAAACAGTACCCTACATCCGGGGTTTGGGTCAAGAAGCCCAAGAATGCCGCAACTGGGGACCTCAGCAAGACCTGTTTAACTACAGCGCCCCCTTCCGCAAAGTTCCTCAGTTTATTACACTGTTTGCTGACTACGAGCAGCCACTGCCCGACCAGCATCCATACGGTTCTGGTAACGACCCATTAGAAATTCAGTTTGGGGCAATCTTCCCGAAAGAAACTCGGAACCCAAGCAACCGTCCTGCTCCTTTTGGGAAGGATACCAAGCGCATCCTGATCCATCAAGGACCTGGTATTAACAACCAAAACAGCAATCCCAAAGCAAGAGGTGAATTCCCCGGTAGTTTGGGACCCAAAGTGTTCCGTTTGGATCAACTCCCCGGTACAAGAGGGAAAAAATCACCCACTGGAACCAGTGTTAAATTCTCGGAAAGCTCAACTCAAGCTCTTATTCGGGCTGCTTACCTACAAGTTTTTGGTCGCGCTGTCTACGAAGGTCAGCGTCTGAAGGTAGCAGAAATTAAGCTGGAAAACGGTGAAATTTCCGTAAGGGAGTTTGTCCGTGCTTTGGCTAAGTCAGACTTGTTCCGCAAGCTGTACTGGACTCCGCTTTACGTCTGTAAAGCAATTGAGTACATCCACCGTCGCTTGTTAGGTCGTCCTACTTACGGTCGTCAGGAAAATAACAAGTACTTTGACATTTGTGCTAAAAAGGGTTTCTACGCGCTGATTGACGCCATTATCGATACCCAAGAGTACAGTCAAGCATTTGGTGAAGATACAGTTCCTTACGAACGGTATTTAACTCCTAGCGGTGTTGCACTGCGACAACTTCGTGTTGGTAGCATTGGCGAAGATATCGGCACTAAGGTAGAAAAGCAAGAAACACCCCGCTTTGTGGAACTGGGTGCCGTAAAAGAAATGCGGACGGAACCAGATATTCAGTCCCGCATTAGCCAAGGTGTTAGCAAGAAGCGCGAACAAACAAAAGTCTTTAAGTTGGTAGCAGGCAATAACGATAAAGTTGCGATAGGAACTGTTATCGGTGCTGCGTATCGTCAGATTTTTGAGCGCAATATTGAGCCTTACGTCGCCCAAAATGAATTCTCATCGCTGGAAAGCAAGTTGGGTAACGGTGAAATCACCGTTAAGGAATTCATTGAAGGGTTGGGTAATTCTAACCTGTACCAGAAAGAGTTCTATACTCCTTACCCCAACACCAAGGTCATTGAGTTAGGCACAAAGCATTTCCTGGGACGCGCTCCGCTGGATCAAGCAGAAATCCGCAAGTATAATCAAATACTGGCTACTCAAGGACTGCGTGCGTTTATCGCGGTAATGGTGAATAGTGCGGAGTATCTCCAAACCTTTGGTGAGGATACCGTACCTTACAACCGCTTCTCCACCTTCCCTGCGGCTAACTTCCCCAACACTCAAAAGCTTTACAACCAACTGACCAAGCAAAGTAAGGACATTGTTGTCCCCAGCTTTGAGCCAGTGAAACCACGTATGGATGTCGCTCAAATGCCAATTTTGGCGAAGGCGATCGCAGACATGGCAGCGAAGGCTCGTGAAATTGACAAGAGCAAGCCACTGTTTATTGAACTGGGTCGCTCCTATAACGATGGTCGCGGGCAATCAGTTGAAGTGGGTGTGGGTACAACCCGCCGCAAACCAGCACGCATTTACCGCATGACAGTTGGTGCAAACCAAGCAGAAATGCAACAGGTGATGAACGCCATTTACTGTCAGGTATTGGATGTGTTTAGCGGTCAAGTTCCCCAATACTTCCGCCGTACTGACTTAGAAAGCCGACTGCGGAATGGAGAAATTTCTGTCAGAGAGTTCGTTCGCGAACTAGCAAGTTCAGAAATCTATCGCAAGCGCTTCTACACCCCCTATCCCAACACCAAAGTTATTGAGTTCCTCTTCCGCCATATCTTGGGACGCGCACCAGCAACCCAAGCGGAAATTCGCCAGTACAACAAACTGCTGGCTGACAGTGGTTTAAAAGCTGCTGTAGAGGCACTGGTCAATAGTGCGGAGTACTCTCGCTACTTTGGTGAGGATGTGGTACCTTACTACCGCTATCCATCTCTACCCGCAGGTAACTACCTTGGCAGCGTGAAGGCAGCAGCTGACCTAGTGAAACAGTCTTGGTCTAGCTTGTCTCCTTCTCTGCTGACTGGTCGGTCTAACTTGCGTTAAGCGAAGTTAGCCAAAAATTAAGAGTCAAGAGTCTCTGTAGAGAAGCGCCATGGCGCTTCTCTACACCAGATTGTTGACTGAGTTCGCTGTTGCAATATTTCTTAATGTTGCATTCAGATTGCAGTTGCAACAGTAAACATGAAAAACAATGTTACAAAGTGTTAAGAGCAGTCATATTTGCTCAACATAATGCCCGAAAATAAATCCGGAAGGTAGATGAGTTCAAAAGCTTGTGTACGACTTTTGACACAAGCAAACTCCGCCAACCAAATTAAAGTCGCACCAGTTTAACTAAAGTTCTGGTTTCATTAGTTCTGGAGGAATCCATTAATGAGTATCGTCACGAAGTCCATCGTAAAGCGGGTAAAGCATCAACACGATATAAATTACTAAAACCAGGTGGTAATTCTGCTCGAAAGCTTTCAGCAACAAAGCGCAAACGGTTTTGAACTTGTTTTTGGTCTTCTGGATCGAGTAAATTAATAAAGTTGGCAACAAAAATAACTGTTTTAATACTACGTTCTAGCAGCCAATCTCGCAAGTTTTCTCGCTCTCCTAAAGTCATTAACTTGCGTGCATCTAGCAATTGTATTACTAAGTCTGCACCTAAAAGTTCTTGGCGTACCAAATTATTTTGTTCTTCTCTGTCGTTGGTTCCCGGTAAATCTAAGAATTCTACACCTGTATCTAAAAAGGGATGAGGACAAAAAACTTCTACAGATGCTACATCATTTCGCATCCGCCTGTCACCATCCAAAATTGCAAATTGCTTTAAAATTTCAGTTCCATTACGATAAATTTCATTACCATCTATTAAATTAATCCGAGTTCTCAGACTAGTTCCATACTTAACAATAATTGTAGCACCTGTAGTAGGAATTAAATCTATTGGTAAAGCGCGATCGCCCAACATGGCATTTATTAAAGTAGACTTGCCATGATTAAAGGGTCCAAAGACCGCAATCCGAAAGTTAGGATTGATAAGATGATTGCAGATGGTAGTAATATCTTGTTGTAATTGCGATTTTGGCTCTAAATTGAGCAATGCAGATGCTGCTTTTAGAGTATCTGCCAGTTGTCGGTAATCTACTTTTTGTTGTGATTGCATACTTTTCTTCTTCTCCTTCCCATGCTTTGTTGAAGTAAGTCGGTAAGAAAGAACGTAACTGGTAAAGGTCGTCCTCAGTCATTTGTCATTAGTAAGGATTTCAGATGCATTTACATTTTGTAACGTATTTCTGTTTATTGACACCGACTTACTTAATTCTTATGTTTTAGATTGCTGATATCCCCGGCTTATCTAAAAAGTCGGGGAGCTACCAACCTAACCACTTAGAATTAATAACATGAAGCACTAGCTGTAATAAGCTAGTAAATCGTTGTAAGCTGACTCGACGGTTTGCAATTGTGCAAAAATATCTTCCTCTAACTGTTTCAACCGCTTCAATTCATTATCGCGGTTGATTTCGCGAGTTTCCTTTTGCTTCAGCAAATTATCCAACTCCGATTTACGGGCAGAGATATCATCATTAATGCGCTTGCTGACTTCCTTTTCATAAGAGTCAAAACACTCTTTTACCGCCTTGTGAACTGTATGCCATTGCTCTTGCGCCACCTGTGGCAGATACTTCACTAACTCTTTCTTTGCTGTTTTCACTAACTCTTTTCGTGCTTGATCTGCCTGCAAAACGCCAACACCCAAGCCTAGCAAAGCAAATCCAATAGGTCCGAGTAACATCCCCGTGACTGCTGTAATTATTCCCCCAATACCAACAACAGTGAAGTAGTTCAATAGAATATTTTTCCAGTCAAAACCTACGCCAGCCATTGCAACACCAGCTAGGTTACCGCGAGATAAGGATAACAAACCCATTGCCCATTTTGCCCATTTAGGAGCATTATCTTCTTCGGTCGTTGTGGAAGTGTTAACCTGAACTTTTTCACCAGTCAATTGTTCTGTAATTCGGTCTGTCACTTGATTGTAAGAAGCGCCATATTGGGCAGCACTTCTTGACAGTTGGGCAAAGGCTGCATTAATGTCTTTTTCAGCAGTCAAAGTCCAAGCAGCAGCTTTATCATTGATGTATTGCTCAAAAGCTTTCTGCAATGCGGCGTTAAAGGCTTCCCGTTTCCCACGACTTAAAAAATCAAACAGATTTAATTCTGGCTGATAGCGAAGGAAATCGGTTTCAAAGGTATTGCCTAGGTTTAAAACGTAGTTCCGGAAAGAATCTGCAACAGCTTTGGAGCTTGTATCCCTCGTGTTTCTAATTTCTTGCTGGAATTGGTCGTGGATACTTGTCAGTTTTTTAAATTCTGGTTCCACAGAGTTAATTCTTGCTCGCAATTGATTGACATCTTGGTCAAGTAATGGTATTCTTCTTTCAATCGCTTCACGAGTGCGATCGCAAGTTTGTCTCGCTAATGTCCTGACTTGACGCAGTTCGGCGATCGCTCTTTCCCTAGTGAGAAAAGTATTTAGCGCACCCATAAATTCGGTAAAGCCAGTTCCCTCTAAGGAAGCCTGAGGATTTTTCAATCTTCGGCGCAGTGCTTGAATTGAGGAGATTTCAAACACTCGTTCATCATAGATGTCATGACCGTCTACATAACAATATTCCGACAAATTCGCTCGAAAAACTTTCCGTAGTTTATCTTCTGCTGCTTTTAGTTCCTCTTCGTCATCAGGATCGATCAATGATTCCTTCACTTGGTCCCAAGCATTAATTAAAAAGAAAACTGATAGTCCTCGACCTTTAATATAGTTTTCCAGATAGCGCCTTTCCCCAAGCGTACAAGGCTGTGATGCCCTCATGACAAACAGAATGGCATGACAATTGTTAACGTAACCTAATGATAGTTCGTTTCTTGCTTCTGTATCGTTCAATCCTGGACTATCAACAATTTCAATACCCTTAGACAGGAGTGGTAATGGGTACTCCACCACTGCATAATCAACATCTGGGAATGCTTGTTTTTTCTCTTGCTCTAGTTTTTTTGCTTCTTGTGGGTCGATAGTATATTTAAATTTAAAGCTTTGAAAGTCCAATTGTTGTGGGCTTTTGCCATCATTAAAGTAAACAGTGACTTTTTTTTCCGGTCCGTAACGTAGAACTGTCAATACTGCCGTACAGGGATTAACATCGCTTGGTAGTAAATTCTCACCAAGTAAAGCGTTCAGTAGCGTACTTTTACCCCGTTTCATATCTCCCAAAACGAGCAGGCGAAATACACCAGTACGCAGATTTTTACTAGCAACTCTAATGTCGTCAATATCACGTTCTAAGCTAAGTTTTCCTGATGCTGTGTCTGCAACCACTTCAGCTTTGTTAATTGTGTCAGCTATATTATTTAAAGCAATAGCAACTTCAGCCCGAACTTGAACAACACGCTCTAAATCATTGAGAAAACTATCAGTTCCTGCTTTAACAACCATGTTTATTTTTTCCTAAAAATATTTTTACTTTTTGAGTCGAAGAAAAGTTTATAGGTAACAAAAGACAATAATCCAATAATGACAATTCCTGCGAAAAATGAGGCTACTTTAACAGCAACAATTGTTACCACCCCAAGAGCAAATAATTTAGCTCCTAAAACAGCTTTTTTTTGCCACAGTTTTTCAGATCCTTCAGACTGATGCTTGACAGTTTGATAGACCTTTGCATCTTCAGCACTCATTTGAGTTTCTAACTCACGCAGTCGCATTTCCGTGTCTTTTTCCCGGAGTTGGCGCTCAACCCGTTCTAAGTCTTTATACTTATCGTCTGGAGATTTCACCCTAGGTTACTCCATTAAATCAGGATAATACTAGCAATTAAAATGCCTGATAGGTAAAATAACTGACATGACTTTATATTTACATCAGTGCAAGTACTGTTTTTGTAGTAGTTAGTAGTTAGTGGCTGTGACGTTAATCTAAAACGAAGCTTTTACCACTATCCACTAACTACTATCCACTATCCACTAACAGTGACGAACTTGAGACTACCTTCCCTGCTGTGCCCAAATACGTGTTGGTAGCCCCCAAACGTAGATAAAACCTTCAGCCGCCTTATGGTCGAATTTATCTTCAGCACCGTAGGTGGCTAAATCAGGAGTGTAGAGGGTATTCTCGGAAGTCCGCCCAACAATGGTAGCGTTGCCTTTGAAGAGTTTTACCCGCACGGTTCCAGAGACTCGCTCTTGCGTCTTTTGCATAAAGGCATCTAGTGCAGCTTTGAGAGGGCTATACCACAGACCGTTGTACACTAATTGACTGTAAGTCTCTTCAATCCCACGCTTGTAGTGGGAAACATCTGCGGTCAAAGTCAAACTCTCTAAATCCCGATGTGCCTGAATTAACACGAGCATTGCAGGAGCTTCGTAAATTTCCCGTGACTTGATACCTACCAAGCGGTTTTCTATCATGTCAATGCGTCCGACACCGTGATTGCCAACTACCTGGTTAAGTTGTTCAATCAGCTCAACTGGGTTTTGCGGTTCACCGTTGATTGAGGTGGGAATACCCCTAGTAAAACCAATTTCGATATACTCTGGCTCGTTGGGAGTATCGGCAATAGCTTTTGTCATCGCATAGATTTCTTCTAGTGGTTCCACGTTAGGGTCTTCTAAAACCCCTGCTTCTATACTCCGACCAAGCAAGTTTCGGTCAATACTGTAGGGTGAGGATTTTTTTACTGGTGCGGGGATACCATATCGTTCACCGTAGGCAATGGTTTCTTCACGGCTCATTCCCCATTCCCGTGCTGGTGCAAGTATCTTGAGATTGGGGTTTAGGGCGGCAGTCGAGACATCAAAGCGCACTTGGTCGTTACCCTTACCAGTGCAACCGTGAGCGATCGCATCAGCACCGTATTCCTCTGCTGTTTCTACTAATATCTTAGCAATCAACGGACGGGCAAGAGCCGTTCCCAGAGGATAGCGATTTTCATACAAAGCATTCGCTTGAATTGCTGGAAAAGCGTAATCTTTGACAAAACTCTCTTTAACATCCACCACCAAAGATTCACTTGCACCTGATTTCAGTGCTTTTTCTCTGACCGGTTCTAATTCATCGCCCTGACCTAAATCTGCGGCTAAGGTGATGACCTCTTCTACACCCCACTCATTTTTGAGGTAGGGAATGCATACGGAAGTATCGACTCCACCAGAATATGCCAAAACAACCTTTTTTGCGCGACCCATGTGTTTCTCCACTTGCTGAAACAAAAGCAAAGCAATGAGTCACTATTTTACGTATAAATTTTGATTTTATACACATCAAAAATTTCCTAATAATTGTAAAATCTTATACACATTTTCCCGAAATTGTATTATGGAATTAGAAAAACTGGTGCCTACATATGTCTCTCAGCATTAAGGATTTGGAAAAACTGCAAACCCAACTTAGGGAGGTTTCTGAACTTTGGCCCATTGATTTTGAATAGCTTTCGATCGGAATTTATCTCCAAAGTGATTTGGGAAACCCCCACCATAATCTTGGATTTGGTGGGAAGGATGTCACTTTTTGGCAGATAACATCGAAACTAGATTTTGCTTAAACAAAGGATGGATTGGGAGAGTTGATAGGGATGTTGGGCTGGTGAGTTGCAAAGTGGTTTCGTGAATGCCAAAAGTTTCTTGGAGATGGGTTTTTAATTGCTTGAGCAAGCGATCGCGTTCCTCAAGAGTAGTACACTCAGTTGTTATGTGAGCGCAAAGCATCACCAGGTTTGGGCTAATTCTCCAAATACGGAGTTTGCTTACCTCCACAACTTGAGGGAAGGATTTTAAAGAAGTTTCTACCTGTACTGGATCGATTGATGGTGGTGCGTACTCTAAAAGAATCAAGAGACTTTCTCGAAGCAGTGGCAAGGCACTGAAACCCGTAAAGCCAGCAACTAATAGACTAACAACGGCATCTGCCCAGAACCAATCCCAAAGGTGAATCGCTACAGCTGCAAGAATAACACCCAAGGAACTAGCAGTATCTGCGATGACATGAAGCAAAGCACCCCGCACATTCAAGTCGTTGTGAGAGTGGGGATGAAGCAAAGTGATATTGAGGAGATTGACGATTAAGCCTATCATTGCCACGACTAACATTGGTAAGCCAGAAATGCCCTCTGGGGTTTGAAAGCGGTGGATGGCTTCCCAACAGATAACAAGAGCAATGACAAGCAAGGTTAACCCGTTTGCTAAAGCAGCTAATATTTCAATGCGGCGATGACCAAAAGTTGCCCTTTCAGTAGCGGGTTTCTCTGCCAACCAACTGGCTAGTAACGATATTCCCAAGGCTGCCACATCAGAGAGAATATGTTCTGCGTCTGCCTGTAAAGATAAGCTGCCGCTTAACAAACCCACACTCCACTCTGTCATAAAAAACCCAGTCAGCAAACATATAGTTATTGACAAAAGCCGAGTTTTTTGCTTATTAGAAGTTACTTTTGTAACACCATCTGAACAAGGGCATTCACACCTTTGAACTGAAAGCATGGCTTACCACCTTGTATAAATTATCTTTTTAAGAAGAAAGGTATATGTTTGGGATAATAACGCCCAGCAATAAATTTTTAGTGGGTATTGCTTGACAACTGACGCTTTAGGACGATGCACAAGTTCCTCTATGGCTGTGGAAAAGAATGAAAACGCTCTAGGTAATTTTACCGCTTTCAGAGAATAGTTGTTATTAAAATTACGTAAAATTACCTTTACTTTATAAGAAATTCATCAAGGTTCTCTTCGTTTGTACGTATTATTCTGGTTGAGCGGTGCGATTATCTTTACACTCAGTTTTTTAAACTAAAAAGCAAAGGACTATTATGCTCCGTCAAAAAGTCAAATGGTTCATTTCGGTAACCTTAACTTTACTCGGTTTCGGGTCAAGCATAAAAACTGCAACTGCACAGACTACCTATGAATTTACAGCCAACTATAGCACAGCAGTCGAAATTAATGAATTCAGACCAGACTTGGGTATAATCAGGGCAACCATAACAGGTGAGAGTATCGGTGCTCCTTTCGGATTGGAATCTTTTATCAGCAATACTTACGGGCAACTTCAACCCTCAAGCAATCCATCTATTCTCAAATACAACTTTAATTCAGATCCTGGGGCATTTGGCTTGACAAATTTACCTGTATTTGCTGACAGGTATTTTGGTGGTTCTAATGAATTATTTGGAAGAGCCAGCGATAGCGCTGAAATTAATTTAGCCGAAGGTACAATTAGGGGTGGTGGTAATATAACTATCTTTGATGGAACGGGTATATTCCAAAACGCCACAGGTACAATAACTTTTACCCAAGAGGACAGACTTGGTCCTCCAGGAACGCCCTCTCAGGGTCTCGCTACACTAAACTTCTCTATCCGCACCCCCCGCACAGTTCCAGAACCAACAGCTACCACAACGCTAGTTGCTATAGGTCTAACTGGAGCATCTCTCATTCTCAGTCAATCCCGTCGTAAGGGTAGTTCTAACTGATAAAACAGCCTTGCTGCTTCTAAACGACTAAAACACCTTTGTTGTCAAGGGACAAAGGTGTTTCAGCTGTTAGGAACAGTGTAGGCGCTACGGCTGTCCTATGCTAAAGATGGGCAATATTATTGTGGGTGAGTTTGTGTTTTTTAGCGTTGTTATTCCGACTTACAATCGCAAGCCAATTTTGGAAAAGTGCCTGAGAGCCCTGGAAACTCAGAAACTGGGAGATGATGTAGGGACAAGAGGTGACGACGCGTCAAGACAAAGCGGGGCGTCTGTTCAAGGTTACGAAATTGTCTTGGTGGATGATGGATCTACTGACGGTACCTTAGAGTGGTTGTCAGCACACAAAAGCGAGTTTCCCCACGTACAAACATTTTGTCAAGACCACAAAGGACCTGCGGCTGCTCGAAACTTGGGAGTAGAAAAGGCGCAGGGAGATATTATTATTTTTATTGATAGCGATTTAGTTGTCACAGAAAATTTCCTGCAAGCCCATGCTAATGCACTAGCCCAAGGACACAAACAATTGGGAAGCGATCGCTTCTTTACCTATGGTGCAGTCATTAACACTTGCAATTTTGCCAATCCTACAGCTGAACCCTACAAAATTACCGATTTTTCCGCCGCTTTCTTTGCAACGGGTAATGTAGCGATCGCAAAACATTGGCTGGAAAAAGTAGGTCTTTTCGACACCAGATTTCAACTCTATGGTTGGGAAGATTTAGAACTAGGTATTCGCCTCAAGAAACTGGGTTTAAAACTTATTAAATGTCCGGAAGCTGTAGGCTATCACTGGCATCCACCCTTTAGTTTGGAGCAAATTCCCCGCTTAATTGACAAAGAAATTCAACGCGGGCGGATGGGCGTTTTATTTTATCAAAAGCATCCAACCTGGGAAGTGCGAATGATGATTCAAATGACTTGGTTACATCGCTTACTCTGGGGAATTCTCTCACTAAATGGCACTCTAAATGAGCGGACAATGGCTCCATTTTTGCAATGGCTGATTAATTTAGGTAAACCTCAGTTGGCGTTAGAAATTGCCCGAATTTTTTTGAACTGGTATAACGTCAAGGGTGTGTATGAAGCTTATTACGAGGGTTTAGGGACTGGGGAATAGCCAGTAGGGAATTTTCTACCTTGTATTTCGTATTTTTTCACAGTTCGTTACTCCCGACCTAGCACTCCCCATTCCTCAAAATGTGTTAACCTTGTATGGTTCAATAATCTCGCACATTCAGGAGTTCGGGTGTTTCCTCCAGGGGAAATACGCCTGAATGGAGGTTTAACCCGAATAGGAGTAAAAAATATGCCAGTTGTTTCATTGGCTCAAATGATGGAGTCAGGGGTTCACTTTGGGCATCAAACCCGTAGATGCCGTGTTCATCACTAATTTTCTATCTACCTTTGGAATTAGTAACTAAGCTGGTCTATCAGAGATCATAATCTCGACTGGGAATCGATTTTTGTCGAATATTAAATTTTGTCATAAAAGGTAAAAAAAATCGGTTTTTTTGTAAAAACCGGGTTGTTAGCTGTATCTATTGCAATTGGTAGGCAGTAGGCACCCAGCCCAAATATCTTAATTGCCAGATTTTGGCTTAAGTGCTAGCAACATTTCCACTTGAGAGGTTTCTTTGTTGGGGCTAGTTGCAGTAACGCCCAAACCGCGAATGGAATTCATGATAGCGCTTGCTTCTGGTGGGATTGGTTGCTGTTGTGCAGTGGCGAAACGGTTCAACAAGGACAAGGTTTTATCCATATCTACATAGAAGTAACCGCCGTTAGGTTTTTGCAAAGTGTCGGTGACTGCTTTGAAGTTATCGCTGCTGCTCAAACCTTGACCTTTCCTATCCGCGAGCATTTCAGCGATGGGACCACCAATAGCCACAAATACGGTGTCTTGATTTAACCAACCATGTGCCAGTAATGCTCCCTGTTGGGGAATTTGCCATTCCGTAACTTCTTTGTTACCAATATTTCTTTTGGCAATATTTAGAGATTGTGCTTTAACAAGGTTATCCAACTTGCTGAGGGTGCTTTCCGCAGCTTTGCGATCGCTCGTGTGGAAGATAAAGGCTCCGCCAAAACCAACCTGTGCCAACACGCCTTGATTGGATGGAATGGCAGCAATCCCAAACTCTCCGTTCATCCAGCCGAAAATGTCCTTATCCAAGTCTATGTTGATATATTTCAGTTGCTGGCGGGCAGTTTCTAAGGTTTGCTTCAATTCAGGAACATCTTTTGATTGTTCTACAACTGCTGACCACCAACTGTTGATCCCCTGACCGCTAATTAAGGCTAATGTCTCAGCAGGTAATTCAGACACCACCTGAGCGGAACTGTTTTGATACTGAAATTTGACCAGTTGGGGATCTAGCTTAGCCACTGCCTTCATTCTTACGCCCGCGTTATCAATGCCAACCCCAGCCACCATAGATTTCACCTGCTTGAGTTGTGACATCGTTTGTGGGGGTAACTGCGCTGATTGTGGATTGGTAGCTACGAGTTGCTTTACCATGCCAGCATAATCGGGCACATAAATTTGTGCGATGGTGTTTTCTACATTCACACCTTGGCTCAGCAGACTGTTTGAACCTTCTTTCGTAGCGAAGGAAGGTTGTCCTTTATACGTATCAATTGCATTTTCTATAGCTGGTTTTTCTGTGGCTGATACTACATATGTATTATTTAAAATGGCAGTATAAGTGGGTGAGCCTTTACCCGATGCTTCTATAATTTTTTCGCCTTTGTAGTCACTTTCTTTAATTTTTACGTCTTTTTGTGCCTTTAACTTGCTGGCAAAATTCAAAGCGTTTACTTTATCTTTGATCCCCACCACCATTAGGACATTAGATTGCTGTGCTGTTTGCGGGGAATTCTGAGCCGGTTTGACTGGGTTAGGTGGAAGGACGGCAATCATCACACCGCCTATCCAAGGTTTAAGGTCTTTTTCATAAGAAATGCTGTTGTCAGCTGATAAGCTCTTATTAAGGTCTTCGAGCCCTTGAGCAACGATTTTTTGTGCTTCTGGAGTACCAAACTGCTCTAACTTTGCCCAAACCTTGGGATCGGTGGAAATATAGGTTGCCATCAATGCTTCATCTGGTACGATTTTGGCAGCACCCAAAGCATCAGAGATATTTCCACTAGGTCCTGCTTTGAAATACATATAGGCAGCTACACCCCCTGCTACGACTATTGCAGCGCCGATAGCAGGAATTAAAAAATTATTAGATTTACTTGCTGGCATTGTTAAATATCCTATTTTGTTCCCATTTTCTTAGAGGTTTAGTAAAAACGTCATTGTGGAGTTTTCGGATCTATCGCTCATTTGGTACTATTTTTTCGGTTTTTACTGATAAAATTAGTACTTCTATACGTGGTGGGTATTTATAGCGCTCCTAGAACTACTACATCATCTTTAAAAGCGAATCCGTAAATGGAAGTTCTTTATCTGAAAAATATATTCCTTATGATAGTTGCAAGCTATTCTAAGCTATATATCTATGGTGTATTTTTACAAAATGTTAAACTTTCTACATTTAAGATACCCATATTCAGATAAAGGTGTGCAAAGTATTAGGGTGCATCGGGGTCAATTGAGAAACAGCACGGAGAAATCGTGTTGCTCTCTCAATATTTCACTTATGAGTTTTCAGGGTTTCCAAGGTCAGTAAACATCGATGTCGCAGTATTATTTTGATACAGAGAGTAACCAATACAAATCTTTTGAATTACCGGGGGCAAAACCACACTACAACCCAGATCGACCCGGACAGGTAGAGCATATTTTTCTTGACCTCAGCCTGGATGTTCCTAACAAAAGTTACCAAGGCAGTTGTGTTATTACGCTAACACCCATCCGTAATGGTCTGGAGCGTTTGGTTCTGGATGGGGTTAACCTCAACATTCACTCTGTTGAGGTGGATGGAAATCCACAACAGTTTGAATACGATGGCAAACAGTTGTTTGTCAACCTCAATCCACCAACCCAGGTGAACAAGAGGATTGCGATCGCGATTGCTTACTCAGTGGAAAAACCACAACGGGGTCTTTATTTTATAGAAGCAAACAAACACTATCCCAACAAGCCCACTCAGGTGTGGACTCAAGGAGAAGACGAAGATTCTCGCTTCTGGTTCCCCTGTTTTGACTATCCGGGGCAGTTATCTACCTCCGAAATTCGCGTCCGGGTTCCCAAACCTCTCATCGCCATTTCCAACGGCGAACTTATTGCCACAGAAGAAGACGGCGATGACAAAATTTATCATTGGTTGCAGAAGCAAATTCATCCGACTTACTTAATGACTTTAGCAGTAGGTGATTTTGCTGAAATACGGGACGAGTGGAATGGTATTCCCGTTACCTACTACGTAGAAAAGGGGCGTGAAGAAGACGCCAAGCGCAGTATGGGCAAAACTCCTCAAATGATAGAGTTTTTGAGCGAGAAGTACGGTTACCCTTACCCTTATCCCAAATACGCTCAAGTGTGTGTTGACGATTTCATTTTTGGTGGAATGGAAAACACCTCAACAACACTGTTAACAGACAGATGTTTGCTGGATGCAAGGGCAGCCCTTGACAATCGCAACACCGAAAGCTTGGTCGTCCACGAATTAGCACACCAGTGGTTTGGTGATTTGGTGGTTATTAAGCATTGGTCTCATGCTTGGATTAAAGAAGGCATGGCTTCTTACTCAGAGGTCATGTGGACGGAAAGGGAATATGGTGCAGAAGAAGCAGCATATTATCGTTTGTTGGAAGCCCGGAGTTATCTGGCTGAAGATAGCGGGCGCTACCGCCGCCCAATGGTAACCCACGTCTACAGAGAAGCCATTGAACTCTACGATCGCCATATTTACGAGAAAGGATCTTGTGTTTATCACATGATTCGGGCAGAACTCGGAGACGATTTATTTTGGAAAGCAATCCAGACATTTGTGCGGGATAATGCTCATAACACGGTAGAAACAGTAGATTTGCTGAGGGCGATTGAGAAAGCGACTGGGCGCAATCTCTTGTTCCTGTTCGACCAGTACGTTTATCGCGGCGGTCATCCTGATTTTAAGGTGGTTTACTTCTGGGATGCAGATTCTCGTTTGGCTCGGGTAACCGTTACTCAAAATGCTGGAGCATCAGGAAACAACGGTAGCACTAACAATCTGTTTGACCTCAAAATTCCTATCGGCTTTGGGTACGTTCGGCAACCCAATAAGGGGACAGGGGAACAAGGAAACAAGGGCGACAAGGTAGAAGTATCATCCCTGTCTACCCCCTCTTCTACTTCGCAACAGACGCCTGCAGCCCTCTCCCCTTACTTGAAGACCTTTACGGTGAGAGTCAACGAGAGGGAACAAAGCTTTTATTTTCCCTTAGAGGAAAAACCTCAATTTATCAGCTTTGATGTTGGGAATCACTTCTTAAAAACCGTGTCTTTGGAATACTCTATACCGGAGTTAAAAGCACAGTTGGAATTCGACCCCAACCCAATCTCTCGTATTTATGCGGCTGAGGCTTTGGCTAAAAAAGGTGGGTTGGAAGCACTCAAGGCGCTTTCTGCTGCATTGAAAAATGAACCATTTTGGGGTGTCCGCGCTGAAGTTGCAAGACAAATAGCAGAAATCAAGTTGGATCAAGCTTTTGATGTATTAATTGTAGGGTTAAAAGATACACACCCTCACGTCAGACGTGCTGTTGTGGAATCACTGGCTAAAATTAAAACTCATGAAAGCTATAAAGTTTTAAAGGAACTGCTAGAAGAGGGCGACCCCAGCTACTATGTAGAAGCGGCAGCTAGCCGTGCTGTTGGTGCAATTGCAGCGGCAACGACAGATGAAAAACCCAAGGAAGAAAAAGTTCTCAAACTGCTAAAATCTATTTTGCAAGAAAAGGCAGGTTGGAATGAAGTGGTGCGGAGTGGTGCGATCGCGGGGTTAGCAGAACTTAAAACCTCAGCCGCCGCTTTAGATGTACTGATGGAATATACAAAGCAGGGTGTACCGCAACCACTCCGTCTATCAGCAATTCGCGCTCTTGGAAAGATTTCAGTCGGTCAAAGTGCTGCTTCTTTAGAGCGGATTTTAGAGCGAGTGACAGAAATCTCTCGGGAAACGTTCTTTTTGACCCAATTAGCTGTGGTAGCAGCCTTGGGACAAATGGAAACTCCCAAAGCGATTGTCCTACTGCAAGCCGTAGCTGACCAAACACCCGATGGACGGGTGCGTCGCTATGCTGAAGAAGAAATTTCGCGGGTTCAAAAGAACCTTGGTTCTGAAAATGCATTGATTCAGTTGCGTTCTGAACTCGATCAACTCAGACAACAAAATCAGGAACTTAGAAGTCGGTTGGAGAATTTGGAAGCAAAATCTAAGTCATTAAGTTAGGTCTACATAAAAAACGTTAGACATGGAAACCCGGTTTCTCAAGAGAAGCCGGGTTTTTAAGTAGGTCGGTCAGAAAAAACGTAACTGGTAAAAGCTGTCCTTAGTCCTTTGTCATTGCTGAGTCCAGTCCTGATAGCGTTTGCGTAGCGTGTGCAAGGCACATAGCTTGGCACGAAAGTGCCATAGGAGGGTTTCCCGCGTCCTAGGAACTGGCGCACATTCGGAGCATCTGGGCTTCTGAGATACCCGGAGGGTCATTAGTAAGGTTTTCAGATACATTGACATTTTGTGACGTATTTCTGTTTATTCACACCAGCTCTGCACGCAAGCAAATTTACGTACCATACAGTCAGAAACATAAATGTATTATTTACATAATACACTATCTTCTTTTTCTTTTTGTTAAGAAAAATTGTCTTTTTTTAATTTAATTTTTTTTTAAGAAGAATTTTTAACTATCATACTTGAGGCACTTGCAAGATAATTTTTATACATATAACCATAAAGATTTTATGAAGATTCGCCGTCTAGATGAAAATTAGCGGTAGAAAATATTAGGATTTGATACAAGTCGTCAAATTTCTGTGTAAAAATGTCACAGAATGTGCCTACCTTTTTGAAGGTAGAGATCTTTCTGCGTGTTTACACGTAGAATTCAGTTTGGGCATAGCGGGAAATGTGTAGACTTGTTCCAAGTATTTTGACAATTTAATCTCCAGAATATGACTATCGGAGGAATCCAAAAACTCATAAATATATTTAATTTGTAGGAGGAAATACTTAAAGTTTTTTTAAGTTTTTTAAAAATTAAAAAACATTTGAGCATTTGCACATAACTCTGCGGGGTGGTAATAATGCGTAAACCTGTTCTAACGATTTTTTACCAGTTCAATCCTTGGAATACGACAATTGGAGGAATTCAGACACTCATCAACACGTTTATAAAGTATGCTCCAAGCGAGTTTGAGGTAAGACTCGTAGGAACAGGGGATGACCCAAAACAGCCTGTTGGTATATGGCAACAAGCAGAATTTGCTGGGAAAGAAATTAGTTTTCTACCTTTATTTACACTGCAAAATGATAATATCAGACACTTAATACCAACAACACTGAAATATACGGCGGCTCTGTTTGGACAGTGTTTTGAATCAGACTTTATGCACTTTCACAGGATAGAGCCAACACTAGCAACCTTTCATTGGACTGGAGAAAAAACCCTTTTTATACACAACGATATTCAGATGCAAATGCAAGCTGCAGGTAATAAAAAAGCTATCCTTTGGCGAAGATTTCCTGCAGCATATTTTGCCCTAGAAGGTTTGTTAGTAAACCAATTTAGCCAAATTCTCTCTTGCAATACCGATGCAGCAGAGTTATATAAGCAGCGCTATCCCAAGCTCCAAGACCGTGTTGCATATATTAAAAATTTTTTCGACAACGAAATTTTTTACTCATTGACCAGAGAGCAACGTCAAGCTAAAAGACGAGACTTAGCATCTCGACTGGATTTGGCAGAAGACACACGTTTTGTCTTTTTCGCCGGTCGGCTTCATCCCCAAAAAGACCCCATTTTGCTTGTACGTGCAATTGCTGCTTTGAGGGATTCCAATGTTCACCTGCTGATTGCAGGTGACGGTGAGTTAGCACCAGACCTTCGTGCAGAAATTGCTACCTTGGGGGTATCCCATCAGGTTACTATGCTGGGAGCAGTCACCCAAAAGGAACTTGCACATTTGCATCGTATCTGCAATGTTTTCGTCTTAAGCAGTGCCTATGAGGGTCTACCGTTGGTGGTTCTAGAAGCGCTTGCTAGTGGAACCCCAGTTGTGACAACTCAATGTGGTGAAACGCCAAAGCTGCTTAATGCTAAGAGTGGAGTTATCTGTTCGGAAAGGACACCAACGTGTATAGCACAGGCTATACGCAAGGTTCTGCTGCATCCAGAAGATTATCCAATAGAAGCTTGTGTGCGGACTGCACAACCCTATGCAGCCCGTACAGTTGTCCGCGATGTTTACAGCGATATGTTAGAGCGCTGGGAACAAAAAGCCACTCTGGCTGTTGGAATCTAAAAAGTAAAAAGTAAAAAGTAAAAAGTAAAAAGTAAAAAATAAGAAATTCTTTTGACTTTTAGCTTTTGACTTGATTTGACCGCTACTAAACCATTTTAGAGCATAAATAAAAACTGAATTAGTATGAAAATTGCTGTCATCGGTGCAAAAGGTCTACCTCCCAAACAAGGGGGAATTGAACATTACTGTGCAGAACTATACCCTCGCATAGTAGAACAAGGGCACTCAGTTGATTTGTTTGCCCGTTCTTCTTATACGGATTGTTCTTGGCACGCTTCCTATGATTATGAAGGCGTTCAAGTGATTTCCGTGCCTGGTTTGAATGTTAGAGGAGTGGATGCTTTTATCACTTCAGCCTTGGGAGCTGTGGCTGCTAGTGCTAAGAAATATGATATCGTCCATTTCCACGCTCTTGGTCCGTCTTTGTTTACTTGTTTGCCAAGAATTGTCAATTCTGCAAAAGTAGTCGTTACCTGTCAGGGTCTGGACTGGCAGCGTGCTAAATGGGGCAGCTTTTCGACTCGTGTTATTCACTTGGGTGAGAAAGCCGCAGTACGTTTTGCTCACGGATTGATTGTGGTCTCAGATGCATTGCAAAACTATTTCTTGCAAACTTATGGCAGAAATACAGTCTATATTCCCAATGCACCAGCAAACTATGGTAAGTCAGATGCAAATTTTGGCTACGGTACTCAGTTAGGCCTGAAACGGGGACGCTATGCTGTATTTGTAGGCAGACTTGTACCGGAAAAGCGTCCCGATTTGCTAGTTGAAGCTTTTAGTACATTGAAGCCACCAGGATGGAAGCTTGTTCTAGCAGGAGGTGTGAGCGATACAAAATCATTCACCTCAAGCCTACTAGAAAAGGTTGCCAGCGATCGCAATATTGTCTACGCAGGGGAACTTCGCGGTCCTCGCCTCTGGGAAATTGTGCGGGGGGCTGGTTTATTTGTTCTTCCTTCCGATCTTGAAGGTTTACCTCTAGCAATGTTAGAGGCAATGCAGGAAAGTGTACCAGTGTTGGCAAGCGATATTCCACCCCACAAGCAATTGCTTCAAGGGGGTAGAGGAATGCTGTTTGAAGCTGGAAATAAAGAGGATTGCATTCGTTCTTTGGATTGGGCAATTCATCATCCTCAAGAACTAGAAACTATGGCGATCCATGCGAAGAAACACGTGCAGCTGAACTATAGCTGGGATCGCATCACGAATGACACTTTAAAACTCTATACAACACTTCTAGAGTCACCTGAATCTTCAAGTGTATCGGAGCAAAGACAGACGGGGCTTGTCGAAGTGTTGGGGAAAAAATAAATATAGCCCGTGTCAAAAGTCCTTTGTCATTTGTTTTTTGTCAATGACTAATGACCAATGACTAATGACCAATGACTAAAAACTACTGTAACAGTGCCTGTTCTGCTTCGCGCAGCTGCTCCAAGCTGTTCATTAGTTCCTCTTTTTAAGAAAACATAAAAAATTTGCGGATTTTTGCATCGCGCAGATTAGGCTGAACAATTCCTATTCAGGTTACTGCATGACACTTGCTACTCCAACCAAATACCAAATTAATTGGGTAAATACCCTCTTTTTCGCTGGTTTACACATCGGAGCATTATTCACCCTCCTTCCCAGTAACTTTAGCTGGAAATCCGTAGGTGTTGCTTTACTTCTCTACTGGGTAACAGGTGGCTTGGGGATCACTTTGGGATTCCACCGTCTTGTGACTCACCGCAGTTTTCAAACTCCTAAATGGCTGGAGTATTTCTTAGTCTTTTGTGGGACGCTTGCCTGCCAGGGAGGCCCAATCGAATGGATAGGCACCCACCGCATTCATCATTTACACTCAGATACAGAAAAAGATCCCCATGATTCCAACAAGGGCTTCTGGTGGAGTCACATGGGTTGGTTAATTTATCAAAGAAAAAATCAATCAGAACTTCCTCGCTTTACGAAAGACATAGCAGACGATCCAGTTTATCAGTTTTTAGAAAAAAATATGATTTTCCTCCAGGTTGCCCTGGGTGTGTTTCTGCTGCTTTTGGGTGGCTGGTCTTTTGTTGTTTGGGGAATTTTTGCTCGGATTGTTTTTGTATACCACTGCACTTGGTTGGTCAATAGTGCCACCCATAAATTCGGTTACCGCAGCCATGAGTCGGGTGATAATTCCACAAATTGCTGGTGGGTAGCCGTCCTGGTGTTTGGCGAAGGTTGGCACAACAACCACCACGCTTTTCAGTACTCAGCGCGTCATGGGTTGCAATGGTGGGAAATAGACTTAACTTGGATGACAATTCAATTACTTCAAGCTGTTGGTCTTGCTACAAATGTCAAGCTGGCTGATGTGAAGAAGTAATTTAAAGGCTCAAGTGGTGAGGATAAGGGATGAAAGGTGCCTTTCTGGCATGGGTTGGGAAACTCGTGTTGCTTAGAATGCAGTCTTGTCAGTAAATTTTTTATCCTTTATCCTTAAGATTTCGTCTTTTTTTGCGCTTTAATGGATTAGATTGTTATAATCCGAACGCTAATGTTACAAAAGTTTGCGTTAAAGCGCTTTTTTGGTGACTTGGTAGTGAAGGTGCTCCTTTAGGTATTCATGATTACATCAACAATAGACAGTCATAAACCAACTTCTGACCCCAGTCGTTCTGAACTGACGCTGAAAGATATTATCAAAACTCTGCCACAAGAATGTTTTCAACATAATCCCCCCAAAGCTTGGACACAATTATCAATCAACGTGTTGATGGTTGTCCTGGGCTATGCAAGTCTGATAGTGGCTCCTTGGTATCTCTTACCATTAGCATGGTTTTTTACTGGAACTGCTTTAACAGGTTTTTTTGTCATTGGACATGATTGCGGACATCGTTCCTTTTCCAAACGCCGGTGGGTGAATGATGTTGTAGGGCACGTGATGATGATGCCCTTAATTTACCCTTTCCACAGTTGGCGCATTGGACACAATTATCACCACACCCATACAAACAAGCTGAAAGAAGATAACGCTTGGCACCCAATTACTGTAGAAACCTATGAAGGTTGGAGCAAACTCTCACAGTGGGGCTTTCAACTGTTTATGCGGCTGCGATTGTGGTGGATGGCCTCAATCCTTCATTGGGCTGTTGTGCATTTTGATTGGAGGAAATTTCGAGAAAAAGACCAAGCCAGTGTTAAGCTTTCTGTAGCTGTCGTCGTTCTGTTTGCAGCGATCGCATTCCCCATTCTCATCGCCACAACAGGTATTTGGGGATTTGTCAAATTTTGGTTTATTCCTTGGGTGGTTTACCACTTTTGGATGAGCACTTTCACCTACGTTCACCATACCGCTCCAGATGTCCCTTTTATTGCAGAATCAAAGTGGAATGCCGTAACTGCCCAACTTGGTGGAACAGTGCACTGCGATTACCCCCGTTGGGTAGAATTCCTTTGCCATGATATTAACGTCCACGTCCCCCATCACGTTTCAACTGCCATTCCCTCCTATAATTTGCGTCTTGCCTACAGCAGTATCAAAGAAAATTGGAGTTCCTACCTACATCCTGAATGTCGGTTTTCTTGGCCTTTAATGAAACAAATTACAGACAACTGCCACCTGTACGTTGTAGATGATGGTTATCTGTCTTTCAAGGACTATTACGCAAAGCGATAAATGATTTCTTTGCCGTTTCTTAGATAACCTAAAAAAGTAGGGGTTACTGCCCACCATTAATGAATTGGTGAGCAGTACCCAAGCTACAAATACTGACAATAGAGATCGTTTAAGCGCCGAAAAGAACTAATTGTCATTTTCCTAAACCTTTACTATCCTGATATCTTGCACCTTCCATTGGGAGGGCATGGTGAGCAGTGCCCATCCTACGAAATAATGAGCTTTTTGGGCTTTTATTTTTGTAATAAGGCGATGGTGCAAGGTATGAGCTATCCCTATCATCCTAATTGATAGGGAAATTTCTGAATGCTGCAAACTTAATGCAGGTTAGAAAAATTTAACCTGCACCTAAAGTTGTGTGTTCCAAAAGCTAAGTTTACATTTCAAGAACAGAATCAAGTGCAAACGGAAACCATCAATTTAAACAATTCTCACAGTGGCACTGAATTATCTGAGAATGCCACCCAATTACCCTTTACCCTTAGTTCTTTAAAAGCTGCAATCCCAGCGGAATGTTTTCAACCTAATGTTGGAAAATCACTGTTTTACTTTTTCCGTGACATCTTCATTATTAGTCTGCTTTACGTAGTGGCTCATTACCTGGATTCTTGGTTTTTCTGGCCTATTTTCTGGGTCATACAAGGGACTATGTTCTGGGCTTTGTTTGTAGTGGGACATGATTGCGGACACCAATCATTTTCTAAAAAGAAATGGCTCAACGATCTCATTGGTCATCTTTCCCACACACCAATTCTCGTTCCCTATCACGGTTGGCGAATTAGCCATAGAACTCACCATTTAAACACGGGGCACCTTGATAATGATGAGAGTTGGTACCCTGTCAGCGAATCTCAGTACAGGGTGATGTCTTGGGAGGAAAAGATAGGCCGTTATTATGTATTCTTATTGGCTTATCCGATTTATTTATTTATGCGTTCCCCCAACAAGGAAGGCTCTCACTTTTTCCCTAGCAGCTCGCTTTTCAAACCTTCTGAGAAATGGGATGTCATTACCAGCACTGTTCTTTGGATTGGTATGGTGGGTTTGCTTGGTTTCCTCACCTATCAATGGGGTTGGATGTGGTTGCTCAAATACTACGCCGGACCATATATTGTGTTTATCATATGGCTGGACTTGGTAACGTTTTTGCACCACACTGAACCAGACATCCCTTGGTATCGTGAAGAAGAGTGGACTTTCCTAAAAGGCGCTCTTTCAACAATTGACCGCGATTACGGTTTCATCAATCATATCCATCATGATATTGGTACCCATGTCGCTCACCACATATTCCTCAACATCCCTCACTACAATTTAAAGAAGGCAACTGAAGCTATTAAACCCGTGTTGGGTGATTACTTCCGTAAATCTGAGGAACCCATTTTGATTTCACTGTGGCGTTCGTGTATCAGCTGTCACTTTGTACCGGACACGGGAAGTAAGGTTTACTATACTTCTCCTCATCAGGGTTAGTGGTTAGTGGTTAGTGGTTAGTGGTTAGTGATTAATGGCTAATGGTTAATAGTTAGCACTCCACTACCTACTAACTACTAACTACTAGCTACTACCTACTACCTAAAACCTTCCATTTCCCAAAACGATGTGCTTCACCGTTGTCAAGCTTTCTAAACTTATCAATCCGCGTCTGTGACCTTTTTGGTTAGACATTCCCAAAAACACTGAATCTCCTCTTGAGGGATTCCGGGAAAAACGGGGAGAAGCATTGATATAGGTAGAAGCACTGTTAACTCCTAAGGCAAACTGCCGACTTTCTTGGTAGGATTCGGTTGCAATACAGTCTGCATGGCCGCTGCTATATTGGTTGATCCAGGCTATTGCTGCTTCTAAGCTATCTACCAATTTAAAAGCGACTGTCTTATTTAAATAAGCACTTCCCCACTCTGTATCTTTTGCCAGCTGTAACTGCGGAAAAGCATCGATAAGTTCGGTATCTCCTTTGATTTCAAAGCCCTTTTCTTTCAAGCTGTTCCATAGTGTAACCAAAGATGATGGTTGAGCTTGGCGATGAATGAGAACCTTTTCAATAGCGTTCACCGGGTCGGGTTCGCTTTGGTGACTATCCATAATCATCCAACGCACCATTTCTAAGCTGCCATTAGGCGACCAGTAAAGATAACAATTACCCATAGCTGACTTGAGAACGGGAGATGTCGAATGTCGCACCACTTGCTGCACTAAACTGGAACGTCCGTAAGGAATTACGAGGTTTAGACATTGGTCTTGGGTCACTAAATCTCGGGTAGATGTTCCATGCTCTTCTATTATCAGCTGTATGCAATCTTCTGGAAGACCTACATCAACTACAGCAGTTCTTAATGCCTCAGCAATTGCGCTGTTAGAATGAATTGCTTCAGTACCGCCTTTGAGAATGAGACTGTTACCAGTTTTGATGCACAAACCTGCGGCAATTGCCCCTAAATCGGGAAACGCCTCATAAATAAACCCTATAACTCCCAAAGGCATTAACTGCGAGTAGGCTTGTGAGTCTTCTAGCTGATAGTCAGCGTGTCTCACCCGTCGCAATGGGTCTGATAATTCCCCCAATCGCTGCAGAATTTCCACTGTCATCTCCAGCCGTTTTGGAGTCAGTTTTAGCCATTCTAATATTAGGTCTGGTACTGCCATTTCTCGGCTGGCTTCCAAATCCAACGTATTGGCTTCTAAAATATCGTCAAATGAACTTATAAGCGCCTGTGCCATTGCCAGCACGGCGCGACTGCGATCTACACCCTTAGTGGTTCCCAACTTTAGGGAAGCAGTGTGTGCGCGTCTTGCACTCGCAACTATTGGTTCGAGATAATCATCAAAAGCATCCACTGTCCGCCTCGTTAACGTCTGTAAGTGAGCCAGACCATTAGTGCTGGTAAGATAGCTAACAAGACTGCCACCATTGCCCAAGCAACAATGCTGTAACCACTCGCCAATCTCAATGCTAATGGTAGCCATATAATCACTAGCACGAAAATGATGCCAAGTGCTACGGGCAAATAGCTTTCTCCCAAACGTGGATGAGCAACTTGCCATGAATTGCCCGTCCAACGCCAAGCTTGCTTGTAGGGATAGGTCGTGGAGAGTTTCTCCAGCACATATCCATTATCTTCTACTACAAATATTTGCTGACAGCGATCGCATCCAAATGCTTCTGTCAGGGTAATCGGAACTAACCGTCCCCGACGACGACAGGGGCACAGGTATTCGACGTTTAAATCTATTTTTTCAGCTTTTTGAGGTTGCACAAGCGAACTTAATAACTTGGGCGTGTGTTGTGGGCATTAAGGATAATATGCCTTGACATAGCCAATATGGCATACTGTTCCCCTAAACTTTTTATAACATCAGCCAATTTGGGTGACTCTTGCCCTACAGATATATTTTGCTTTATCTTGCGGCAAGACTGGTTTATCACTTAATCAACCATAGTTTCAAAAGTTTAACCAGCTTTTATTGTTTTTTTCATTGTAGTGCATTTTACAAACAGCTAGCGCAGGTTTACTATCTCTACCGTCATTGGGCTCAAAGAGAACGAAATTCCCTTGGGCACTCATTCTCCTCTATTTACTTTATACGGTAAAAGCTGAGCCTACTTATGCCACTTTTAAGACAGTAGAAACAAAAAATTTCTTAACTTTAAATTAATTTACATCGCACCTACGCCCTCAAACTCAGTTAACTATTCCAGAATTAAGACCCGTCATCCGGTTTCTTTAAGAGAGTTTATTTCAAAATGGAAAAACCCCTCAACAGGGGCTTCACCTATATATTATTCTGTAGTTTACTCAAGAGCGGGTAACGCGATTCGAACGCGCGACATTCACCTTGGCAAGGTGACGCTCTACCACTGAGCTATACCCGCAACCGCCTTCTTTATTTAATATTGCAGATACTTCTGTGTTTGTCAACAATTTTTTTGTAATTAGTCCTTAGTCATTTGTCATTTGTCTTGTAACTAACGACTAAGGACTAAAGACTATTCAGCAGCCAATTCCCCTACGCTTGCACTTTTCAGAGATGCAGGGGACAGAGAATTACCACTGAAAGGTTCTGCCAGGTTAGAGCGTAACTGTCGCATAAGGCTAGCCATTTCCAAAGCACTCATAGCGTAGTCCCAGCCATGATTGCTTTTAATGCCCGCTCGTTCTAAAGCCTGCTGCATGGTATCAGTCGTTAAGATACCAAATACTACTGGTACACCAGTTTGAAAAGCTGCAGCAGCAATACCTTTAGCTACCTCAGAAGATACATAATCAAAATGAGGCGTTTGCCCTTTGATAACAGCACCCAAACAAATGACAGCATCATAGCGACCAGAGAGTGCCAATTGACGAGCCACCACTGGAACTTCAAAACTACCCGGTACCCAAACATAATCTACCTGAGAACCGTGAGGGTTAACATCGACGCCGTGGCGTTTCAAGCAATCTTGACAGCCTTCTAGCAACTTAGTGGTCACTAGGTCATTAAATCGACCAATAACCAATGCGAATCGCATTGGTTCTGTCTGAGTAAAAGTTCCCTCGAAAACTGCCATGAGCCTCTAATTCATCTATATTTTCAAGTGCTTCGCATACAAGTATAGGAGCATAAGCTGAGATTGGGTATCAGGAATTCGGCATTAGGAATTAAAGATTGGGGTTGATTTCCCGTCCCCTGTTCCCTATTCCCTATCTCCCGTTCCTTTCTCTGCTCCGTGCTCTTCTATTTGTATGCTACTTGCCAGACAACGGTCAAAGCAGCCTCTAAACTACGAAAAAGTTTAATGCGCCAACTAGAAACACTAAACCAAACCAAACACCAGAACCAATCCAAAGCAGTCTCTTAGATTCATTCCAATTTTGTGGACTAGCATAGGCAACAGGGACGCCAATCACCAAAACGAAAGACACAGCAACCAGGGCCAATAAAGCAACTTGGAATACAATGGTCATCTTCCCTTCTCCCAAAACAGCAAATTACTAAAGTTAGAATATTGTACAGAGCAACACTGAGAGTTTTCCCTTATTTGTTAAACTAGCAGAAATTGCAACACTTTAGTCAATGGTCATTTGTCATTAGTCATATGTCATTGGCAATTAGACAAAGGACACTCGTACTAATGACTGTGGATTTAATTCTTTGTCATACAACGGCGGACTTTGACTCATTAGGAGCAGCAGTAGGAATTTCACGCCTATTACCGGGCAGTAAAATTGTGCTCACTGGTGGCGCTCATCCACCTGTTAGGGATTTTTTGGCATTGCATCGGGATGAGTATCAGTTAATTGAACGGCGTTCGGTCAATCCAAAAAAGATTCGTTCCTTAGTTGTGGTGGATACACAACAGCGCGATCGCTTGGGCAAAGCTGCTGAGTGGTTGGATTTACCCCATATCAAGGACATCAAAATTTATGACCATCACCAAGAACAACACGGCGATATTCCAGCGACAGAATACCATATCGCCTCTGTAGGGGCGGCAACAACTCTCATCGTAGAGCAATTACAGCAACAGCAAGTTTCCCTAACAACTGCGGAAGCAACCGTAATGGCTTTGGGCATTCATGTGGATACAGGCTCGCTAACATTTGACTACACTACACCACGGGATGCCATAGCTTTAGCATGGTTGATGCAACAAGGGGCTAGCTTGTCAGTCATTAACCAGTATCTAGATCCCGGTTTGTCTCCCCAATTACAGCAGTTATTAAAGGTGGCGCTGGAAAATTTACAAAAGGTAGATATTAGAGGATATAAACTAGCTTGGGTCACTCTGAAAACAGAGAGTTTTGTCGCGGGGTTATCAAGTCTTGCCTCCCAGTTAGTAGAGTTAACAGAAATAGATACTTTGCTGCTTTTTCATGAAACTCCTGTTTCTGAAGAGGAATCACGGCTCACAGCAATCGGGCGATCGCAAATCAAAGGAATCGATCTCAACGAATTATTCCAACCCTTAGGTGGTGGCGGACATTCTCAAGCAGCATCGCTGAACCTGCGAGGAGTTAACACCGAAGAAATACGCAATCAACTTTTAGAAAAGTTAAAAGCAATAATCCCCCATCCACCCACTGCGAGGGACTTAATGTCCTCTCCAGTCCGTACCATTCGTCCGGAAACGACCATTGCAGAAGCGCAACGTACCTTATTGCGGTATGGTCACTCTGGTTTATGTGTTGCAGATGCCCAGGGGCAATTGTTAGGTATTATTTCTCGAAGGGATTTGGATATTGCCCTACACGATTTAACTCGTAAAGCTTATCTTATACCGGGTATTATCACAGTTGTCTTCGTTGTGTTAATGTTTGCTACAGTAGGTCAGCCTTACACAAATCAAAAAATCGTAGCGACTTACATAGCTTTTGTTGCTTATTACTTCATTTACCAGTTATGCGGTAAACAAAAGCCTTGGTGGGTTCTACTGATATCAGCATTAACGACGGCACAGATATTGGGATATCCCATCAGGGGTTTGGGAACACCCGTGTTAGATCTCTTTATCTTTGTATTTCGTGGCATCCTTCCCGGAAATTTACCTACAGAACAGGAATCTGTAACGTTTACTGAATTGCTGGTACGGATGTTTTTTGGTGCCGGTTTGATGGAGGAATTACTCAAGGCAATCCCTATTTTTGGGGCGTATTTTGTTGCTAAGTTCTTGCCATCGCCTTGGAGGGAACGTGTAGGCGTCTGGGAACCTCTTGATGGTATTCTGCTGGGAACAGCTTCTGCTGTTGGTTTTACTATGACGGAAACTCTCAGACAGTATGTGCCGCAAATTACTCAAGCCGTTCTGCAAGACTCGGGAGCAGAGGAAACCGGTCAACTTATGGGTTTACAACTGCTGATTCCGCGCATTTTAGGTTCTGTTGCCGGACATATGGCTTATAGTGGCTATTTTGGCTATTTTATAGGGCTAGCTGTACTTAAGCCCTCTAGGAGTTGGCAAATTTTACCAGTGGGTTATTTAACGGCAGCCGGATTGCATGCTTTGTGGAATGCGACAGGAGTTCTCAACGGCTTGCTGCTAGTGGTTGTTGGAGTGTTGTCTTACGCTTTCTTGATGGCAGCAATTCTTAAGGCACGAGCTCTTTCACCAACGCGATCGCAAAATTTCGCTACGCGTTTTCTTGGGAAGTAATGCAAGGAGTCATTGGTCATCAACCATTGGTGATTGGCTGTGGATCTATTTAGTTGGCGACTAAAAACTTTGACCTCGTTTGGTTTTGACTCTTGAGTTTTTAAGTCATTAATTCACAAGCGAATAAAATCGCTTTGATTTCAATTCGTTATTTATACATTGGAGTGGATGGTTGCTGTTGTAACACCAGCTATTTTGGGATTAAAAGGGGCTTTGATGTCTGAAGATAGAAGGCAACTGCTGCATTGAGAGAAAAACAGTCAGGGTGAATGCCTGTAGTTGGTCGAGCAACTTGCCCCCAGTTGAATCCTAAGAGAATGAATGTTGAATTTTTTAGGCTTCCTCCAGGAATGCATTGAGTTGATTGATGGCGTAGTACGCGATCGCCATACTAACTTTAGCTTGTTCAATTTCTGATAAATTTGCCCATTCACGGCTGCCAAACATCTCAAGTACGGATTTTTCGTTCTGGGTTTTGCCACTTCTCATAGCGTATGCTAAAGGACGTGCCATAACAAACAGATCGTCTGAATCCCAATTAGGTAGGACAGCTTGTACACACTGTACGAGTTGTTCGCCAATGGCTTGTTTGGAGTCAAAAATTTCAGTTGCTTTTTCGACAATACTGCTTAGCCAATCTTGAGGTATGGAATGAGCAAAAGTTGTAGTTAAAGTTTTTTGAAGATTAGCCACAAAAGCCATCTTTGTATTACACTTGTAGTGTCGGGAATTGAAAATTCCCGACCAGAGTGTGTCTAATTGGTTGTAGAACCCTTGCGAACGTAGTGTCAGTTCTTCATTCAAAACATCGTCCATTTGGAATTGCTGTTCTAGTTGGGAAAAATAGTCATCTGATTGTTCTTCAGCAGGGTTCCAAGGATATGTAACATCTTCAGGTTCTAGGATTGTTTGCAAAAGTTCTAAATCTACTTGAGATGGTTTAAAAGTGTTTGAGTTGTTGATATTGTTAACCATTTGTCGCCTTCCTTGTGGTTTGTTTTGTGGTAATGTCAGCTACAGCTGCACGAGTGTGGTTTCCGCAAAAAAATAGAATTTACCGAAAAAACTGTTTGTTTTCGGTAAATTGTCGCTTGGTTGAAAATTTGTACTCCAATTCATGCTGAAGCATTCTCAATAATGAATTCCCAAGGTTGACTTTTCGTACTTCCAAACTTTAACTGCATTCCCGATTGTAAAGGTACTTCCTGACGGTGGATTTGTTGCCAAACATTAGCACGTAGAACCCAGGTTGTGCCGTAAGTGGATAAATCTTGCAGGTAATAAGTTCGTACTGGGTTAGTACCTGTGAATGTGTTGCGACACAAGATTTCGGCATGACGTTTGGAGACCGAAGGTTCTGAAATGACGATATCATTGTCTGTGGTGCGACCAATACGAGTGACGCCCGGTCGTAGTGACCAACTTTTTCCTCCTGGAGAAAGCGATCGCAATGAAGCATTAGGAAGCAGAGAAGCTATACCGGGAATAGAAGTTTCTGGCAGTTCCGTAATTCCTTCATCAAAACTTCGGATCAGTTCGCCATTGTAATCTGGATGTAGGTACAGAACTGGTAAAGTCCAAGCTGGTTGGTTGAACTTATAAATAGTTAATAACTGTTGTCTGGCTTCTGCGACTGCTTCATCAATGGGCTTGCGAGATCGCAATGCTTGGGCAAAAGCCTGAATAAAAGTATGACTTTCGCGATCGGCAATTTCATCGCGCATTGCCAAAACAGCTGGTACCCCTTGACGTATCAACACTTCTGCCAAGCTGCTATAAGGGATAGCTTGGTGATTTATATGAGCCGGTTGTGCTCCCCAACAGGAATTAAAAACCGCCAGTTTTACGCCCGTGCGGTTTAACACTTGTGCCAATTCCATGCCATTGAGGGTTAAATCTGGTCGTCGCAAAACCAGCAATCCTCCGTCTGGTCCCGGCAGACCGTGACCGGCATAAAATAGTACATTATACGCTTTGGTTTCCAGTTTTTGAATCAATTCTTGTGGAGTTGGTTGTAGGAGTGGTGTCACCATACAAGGTGCATAGCCAGTGTAATGACTACCTACCAAAGAACCGCTTGAGAGCATTTGTTCCAGCATGGCGGCTTCTTGTTCTAGTTGTAGCTTTTCATCTTGACCCAGAACTAGAAGAATATTTAAGGCTTGGTCAGCTCTTAAGTATGGTAATGCTTCGACTTGGCTGGTAGTGCGACTGAAGAGTATATTTTGCGAAAGTGAGATGGCTGATTGGCCTGCTTCGCGCTGCATAATTTCCCAAGGTAGGGCAATCAAATGTGGGTCGCGAATTTCCAACCGCACGTGCAAGCGTGTATGTTGCCCTGCGGCTAGACCACGGCTGTGCTCAAAGCTGTTGAGAATTGGACCATCGAATACCCAACCCCACAAACTAATGCCCAAATACTGCATCAAGCGACTGCTGTAACTGGTTGTTTGACCTGTGGGTGGGGTAATCGAATCTAGGGGTAGTGGATTTTTCGGTGGAGGCGTGACTCCAGGGGAAATATCCAAGCGACTGTGACCGGCAAACATCTCCTGCCACTCTTGCCAAGCTTGAGTCAGAACAGGGGGCCACACGCAGTCACGTAAAACATAGCCACTGGGATTGGGAGCATTCACAACCCAAATGGCAAAACTGTCGGTGCCGGTATTAACGAGGCGGGCGATCGCCAGGTTTAAAGATGGCATGGATTCGTTGATTTTCGTTAATTTAACAGGTGCAATCAATAAATTCAAATAACAATTTTAAAAGGCAAACTTTTTTGCCTTTCAAGTTTTTTATCTAAAGTTATTACCCGTATGTTTCAGGCTTCTACCAGTTTATCGATTTTTTGACTCACTGCTACTACCCCGATGAAGTATTAGCTCCTTCGGTTGCACTCGACTCCACAGATGATGTGGATACAGGAGGTTCAGTTTCAGTGCTCGGTCTATTAACACTGGGGTCAGCCTTGGGCTCTAGCTGAGGCTGACATTGTTTCTTTTGGGTATCGTTAGCTGAGGGTATGTTCAATTTTTTATATTTGGATACTTCAATTTTAACTATCTGACCTTGTTGTGGAAATTGATTATTTGAAGGGGTAGAGCCTGAATTATTTGGTGATGTTGCTGGCTGAGTTGATGTTTTTCCAACCAAGCAGACCCGCAAATAGACCCAAGAAGAGTTTTGCGTCGCTGATTCGTTGGCTGCTTCTGATTTAGGTTGAGTTGTTTCTTGCAAAATACTATCTGGTGGAACTTTAATATCGCTGGCTGGGGATGTAGCTGATGCAACCGTGCTGAAAAATTCCTGGCGGTCGGTACGAATAACTCTCCTTTCGGTTTGTGGGGAGTTTTCAGGATTGTCAGGTACTGATACAGAGGGAGGGGGGCTAATAGGAGCAAGTAGGGATGCTAACTTTTCTACTACAACCGGAAACCAACCTTGCTGAAATGCCAATCCCACCAAAGCAGCTACTGACAACAGAATTGGGATAATTATCAGTTGTAGCGGCAGATTGAAAGCATTTTGCTCCTTATTAGAGGAGCTCACTTCAGTTTTTCGCTCGGGGTTGCTAATTTCTAGTGGTGGGGTAGTTAGACGACTGGTTGCGCCTAAAACAGAAACATCAGCAACTGGTGTGATATCTGATTTTGGTTCGGTGTATTGAACTTGACAGTGAACTAAAGCAATGGTGACATTATCATGTCCATTTTGATTGTTTGCGATTTCCACTAATTTATTTGTGACAGTGGCTATATCCGCGTTCCCAGTCAAAATTGGTAAAATTTCTGTCTCCCAATATTGTTCTACACGGTCAAAATCGCTTAATCCATCTGAACACAACAAGAAAACACAGTCTTCGTCAAGGATAAACCGCTGTGATGTTGGGTGTAGCGAACTGCTTGCACTCATGCCTAACGCTTGTACTAATGAGCCTGATGCTCCTTGCTGCACCGCATCCCGGTATGTAGCATAACCTAACCGAACCTCTCGTGACGCAACGTCATCATCAAGCGTCACTTGGTAACAACCGTAACGTGTAATCCAGTAGGCACGGCTATCACCAACATGAGCGATATACATTTCATGAGCAACAGGCAATGCCATGACCAGGGTTGTCCCCATACGCTGACGCCCATGTCGGTGTTCGCTGTCATTGCGTTGACTGATTTTATCGTTAGCAACTGCTGTTGCTCGTTCTAAATCATCTAGCAGGGTTAAAGGGTTGATATGGTCGGGGGGGATGTTGACTAACTCCTGGATTTGCTGCTGGATAGTATCAATCGCTAAATTTGAAGCTACGCTGCCTCCCTCGTGTCCGCCAATGCCATCACAAACAATGGCTAAGGCTGTTTGTTGGGGTGGTTTACCGATAAGACTTCCACTAGGCGGGTAACAGGCATCTTCGTTTCGCGGTCGGTTGGGTCCAATATCGCTCTTTGTGGCAATTTTAATTCTGGGTTTTTGCCATTTGCCAACTTCGGCGAGCCCTTTATCTAAAACTGCAATAAGTTGTTCGCCAGATCTTATCTCTTGACTTATCAAGGAACGGCAAACCTCACTGATAAATTTAGCGACTGCTGGTTGTGCTTTTTGGCATAACTGTTGCTGCCAAAATTCACCCAATTCGGTTAAGCTAGGGCTTTGTTTGTCATAACGCAGTTCCAACAAGCGGACTAACGGGCCTTCTACCCTCAGAACTTCTGGGGTGAGTAAACTGCAGGCTACGCCTTCACCAGCTAGAGGTTGCCACAAATGTGCTATTTGCCACAGCCAGTTAAGTTGGCGCATTGAGTTCGTGTGCTGCCAAGCCGCGATTAACTCTCTCTCTAGTTGAACATCCCAACAAACTGTATTTTCGCTACGGAGTGGCGGTTTTTCTAGTAGTAATATTTCTCCATTCGTTGTCCCTTCATTTATATGAATCACTCCGTACACTTGGGGTACATACAAACGGTAGGGAAATAGCCTTAGGTATGGTCTCACTGCTGGCAAACTTTCTACATCTAGCGTCTGCGGCGGAAAACCGGGCTTAGTATCTAAAAGAATAGCTTTGCTGATAACCAAGTAGCGATCGGCTAATAACTCTTTCGGCTGAGCCATATTCACACCATCTGCCACTGCCCAAAGATATCGCTTGGGCAGTGGTGTACGGCATTGCTGACAGAAGTTGTTTGTCAGAGGGTTTGGAGCCAGACAAGATTCATTTGGGCAATGTATTGCCGCTTCATTTTCCATAGTCTTCGCACCGATCGGAACTATTGGCATTTTCTCAACAGCATTTACTTAGCGGTACTCTTGACCGCTCTTGATATATCCAATTTTGGATCACGATTTTAACCTGCGGACAAAAATAGGGTGCAAAGTGTTCTGAAAAATTTGCCCAATTATTGAGAATGGGTACCTTTTGTGCATGATTGTATGCAATGATACGCACCGATTTTACTTGCATGACCCCTGTTGTATGAGGCATAAAGCTAATTTCGACACCTTTTTATCAATGATTGCAGGCTGAAAAACACAAAGTTATGAAGGCATTGTTACCAGGTTATCAAAAACTCAGCATATTTGTTATATGTTGTCTTAAGGAAAGTTTATCTAAAAGTTTTTCAACAATTGTTGCTTATTTAGCGAGCTTCATCAAAAATTAATACTTTCACCGGATATTAAATTATGCTCTGTGAGAGTTTAATCACTTTCTTCTTTGTCCTCGGTCATTGGTCTAGTGTGCTTAACCCATAACCGAGGGCAGCCTTCAGTTTCTAGAAGTGCGATCGCTACCGCATTAAATTTAAGGGTTTATTTAGCCTGATAGCAATAAATTCTGTATTATCAATCTGTTTTGGTGTCCGTCCCATAGTATCGGCGTAGTTATTGTCGTTAATGACTAACAATGTTCTGGCGTCTATGGGCAGCACACTTTCGATAGTCACGAAGGGAAACGTAAACACTCCCTTAGTCGTGCCATTACCACCAATACCTCTAGAGTCAACAATTTTTAACAAATCTACTAGTAATTCTTTTTCTACAAAACCTTCTCGATTTGTCTTTGTGATATCGATTTTGTAGAGGCGTTTGAATTGAGCGGGGGTTTTAAATGCTGGATTGTTGGGGTCGCCTTGGTTATTATCCCGCTCGATAACTATAAATTCATTATTGTTAATGGCAGTCAGTTCTCCAATGAGATGGCTGGGATTTTCCATACGGTAGGGAAAAATTTTTCCTGAATACTTTTTGCTAGCTATGTCAAACTCATATATTAATAAGCGGTTCTTTTGCGGCTCGTCCTTTAATGCCCCTTCCAACATTGCGTATAGTTTTGTACCACTACTATTTAGTGCCAAACCTTCAAACCCTCTAGAACCTCCAAGGTTCGCGGCTGACAAGAGTGCCTTATCATCTGATAACTTGATAATATTTGGATGGTCGGGAGATTTTACAAAACTTAACCCTCCCTTCCCTGAAAAAACGGGCAAAGGAGTTGGAATATTTAACAGTTCTCCATTTCGATCTATGTGTAGCAAAAATGGACCAAACTCATCTCCCAACCAGTAAGTTCCATCATTCACCTGGCGGAAGGATTCAATATCAAAATCTCCTCCAGTCAGCAAGCGATTGCTTTTGATAAGCTGACTGACTGAATAGGTGCTATTTGGATAATAAGTTAAATCAGCAACAATGGCAAAATTATTTTTTCTGTTTTTGTCATTCAGTTCTATAAAACTTTGGCGATTAAAGCTTTGAAGTCTTTCTCCGGTTCTTATATTCACGGGAAAAACTTTTCCTGTCATGAAATCAGGTTCTACTGCGTAAATACGCAATACATAGTCGGGGGAATTTGCTTTTGCGCCAAAACCGTTATCTGAAATAACTAAGTAGGTACCTTGTTTGGGTCCAGCGATGGCAGCAGAAAAACCCTGTACTGGTTGTGTATTGATGAAGGGAGTCGTTCGGTTTGTCTTCTTGAAAAGACCTGTGGTCGTTCCAGGAGCAAAAGTATCTGCCCTCAGAATAGCACGCCCAACAAGCTCAGCAGCGCCAACTGAGGAGTTAAGCAAAAGGAACAAAACTAACACAGGCTGCTGCGCTAACAACGCACTCAGCAATTTTGGAATTTTGAGCATGGCAACTCCTCACACCTCACTTAAACTGTAGCAAGCAATTGAGTTACGAGTGCTGAGTATTGTGTGAGGGTGTACTCAGCACTCAGCAACCCTTACAGCCCGTAAGGTTCTTTTTGGTCGTCTGCTGCAACTTGGGGAAGCCCCATGCTGTAATTAACAACCCGTGCGCTGAGATTGTAGCTGATTTCGCCTTTGTGCAAGAGTCCTCGCACAAAATGCTCTAAGTCCGAACCAATGCGGCGTAAGTTGTAGTCTGTCAGGTCGGCACCACTATATGCTTCTACCAGTTCATCAAATTTGCGATAAACCCTTTGCAGAGCATCTTCATTCCAGTTAAATTCGTTGTCTGGGTCTCTATGAGTTTAAGTAAGCCAGGAATTGCCGTTTTTGAACCTATTTGACCCAGAGCTAATGCGGCACAAGAACGCACTTTTGCTTCGGGGTCTTCTATGAGTTTAAGCAAGCCAGGAATTGCCGCTTGCGAACCTATTTGACCCAGAGCTAATGCGGCACGAGCACGCACAGAATATTTGGGGTCTTTTATAAGTTTAAGTAAGCCAGCAATTGTCGCTTCTGAACCTAATTGACCCAAGGCATCTGCAGCACGAGAACGCACAAAAGATTTGGAATCTTCTATGAGTTTAAGTAAGCCAGGAATTGCCGTTTTTGAACCTATTTGACCCAGAGCTAATGCGGCACAAGAACGCACATTTGCTTCGGGGTCTTCTATGAGTTTAAGCAAGCCAGGAATTGCCGCTTGCGAACCTATTTGACCCAGCGCTTGTGCGGCATGAGCACGCACATCAATTTCGGGGTCTTCTTGTATAACTTTAATTAAGTGAGGAATTGCTGCTTCTAAACCTATTTTAGCAAGTCCTTCTATGGCAGAATAGCGCACATCAGATTCAGAGTGTTCTATGAGCTTAATTAAGCCTGGAATTACCGCTTCTGAACCTATTTTAGCAAGTCCTTCTACGGCAGAATAGCGCACATCAGATTCAGAGTGTTCTATGAGCTTAATTAAGCCAGAAATTGCCGCTTCTGAACCTATTTTACCCAGCCCTAATGCACTAAGATAACCTACATCAATTTCCGGGTCTTCTATGAGTTTAATTAAGCTAGGAATTGCCTCTTCTGAGCCAATTTGACCCAGCGCGTATGCGGCACGAGCACGCACAGAAGATCCTGGGTCTTCTATAAGTTTAATTAAGCTAGAAATTGCCGCTTCTGAACCAATTTTACCTAGCGCTTCTGCCGCATTAGCACGTACAGAAGAGCTTTTATCCTCAAGGAGTGCTAACAGGGTATTTATTGCCTCTTCTCTTTCACCCAAGGAAGCACGATATTCTTGAAATTTGACTTTATCTATTTGCGCGGCTTTGTTTTTCAACAACTGTAAGGCTTGAGCTTGAAAGGCAGTCTCATTCAAACTGCAAAGAGTTTGAAAGACTTGTGACCGAATTTTGTCAGTGACTTGTAGTGAATCACTGACTTCCAGCGCCACCAATGCTTGCAAAATCTCCTCTGGTAGGCTAGTCTCTGCAGTTTTCAAGCCTTTGGGATTTTCAGCAAGGCAACTAGCAGCAAAAAATAAATCGCGGTGCAACCATTGTTCATATTCGCTGTGTTGGTCAAGAATTGCCCGAATAGCCTTGGCAGCAGGTTTGGGCTTTTGTTGGGCAATGAGCAGCAGCAATACTTCTCGCCAGTGAGGATCGTGAAGATGGTCTTTGATGTAATTTATTACAATGTTAAAGTCGTTCTCGTTTTGTAGCTGGTAGATAATTTCTTGAGCACAAAGATATTCCTGAAAGGTTTTATGCACAAAGGCGTAACAGTCTTGTCCTTGTTCATTGAGCAAACCTGTACGGTCTCTTATAAACTCTACAAAGCGTTTTGCTTCTGCTTGAGCCTCATACAATTTAACCTGTTTTAGCGTCTTGATGTCTTTACTCAACTGCTCAATTAGTTCATCCCGGTCAATGAGGGTACCGCCTTCTTTATCTCCCGTACTCTCTTGTGTATGAATCCAGCAAGCCAGACTTTCTAACAACCGTTTTAAGTCATCTAATTCTAAATACTGGAATACCAGGCGATTGCTGAATTCTTTATTAGCATCCCAAGAGGTTAATAGAGTTTCTACTGCTTTTTCATATAGCTTATAGCGCTCTCTTGGTAAAGAAGCTTGATAACGGTGAATTAAGGCAATAATCGTTAACAGGAGTGGATTTTTTGCCAACAGCTTAATCCGGTCATTATCAGCAAGTGCCTTTCTCAGGCTATCTTTGCGGCGTTGCGCTTCTTCTAAATCTTGAATGCGGCTGTCGTACCAACGGTTGATAAACTCTTCTATCTTAGTATCGTCAAATGGCTGGAGTTGATAGTGAGGAAAATCTTCCGTGCGAAAAAAGTCGCGCCTGTAACCCGCAGGACGAGAGGTAATAATCGCCCAATTTCGAGAGAATTGACTTAAAAAAACTTCAATCTGATTGACAATTTCATAGCGGTGTGCAGTATCCGCAACTTCATCTAATCCATCTAATAAAATTAACGCTTTACCATTTTCCAGCCAATACTCAAAAAAACCAGTTGGAATCTGTTTTATGCCTAAATTTTTATGAGCAAATTGCTTTATATATTCTAAAATACTGAGTTCTCCGTGTCTCGCTAAATCTCTGATTTTAATCAAAATTGGTAGTAAATTTTTATCTGCTGTTAGCCCAAGATTTTGTGTTTTTTTATCAGCTATCATTACGGTAAAATAAGTCATCAAGGTGGTTTTACCAGAACCTGGAGCACCTAATAAAACTAATTTATTAGACTTACTTTCACTTAACAGTTGTTTTGCTAAAAATTTACGGCTAGAAATATTTTCCAATCGTATAATCTGACGTTGTTGCCGAATTAACTCTGCCTGACGCTTGTTAATGTTCGCCACTTCATCGGTTAACTCAATATCTTTTTCAGCATCTAATTTATTCTCGCTGGTTTGTGCATCTTCTATAACATCAGGCATGACAAAAATCTGAGTGGATTTGATAGATTTTTCCACTTCTTTACCTTCTACTGCAATTCCAGCAAGCTTAATATCATCAAACCAGTATACTAGCTGCTTGCAGTATTCTTCTTTAGCAATTTTACATCTTAAATAGGCACTCGTTTTTTCAAAGTAAATTTGTGTAAATTTTGTAACCCAGGGCTCAAGACCAACCTCATTCAGTTTAATATTTAACTTGTTTGCAGCTTGCTTAAAAGTCTCAATTAGATGACGTTTATCAGGTGCTTCTTGATTTCTTAGCGGTTTTTCTAATTCCTCTTGAACCCCTGAAGATTCAAACACTTTAGCAAGGAATGTACCAATTTGCTTTTCCTCACAACGGTGAAACAGCCCTTGTTCTAATCTCTTCTTTTCTTCCTCTTGAGCCGCTTCTATCCCCTCTTTAATAGCCATCTCCAACTCTGCTGGATTTAATTGGCTATTAATTTTTTTAATGATTGCTTTTGCAACCGTTGGCAGAGTAGCCTTTAGTAAACCCCCGCCAATAGTTAACCAATCGATCATACTGACACCATCTTTACTAAAGTGGTATTTGCTGTATTATCCCTAACACCATAATATAAGGGATTCATGGAGTGTGGGCGATCGCACTATACCCTAAACTAGAATCGCTGCTTTTAACAGTTAGTGGATGGTGTGCGAAAATGTAGTTGTCCAAGGCAAGGTTATTCTCTGATGAACCAGATCTTGTAGGTTGGGGAGCCACAAAAAGTGCGGTGAATCTAGAGAAAGTAGGCGGATTCCCAGAGTTGAGTGAAGTGGCGTTTGAAGAACAAAACCCAACGAACCAGTTTTTGTAGTGCCACGCGTTGGATGTTGCTTGGTCTCAGCACAGAAGCTTAACTAGATGTTCATGTTAAAATTATACATGGAAGACCGTTGGGAGCAGTCAAGGTGAAATTCAACCAAAAACTAGCAATTGCCGCTCTTGGTGTTACCTTAATATTCGCTGGCATAGAAGTCAACCGAAACTCGGTTGCATCGGGAACCGACCAAACCAAGGCTCAACAGTGTTCGGTCTGTTCTTTGGGGGGATTGGGAGTGTTGTGCTTGTCTTCTCTATTCCTAAAAAGTCGGAAAAATAAGAATCTGCCCTTGTAGCAATTCCTTTGTTGGAGGACTGGTGTTAGTGGTTCACTGCTTTGTTAAGTAACCATACCTATATGGGCAGCGACGATATGCCAAGTTCCGCTTGGAGAGATAGCCCAAACTCGCGTGTAACGAAAGTTACCATTTGCAGGGCTGCCATTATAACTACCAGATACTTGCATACGGACTGATACGATCGCTACCTCTCCATGAACTTGGATATGCTGCTCAGAAGGTTTCAGTTCATGAATCTTAATCAAACCAGATTCGTGAGCAGCTAGATCGTCTTGTTTTCCCAATAACTCCCCAAGATGACTTGTGATGATAATTTCGGGAGCTAATAGTTCATTTAAGACGCTGACATCAGAAGCAAGCATCGCAAGTCTAAGGCGTTCTTCCGCATCGATAATCTGAGTTTCAACTGTGTTACTCATGGTGCTTAATCATTTAGATGTAGTAACAGTGCGCGATAGCTTCGCTCCTGCCCGGAGGGCAGATCGCATCATCCTCTTGTAACATGAAACCTCTATCCTACCAACTCTTTAGGGCTTCCTCATCCGTTGTAGGAACCCTTACCTGATAGTTTTTTGATGGCAAGCGATAGCTTCGCTACAGCATAGCGGCAAATCGCTACAAGAAACGATAATGAAAATAATGTTATCTTTTACGATTTTTTTAGTGCAAACAAGATTTTTTATGAAACCGCCATAGCGAAGCGTGCGTGCTAGCGCGTAGACGCCAAGGACGCGGAGGATGAGAAAACAGAGAATATTTATAAATCATTTAGGATTGCTATATTGACAAGAAAGGAGAGATATGAAGGAGAATTGTCAGGCGTTCGGGTTCGGTTATTTTAAATAATCGAGCGATCTCCATCCATCTTAGAGGTACCGCCAAAAACCCAAAACAGCGAAATGAGTAGAGAGCGCGTTTATGACCGAGGCAGAACTACTAGAGGTAATAGAACAAGCAGCAACAGAAGGCGCAACAGAACTTGACCTCAGTGGCAAAGGATTGTCGTTTTTACCATCTGAGATAGGCAAACTGTCTGAACTCCAAAAACTGATTCTTGGGAAATACTGGTATAACAAAGAGGGTAGTATCGTCGGTACTATCGGGAACAACCTGAGTGCTTTACCTAAAGAAATTGGACAGCTTCATCAACTTGAAGAACTTGAGATAGTTGGGAATCGCCTCAAAACTCTGCCACCGGAAATTGGACTCCTTACCAACTTGCGATCGCTCAACCTCGAAAGTAATCAACTGAGCGAGTTGCCAGCAGAAATCGTCCAACTCACCAACTTGCAATCGTTATACCTTGGTGATAATCAACTGAGCAAGCTGCCACCAGAAATCTTCCAACTCACCAACTTGCAATCGTTATCCCTCGGTGATAATCAACTGAGCGAGCTGCCACCAGAAATTGTCCAACTCACCAACTTGCAATCCCTTAACCTCAGTTCTAATCAACTGGGTGAACTGCCACCAGAAATCGTCCAACTCACCAACTTGCAATCTCTCGATCTCAGTTCTAATCAACTGAGTGAGCTACCAGCAGAAATCTTCCAACTCACCAACTTGCAATCCCTCGATCTCAGTTCCAATCAACTGAGCGAGCTACCAGCAGAAATCTTCCAACTCACCAACTTGCAATCCCTTAACCTCAGTTCCAATCAACTGAGTGAGCTACCAGCAGAAATCTTCCAACTCACCAACTTGCAATCGTTATCCCTCGGTGATAATCAACTGAGCGAGCTGCCAGCAGAAATTGTCCAACTCAACAACTTGCAATCCCTTGACCTCAAAATTAATCAACTGAGTGAACTGCCAGCAGAAATCGTTCAACTTACCAACTTGCGCTCGCTGTACCTTTGGAGTAATCAACTGAGGGCTCTACCAGCAGAAATCTTCCAACTCACCAACTTGCAATTGCTAGACCTTAGCTCTAATCAACTGAGTGAGCTACCAGCAGAAATCTTCCAACTCACCAACTTGCAATCCCTTGACCTCAATGATAATCAACTGAGTGAGCTGCCAGCAGAAATCTTCCAACTCACCAACTTGCGATCGCTATACCTTTGGAGTAATCAACTGAGGGTTCTGCCAGCAGAAATCGTCCAACTCACCAACTTGCAATCCCTTGACCTGAGTTTTAATCAACTTAGTAGGCTGCCATCAGAATTCGGACGCCTCACCAATTTGCGCTTGCTTGACCTGAGTTCTAATCAACTCAGTGAGCTGCCAGCAGAAATCTTCCAACTCACCAACTTGCGATCGCTATACCTTTGGAGTAATCAACTACGTGGGCTGCCACTCGAAATTCGACAACTGCCAAACCTGGAAACACTTGAGCTGCGTGGGAACCCAGTCCCGATCCCCCCTGAGATTTTGGGTTCAAAGGAAAGCCCGAAATATCCCGGTGATGTCAATGAAATTCTCGATTTTTATTTCCGGGTGCAAGATCCAAACGAAACCGAACCCCTTTATGAAGCAAAATTCTTGATTGTTGGTGAAGGGGGTGCAGGTAAAACCTCCCTAGCTAAAAAAATTGAAGCTGAAACCTATCAACTCCAATCCAATGAAAAATCAACTCAAGGCATTGACGTAATTCAGTGGCGCTTTACACATAACGATCGAGATTTTCGCGTTAATATCTGGGATTTTGGCGGTCAGGAAATTTACCACCAAACCCACCAGTTTTTTCTCACCGAACGTTCTCTCTATGCCTTAGTTGCGGATACTCGCAAAGAAGACACTAACTTTTACTGGTGGTTGAAGATTGTTGAACTCTTAAGCGACAATAGCCCGGTTCTGATTATTAAAAATGAAAAACAAGACTGTCAGTGTGAAGTTAACGAGCGCTCTCTGCGAGGAGAATTTACCAATCTCAAAGAAGTTTTAGCAACTAACTTAGAGACTAATCGCGGTTTAACAGAAATAAAAGATGCTATTGAGCAATACATTAGCAGACTGCCTCATGTTGGTACACCTTTGCCTAAACTTTGGGTAAGAGTTCGTTCTGCTTTAGAAAATTATTCTCGCAACTACATTAGTTTTGAAGAGTACTGTCAACTTTGCCGATTTAATCAGTTAACTGACCGTGAAGATATGCTGCGACTTAGCCGATATCTACACGACCTGGGCGTATTCCTTCACTTTCAAGACGATCCTACATTAAAACACTATGTCATTTTAAAACCAGAATGGGGTACAACTGCTGTCTACAAAGTGTTAGATAATGAAACAGTCAGGAAAAATTTGGGTTGTTTTACACGGGAAGATCTCAAACATATTTGGAACGCCTCTGAATATGCCGATATGCGAGATGAACTGCTCCATCTTATGATGCGCTTTAAGCTTTGCTACCCAATTCCCAATCGTCCTGGCAACTATATTGCACCGCAATTACTCAATATCAACCAACCCAATTACCCCTGGGACGATACAAACAATCTAATTTTACGCTACGAATACGAGTTCATGCCCAAGGGAATTCTCACACGCTTCATTGTGGAGACACACCCTTGGATTGAAGAACAAAAACTTGTTTGGAGAAGTGGTGTTATTCTCAATAAAGACCAAACACGTGCCGAAATCATTGAACGCTACAATCACAGAGAAATAAAAATCCGTGTTACAGGAAACCGCAAGAAAGAATTGTTGGCAGTTATTAATCATGAATTCGACAAAATTCATCAATCTTTTGAACGTTTGCAATACCGTACTCTTGTTCCTTGCAACTGCGTGGAATGTAAAGGAAGTCAACAACCTCATTCCTACCCTTTAGACAACTTGCACAAGCGCTTGAAAGCTAATCGGTATCGGATTGAGTGCGAGAAGAGCTATCAAATGGTTGATGTTCGCAGGCTAATTGATGATGTCAATTTGCAACAACTGGGTTCGGAACAGGAACTTAATCACAAATCTGTACAATTACAACAGGAACTCTCTCAGGATAGAGATAAGTCATTCCAAAATCAAAAAGCGACTCCGCAACAGCGCAAAAAATTACACTCTGCTCTCAGCAGTGCTTTTCCCAAACCGTCATCGCTTGAGCAATTGTTATATTACGAGCTAGGTAAAAACTTAAACGAAATCACTCAAGAGAGTAATCTCAATACAATTATCTTTAAATTAATACAAACAGCCGAATCTCAAGGATGGCTTTCACACCTAGTTCACGCTGCATATGAATCAAATCCTGGAAATTCAGAGTTAAAAGCTATTGCTCAAGAATTTTGAAAAAACATAGGCTTGAAAAACAATGTTAAGACGAATTAATTATGGAGATTTCTCTTCTGAGAACACATTGGTATGAAATGGCGTTCCTCACGGCTTACACTCGTTGCTTTACCCGCCTGGAGGTTCAAACTCCCATGCGATAGCTTCGCTCCTGCCCGGAGGGCAGATCGCTATGACAGCTTGGTGTGATAGGTTTGAATTGCACCTCTAGATCGAATCGTCTGTTGTGGCTAAGGATCGTTTTCATCAAGTTGTTAAGACCGCTCTTGCTAAGGATGGGTGGAATGTTACTCACGATCCGCTTCAGATTAAAGTAGGCGTTACTCACGCTACAAATTATGTGAATTCCTTATTAAATTTAATTGCTATATATCGGCAAGAATTTTCAGATTCCTCCACTCTTGCTCGGGAAAAAGCTGTTGAAATTGATTTAGATTTTATAGAAGAAGATTTGCCCAAGCTTTTAGATTCTATGAAGGTGGGAACTTCGCGTATTCGGAATATTGTTTTGGGTTTACGCAACTTCTCTCGTTTGAATGAAGCAGAAATGAAACTTGTCGATATTCATGAGGGCATCGATAACACTTTGATGATTCTGCACCATCGATTGAAGGTAAAAAGGAACCTGCACGATACGGCTGAAGCCGTTAAGCCAAGGGCTTATCGTTCTGAGATAGAACTTACCAAAGAATACAGTCAACTTCCTTTAGTTGAATGCTACCCCGGTCAACTCAATCAGGTCTTTAGGAATATTATTGCCAATGCGATTGATGCTTTACACGATCGCAGCGAAATTGAGGGTAGACGTTTGTGCGATGGCTACAAACCAACAATTCGCATTGGGACTGAACTAGCAAACAGCGATCGGGTCTTGATTCGGATTGCTGACAATGGTCATGGGATATCTGAGAATGTACGTCAGAAAGTCTTCGACCCATTTTTTACTACTAAGTCAGTCGGTAGCGGTACTGGGTTGGGATTATCAATTAGCTATCAGATTGTTGTGGATAAACACAAGGGTAGTTTAACCTACAGTTCTGTTCTTGGCGAGGGAACAGAGTTTGTAGTCCAAATTCCGCTCAGACAGTCATGTAGCTAATAATACTCATAATCTAGATGAAATCGGTGGGCGCTGCCCTACTATCTAGCTCATGATTTGGTGTTGGTGGGCACTGCCCACCCTACTATCTACCTTTAGTTATGGGGTAATTACGATTTTTGAGAAGCGACTTGACTGGCTACGAGGCAAGACGGCGAAAGTTAACCCTAAGACCATCACGAGGATATGGTGTGGGAAATAGGACTGGATTTAAATTTTGTTCTGCTTCCAGTTCCCACTCATACTCGCGTAGCAGCATTGCTGTCAACAGTTTTATTACCAATTTGCCAAACTCTTTGCCAGGACATTCTCGCATTCCACCACCAAAAGGTACATAACCAAATGGTTTCGCTTTATCCTCAGCCCTCTCTGGCGCAAAACGCTGTGGGTCAAAAAGTTCGGGTTGTGTATAGATAGAACTGTCTTGATGAGTTCTTCTAATCACGTAAACAGCAATCCAATTTTGGGGAATACGATAACCATTGAATTCAAATTCCTTGATGACTTTGCGGAAACCAAAAGTAGCAGACGGAGTGACTCGCAAAACTTCCTTAACGACTTGCTCCAGATAGTTCATCTGCTTTAGGTGTTCCAGTGTTAGCGGTTTCTCCAACCCCATCTGTTGCTGTTCTGCACGGGCAGTTGCCAAAACTTCCGGAGACTGTGCTAACAACATACACATTGCTGTCAGCGCAGATCCTATTGTATCGTGACCCCCAAATAGAAACGTTAGAATTTGGTCTTTCACTTCTTCCAAACTTAACTTATTCCCATCTTCGTCTTGTACTTGCAACAGTAGCCCTAAAAGATCTTGATTTGTATGTGATTGCTGCTGGCGTTTTCGTACAATTTCCTCAATGCGTAGCAGTAGTTGCTTGCGACTGTGTAATGCTCGACCAAACTTAGTCCAAGGTAAACGTATTGGTATGGAAAATAGCCCGTCTCCCCACTCCTCAAAGTACTTGCTGAAATGGCTATCATCAGAAGTATCCACATCTACAAGAACCTTGCAAGCGACATCAAGAGAATATTTGCTCAGTTCTGGGAACCAGCTGAATGTACCCATGCGTTCCCATTTGTCTAAATAACTATGGCTGATGCCTTCTATTGCGGAAACGGATTGTTCCAGGATTTTTGGTTGAAAGGCTTTATTGAATATCTTGCGTCGATTTTGGTGCTCGTTACCTGTTTGGATAACTAAAGACTTCTTCCCTAGCAATACCTTCAGACTTTCTGGCCATCCAACAGAAAGATGGGACTTTTCATTGGCAAACAAATGACGATTTGCTTCTGCTCCGATCGCCATCACTGTAGGATATCCAAATAAACTGGTTTTGAAAATAGATCCGTATTGCTTCTGCCGCTTTTCGACATAATGTGGATCGTACAGGAAGTTAAACGTTTCACCAATTAAAGGTAGACCCAAGTTCCCAGGGGGTAACGGTAGAGATTGTTGGCTAATAGTTGCTGTCATTTTACGTCTCTTAGTATTTAACTGGTTCCAACATTTCTACACTTTGATAGCGCTCTGTATGAGAATACCAATCCAGATTGCCACGTGTCCAAGCATGCATTATGGATATATATTGTGCCAATTCGGTATCTAGTTCGTTTCCAAAAACTGGCATAGACTCTTCCAAGCTTATGAGAGCTTCTATCTCTTTATCGTGCATGATAACAGCACGCTCGACGGATTCTTCTAAAGAAAGCTGTTGTTGATAATGCAGTACTAAAACTATGTTATGTACATCTCCGCTTAACATTTCTCTAGATGCTGAAAAGATATCATTACACCAAGCAATAACGTTAATTGTCATTAGCTTAAGCTTGTCTACAAAATAGTGATTTCGCAAAAAATCACTAAGTATGAAGTCATTACAAAATTCACTCACTGTGAAGAAAAGATGCCCTCCTAAACTTGCTCTACGGATCTTCATATGAGTGTCAATGTCAGGCACGATGTTTTGTGCGCGGACTTTTGCTTCTTCAACGCATCCTTGAAAGTATTCTTCAAAGCAAAGGAGAAAGTGACGAAACCATCGAGCGCTTCCTTTTTGAACCGTTCTCTGCCGCAAGTCGTATAAGGCACGAGTCAGAGGTATGTCACTGTTTGTAAGTTCTGCTCCATGTAAGATTTCCAAAAATCTTTGGCGATAAACCTTCAATGCTTCAGGTTGTTTTTTTAACTCTGACAAATCGCATTTGTCGTCCCAAATAAATACCCAACTTAACCAATCATTTCCAATCTTTAATTCTTCTAATTCGCAGTTTGGATAAGCACGTGCAGCTAGTAAAAAGAATTTTGACTTAGCAAAACGACGATAGGTAGATTCATTTGCAAGTAAATTGAAGCGCAACACCCATTCTAAAGAATAATCGCCCAGCACATCAACATATTTATTAATTTGAGATGGAAATGGACAGTATAATTTAGGGAAAGTGAATTGATTCATAAAACTTTTCTCAGTGACAGAAATACAGGACAATTTGACCCAACCTCAGGTCAGTGGGCTTAAACAACAACTGCTAGTGGCAGCTAATTTCCTAGAGATCTTGGCCAATCGCGTTCTTACAAAGCAATTTACTGCTGCAAGTAACATGAAATTTTGGTTTTAGGCATATCCTAATGAAGATGGACAAGGAGTAAACTTTTCTAAGGAATTAATGCCCAAAACGAAAAGCTATTCTTCTTTTAAGTCGATACTTGCAAATTCAATAAACTTTCTGGAAGAAGCTAGAGCAAAACCATGCCTTTGCATCAATACGATCGCTTATTTTAACAGTGCTTTCCTCAACTTTTTCCATCTTTACTTTTTCTGCAATAATGGCTGAACTACAACACGCTATACAGGATTTGAATTGAAAATTACTCCTGCATTTTGTAGGATTTCAGATGATTACTATTGCTTCAAAAACTTTATTGTGTCTAATTATTAAGTTTAAAAAAAAAAATTACATCCGTAAATTTATCTGTTTACAAATTTGGTAAATAATCAATAGAAAAACGTATTTTTTCCAGGTTATATAAAGAAAATAAAAAAAAAGTGTGAAGACATAGCTTATTCATTGTGGACAAGTAAGTAAGCTTTTTGTTAACTAGTATAAAAATAGACTTTAACTCAGAGGATTATTGAATTTATGAGTTATTTTAATTACTTCTAATTAAGTAGATTTATTGAATTGTCAGGAAATACTAATTTTCTAAGGCTGAAAAATCTATTAAAATCTATTTACCTTTTCGTAAATAATCTCTTTCCCAGCCTCTAGCTGGGAACCGGATGCTAAATCCCCGACTTCTCGAAAGAGTCAGGGATCTAGAGCACTTAAGGGTAAACCTAATTACGGGTTGAGACTGATGGAATTTTCCTCTCCCAAGGTAGGCATAATTTCCGCTTTCACAGTTGGATGTGTAATTGATTGCAAAATGGGGGTATTAGCAACCGAATTGTTAGCCAATGTGAAGATGGGATTTGATAAAATTCCAATTACGGAAGTAGCAACTAAGGTCACAATTAATCCTACCTGTATGGGTCTGTAGCCGGGAAGATTCCAACGCACTTCTGGATAATTCTTGACTGCGTCAGACATCTCATGAGGTTCTTTAACAACCATCATCCTAACGACGCGGATGTAGTAGTAGATGGAGACGACAGTAGTAATTAATCCAAGCAAGACTAACCCGTACTGTCCACCTTGCCAACCTGCCCAGAACAAGTAAATTTTCCCGAAGAATCCAGCTAATGGTGGAATACCACCCAATGAAAGTAGGGAAATACTTAATCCTAAGGTCAGCAGTGGATCTTTCTGATACAAACCAGAGTATTCCACGATTTGGTCGGTTCCCGTCCTTAGAGAGAATAGAATTACGCAGGTGAAACCGCATAGGTTCATAAACAGGTAAACCAACAGGTAGAAGACCATACTGGCATATCCTGCCTCTGTACCGGCAACCAAGCCAATCATGACAAACCCGGCTTGAGCAATGGAAGAATAAGCCAACATCCGTTTCATGCTGGTTTGAGCGAGGGCGACTACGTTACCCAACACCATACTCAAAACAGCAAGAGCGGTGAAAACAAATTTCCACTCTTCTGTTACTAAGGGGAAGGCGGTTGTCAGCAAGCGGATAGCTAGGGCAAACCCAGCAGCTTTAGAACCAACCGATAAAAAAGCAATCACAGGAGTAGGCGCACCTTCATAAACATCTGGTGTCCACTGGTGGAAGGGCGCAGCCGAAATTTTGAAGCCAACACCCGCAATCACAAATACTAGGGCAATGACTAAGCCCAGAGATTGGCCAAAACCAGATATGGCAATTCCATCGGCGATCGCACTCAATTGGGTTTGCCCACCTGATAAACCGTACAGCAGCGAAACCCCATACAAAAACACCGCTGTGCTTGAAGCGCCAATCAACAGGTATTTTAGTGCTGCTTCATTGGAACGGGGGTCTCGCTTTGTGTAACCTGTGAGCAAATAAGAGGAAATACTCAGGGTTTCCAGAGAGATGAAAATCATCACCAACTCACTAGCCCCTGACAAAAACATTCCTCCCAGGGTAGCGGTTAGCAAAATCGCTATGAATTCTGCTAAAGCGGTGCCACTTTGTTCGACATAGCGAATTGACATCAATATCGTTACGGCAGCAGATAGAGCGATAATACCGCGAAAGACGATACTGAGGTCATCGCCATTAAAGGCACCAATAAACGAAATGGGATTTGTGTTATCCCACTGGAAATACAGGGCGAGGGTAGAAGTTAGCAAACCCGCACACGCCAGATATCCTATCCACCGTGCGGATGTCCGCCCTACAATCAAGTCAACAATCAAAACCCCCAAGAGGGTAAGGATGACAATTCCCTCTGGCAATATTGTTCCAGCATTTAACTGGGATGCAAGACTAGCAAAATCCATGAGCTATGTTGGTTTTGGTTATTAGACATAATGGTCCAACTTTGTTCATTCTATTGTCTTTTGCTGATGTTGCATTATTCTTGTTGTGTTAAGCCACTGCTACTATTACGTTAAATTATGTTTAAGTTTATAGATTGTAATTCTACTTACAGAATACAAATCGGTCATTTGAGTGTATATTCCTTCTTACCAAAAATCATTTACTTTTATCTATCCTTTGCATAAGAATAAGCAGATTCAGATACTTTGTGACGCTCCTACACCTCCCTAGCGGGTAGGTGTAGCACCAATCGAACAGGAATGCAGTTCTAGTCCAGCACCCTCAATTACAAATGAGCCATAACGGGACTCGGATTTGAACCGTGGTCTACCGCTTCGCTTGCCATTGCTGTCACCCGCAATAAATCGTTCAAATGTTTTGTCTACGCACTTGCAGACTTCCTGTAAGGTGTTTGCAGGAACTCACTTAAAGTCCAACTCCTCACCCGAACATTGCACCGTCATATCATGTCCGGGTAAAGACTTATCATTAAGGCAGATGGGGAGATGGGGAGAGGGTTTTCCGGTTTTTGCGATTATTGTTTAATCATAACTAATTTAACCGGACTTAATATTACAAGGTCTTTTTTGAGGTCTGGCAGATACTTTTTCTGGATTCTCTACGAACATTAGCCAAGAAAATGTCAAAGAAGGGGGCATCGAACCCCCTCCTTTGACCCGCATTCCTCTCACCCTCCCCTATCGGGTAAGACGTGAGGCTCCTGCGGGGTTAGCTGAACTGCCCGCAAACAAAAATCTCTATTCAGCTACTTATTTAACAGCCATCGCTACAATGTGCTGCATTTTTTAAAACTGTCAGTGCTTCTTGGCAATAACTCTGAAGCTTGATTTTATCAATAACTTCTAGCGTTAATAAGAGCGTCTGGAATATCCACCGACACTGCTCTTGCCCCAACCACCAGAGCTAGAGCGACCGTTTTTCTCCTCCCGTGGTTTTGCTTTGTTGACTTTGATTACACGACCCATCCACTCTGCACCATCCAGAGATTGGATAGCAGCTTCTTCTGCTGCTTCTGATTCCATTTCTACGAATCCAAAGCCCCGCACGCGACCTGTCTCTCGATCGGTGGGTAGCTGAACTCGGGTCACAGTACCATACTCGGAAAATACTTTGCTAAGGTCTTCTTGTGTAACGCTGTAGGATAGGTTACCTACGTAAATTGACATGAAACTCTCCAGAATCCAATGACACAAGAGATGTTCATCCGGAGATTTGCTTGCAGTTATTGATAAAAACAAGGTTTCTTTCGCCGAATTCACTTCTCCAAATTTATCGTAACACAACTTTTTATTAAGAGAGACTAAGCTTGCCATTCTGTCTTGATTTCTGAGAAGTATCAATTTTTACTATTTTCTTTTAAAAGGGGGAAATGACTCATTACAACTAAAATTATGTAAGCGAACTATACTAGATATACTTTCTATACTAATAGAATCTAGATGAACTGAAACTTTCTTCAGAGGATCTGTCTTAAACTCTGTCTCTACCGACATTCCGCACGTATCCCCATCAAAATTGGCTTCAGGGGTAACTCAAGATTTCTCTCTTGCGAAAGCTATGAAAATGACCATTCATCAAATCAACCAAAAATAAACCTTTCAACTCCACCGATCGCTACTGTTACTTTGATATTTTTTCTTTCTACTTAATAAGTATGAATACTTATGAAGATTGCTTTTCATTCAGCCAATACATTGACAGTATTCGCTATTTCAGTAGTAAGAATCAACATAACTAGATAAAAAATCTTAATATACTGTCTTTCCTACTAACTACTAATATTTTCTTACAGTTTCATACCCCCGTTGAGTATTAAGTACCCTATGCTTTTGAGGAACAGAAATGCAGCGTTCGGTATTATAGTACTGCAGTACTATAATACCGACTTCTATGTGCCGTGTTTCTCCTACAGTTCCACTTCTCTATAATGTGATGCCGATGCTCGGTTACTTCTCCCTCTGCTAAAGTGAGGTGAGATAGCTTTTTCTCGAGACATTTGATATACCCCACTTTATCCATTGCGTTTGCCCTTATATGTTGGCAGTTCCCTAGATTAGGCTAAACCTCCTATGGCACCTTTGTAGCAAGCTATGTGCAAGGCACAGGCACAGGCTCGGTCGCGATCTCGATGCCTTCTGCTATGTTGGCAAGGACTGTACGCGATCGAGACTGGGCTTACGGAAGTTCTTAAATTTGATTTAATTTTGGCATAGCCACTAGAAATGGCAATAGGGTATTAATGTATTGACCTTGAGGGGGATTTTGAAAACTGTAGTCGCCAATTATGCCTGAGATAAGTTAAAGATTGAAATAACTGGAAATTCACACCCCTGCTGCCCCTACTTTTCCCTTTGGTTCGGGCTTTGCCCACAGGTATAGGGATTGTTCACGCCAAGCAGGCGGTTTGTGTCAGGATTAAATCACATTAATCCAACAGCGCAAGGTTTAATTTAACCGACACGCTCTCAATGATTTCTTTCAATTGATTGTTTAGCTGAACAGCTATTTTTTTTTGTAATTTCCATGTCAACTCTCGTCATCGTTGTCATTTGTCATTCGTCATTTGTCATTTGTCATTTGTCATTCGTCATTCGTGATTAGTCATTCGTTATTTGTCATTAGTCATTCGTCATTTGTCTTTGACCGAGGACTAAGGACAAAGCACCAATGACCAAGGACAAAGGATTAAGGACAAAGGACAAAGGATTAAGGACAAAGCACCAATGACCAAGGACCAAGGACAAAGGACTAATGACAAAGGACAAAGGACTAATGACCAAGGACTAAGATACATTTGAAAGAGCGCGTTATCCTAGTCTGAGTTGGGTGAGGGCTTAAGGCTAAACTATGACAACAAAGGTGCTGAACAATCGCTATCAAGTTATCCAGGTCCTGGGATCTGGTGGATTTGGTGAAACCTTTTTGGCGGAAGATATCCATATGCCTTCTCGCCGTCGGTGTGTCATCAAACAACTCAAACCGGTCACCAAGGACCCAAAAATTTACCAAATGATTCAACAGCGGTTTGAACGAGAAGCGGCAACCCTGGAGTATTTAGGTGAAGGAAGCGAGCAAATTCCCAAGCTATATGCTTATTTTTCCGAACAAGGACAGTTTTACCTCGTTCAAGAATGGATTCAAGGTGAAACATTGACCAGTTTTGTCAGCGCTAAGGGGTTGCTGAGCGACACGGAAGTCAGGAAAATTTTATTAAGTTTGCTGTCAGTCTTGGATTATGTCCACAGTAAAGGCATTATCCACCGGGATATAAAACCAGATAACATTATTATCCGCTCTTCCAATGGCAAGCCCGTTCTGATTGATTTTGGTGCGGTTAAGGAAACAGTCCGTTCAGTAGCTAGTACTTCGGGGAATTTAACGCAGTCAATTGTGATTGGCACACCAGGGTATATGTCGAGCGAGCAAGCTATTGGACGCCCGGTTTATGCAACTGACATATATAGTTTGGGGATAACAGCAATCTACTTACTGACAGGGAAACACCCCCACGAACTAGAAACTCATCCCCAAACTGGCGAAATTATTTGGCATAAATACGCCCCTGGTGTATCCCCCGAATTAATGACGGTTATCAACCAGGCAATAAAGCCCCATGCTAGCGATCGCTACACAACTGCTAGTAAAATGCTATATGCTCTGCAATCTGCGACTTCTGCACCAACCCTTCCACCAACATCAGCCCCTCAAGCCACAATACCCCTGTCTCCCAACGGTATTGGTTCTTTGCAAAATACCAAACTCCATTCTCCCAATGAAAGAACTCCGGTTATTTCTCCTTCTTCCAGCGACTGGCAAAAAAGAGCATGGATTGCAGGCAGTTTGCTTGTAGGTAGCTTGATTGGTGCGGTTGCAATAGGCAGCATAAGCCGCCAACCGGAACCTGAAATTCCCGTTGCTACATCACCTGTACCTGCACCACCTGCAGAAGCCAACATAGCAAATCCAACTTCATCACCAACAGCTGTCACGCCTTCAAACGAAGCCAATTCGCCAAGGCGCGTGCCCAGAGTTTTTGTACCACCTCCAGTCCCAGCCCCAGCTGCACCCAATCCAATTCTGAATAACCCACCAATAGAACAGCCAGTAGAAACTCCCGCACCTCCTTCCGATCCTGTTGTCTCTGCCCCTCAAGAACAGGAAGAACCATCAACATCTCAACCAGCCTCAGAACCCTCTGAAGACGCAGATGATTCCGAATCCCCAGATGCTTCTGCGCCACAACAACAGGAACAACCGGAAACTCCCCCAGCCAACGAAAACTCAGAAGCTTCCACGCCAAAAGCCGAGGAGGAAAATCCAAAAGTAGCAACTGCTAATACTAGCAATCCCAGTGTCCCTGCATTTCCTGTTGGCACTTCTAAAGAAACAGTTCAAGCAGCATTAGGAAAACCCCGCAGGCGTTCCAATGGTTTGTGGAAGACTCATGCTTATCTCTACGAGTTAGAACCAAACCGTATCGATCTTGGTTATTTATTTGACCGCAAAACTGGAGTTCTGCGTCAAACAGAAGTTTCTTTTGCTCAATCTGTTGAGCCTGAAGTCATGCGGAGTACACTGCAAGGTATGTTGGGGGGCAATGCCTCTGGTGATATCAAGCAAGGGCTGCAACAAGTCTACGAACGCCAAAGCAGTAGATATTCCTTTAATGTTGGTAAGTTAGAAGGGGTCATAGAACGCAATAGAGAAGACCAAATTTATATTGCTGTTTGGGATGGAGATTTGCATTAAAAAAAGTGCTGAAGGTAGATTTCTTTCTTGACAGGTGACATGGAAAATAGTAGGAGATGTCTACTGGGCGAACACCATGACAAGCAACAAAACAACAAGACGCAATTTTTTGAAAACTAGCGTAGCTGTTGCTGGAGGAATTGTGGGAACTTCGGCTTGTCAAAAACTCACAAATCCCACAGTAGAATCATCGGAAAATTTTAGTTCTACAGTAGATTTGCGATCTGCCCAGAGGGCAGGAGCGAAGCTATCGCAGGATGCATCTACCCCAGCATTGAGCACACCGTTAGCGAAAATGCCACAAAGAATGCTGGGACGCACGGGTGTAACATTGCCAATCCTTGGTTTGGGAGGATCTGCCTCACCCCTCTCCCGCCCACAAGAGGAAGAGGAAGCTAACTCCACAGCCATTATTGAACGGGCGTTTGAACTGGGTATTCGTTACTTTGATACGGCTTCCAATTACGGACCGAGTGAAGAACGCTTGGGTAAAGTGCTATCATCCCATCGGCAAGATATATTTTTAGCCAGTAAAAGCAATGCCAGAGATCGCGATCGCGCATGGCGAGAATTAGAGCAATCTCTCAAACGTTTAAAAACCGATTATCTTGACCTGTGGCAGTTTCACTCTGTTTCCTTCGATTGGAATCTAGATGCCATTTTAAATTCCAAACACGGTGCAATTAGAGTTGCACAAGAAGCGAAAGCGCAAAAAATCATACGGTTTATTGGTATCACAGGGCACAACAATCCTGAAATCATAGCCGAAGGGTTGCGCCGCTATCCATTTGACACCGCACTCATCCCCATCAATGCTGCTGACAAACACACCCCAAATCCCTTCATTACAGGCGTGTTGCCACTGTCACAAAAGAAAAACACTGGTATCATTGCCATGAAAGTCCCCGCCTATGGGAAGCTGTTTAAACCCGGTGTTCTGGAGGGAATGCATCAAGCGATGGGATATGCTCTCTCCCAACCCGGCGTTCACTGTTGCATTATTGCAGCAGAAGATGTAAATTTGCTAGAGCAAAATGTGAGAGTCGCTCAAGCTTTTCAGCCGCTTTCAAAAGAGGATTTATCAATCATTGAGCAACGAACTGCTTCTGTTTGGCAAGATAGTAGTTTTTTCCGTCAATGGGCTTAATATATAAAGTATGAAGGATGAACAAATAAGTTAAGCGTAGGTTGGGGAGCCACTGCGTTGTGGGGGTTCCCCCATTGAAGCAAGTGGCGTTTGAGAAACGAAACCCAACACAATCGGTCCTCTTTAAAAAATTGACTGACAATACTTTTTCCCATAACCTCTGCTAGTAAAGGAGGCACTGCATTAGCTACTAATCTGTGCCGATCTAATGTTTTGACGTTCCCACTACGTCCCATTAAATCTTTCATCTCAATTTCGCGGACGGCGAGAGGTTGTGGGTGCGGGAGAAGATGGCGGAAAAAAACACACTGTTACTGTGAGTGAGGCAGCTTTGCCAGGAAACCTAAGAACGCTGATTGAATTGCCCGAACAAGTTAAAAGGTAAAAGATTTTTTACCTTTTTACCTTTTTCCTTATAGTACTTCCCAACCCTTGCCTTTATAACCGTATTGGAAAATTTCTGGATGCAAAATTTCTGCCAAAATTTCCAATGAATCTACCAGTCGCGGGCCCGGACGATTGAAGTAGGAATTACCGTCAGTAATGTAGACTCTGCCAGTTTGAACAGCGTGCAATTGCTGCCACTCTGGATTCTGACACAGCAATTGAGCTTCTTGGCGGGTTCGATTTAAATCAAAGCCGCAGGGCATAAAAACAACGATATCTGGATTGTTGGAAATAAAAGTTTCCCAACTCAAAGAAGTAGAAGATTGACCTGCAACGCCAAACAGAGATTGTCCTCCTGCGAGAGTCACCAATTCAGGAATCCAATTGGCAGCAAACATCAAAGGGTCAGTCCACTCAATACAAGCAACCGTTGGCAGGTGTTCTGTTTGGGATAAACCTTTTGTTTTTTGCTCTACAATTTTTACCCGAGCTTCCAAATTTTCTAGTATGGGTCGGGAGTCTATGCCAAAAACCTTGCTCACTCTATCAATATCTGCCCAAACATCTTGGAGAACATTTGGTTGCAAGGAGATAATTTGAGGTGAGATCTGGGTGAGAGACGCAACTGCTTCTTGTACATCTTTTATACTAACAGCACAGACATCACACTGGTCTTGGGTAACAATATGAGTCGGCTGTAATTTTTCCAAGATATCTGTTTTAATTTGATAAATACTTAGAGCCGATTGCAACAAACTGTTGATCTTATCATTAATTTCACTGCTAGGGTCATTCGTGTTTATACGCGCTTGCGTGCAAGCTGGGCGATTGTTGATTTCTGGGGGAAAATCACATTCGTGCGATCTCCCCACAATTGCATCAGTCAAGCCCAGCACTGCTAAAATTTCCGTGCCTCCTGGAATTAAGGAGACAATTCTGACGCCATCATCCGTCATTGCTTCACCTCTGCAATAACTGACATATCCTTATAATTGTCGCAGAAGTTTGCCACTTCAGTATCTTTCTATAGGTGAATGATACAAAGCTTTTTAAGAAGATTCTACCTACTTACTTATAGCTTTACGTTTACTTGATAAAGTACAATCTCAAACTTATAGATATCGTTATATTGGATCTATTCCTAAGGAATGCTAAGGGTTTATCATTCGTCTCTCATGTACACGTGCTAGTTCTAAATCTAGCCATTGTAGTAGTGGGTGACTTGGAGGATAAGGCGGCACGACAATAAGCGGTAAGCATGGGCATAGAAAACTTTTTGATGAAAACAGAGCTTCCACCTCAACGATTGCAGGAAATCACACTATGTGTAGGCGAACAACAGCAGTGTCAACCTTTAGAAAACAAGCGAACTCAGAAAGCAGTGTATCAAAATCAAGTAACCGAGCTTTCCATGCAGGACACGAACCAACAGCAGGGAGAAAACCAACCTACACAACCCTTTAGGTCTGCCTTATCAGACGAAGCTAGGTTTCGATACTTGTCTGAAGCAGCTTGTGAAGGAATTATATTACATGATGGCAGCATCATATTAGATGCCAACAGTACTCTCATCAACATGACTGGTTATGAAGCTTGGGAACTGGTTGGCATGAGTAGTTTTGCACTGTTTACTCCAGAATCCCTGAAGTTAATTAAAGAAAATACTCTTTTGGGCTGTAAAAAACCATATGAAGGAGTTGTAGTTAGGAAAGACGGTTTCACAATTCCTGTTGAACTGCAAGGTAAAATCATTTCTTATCAAGGAAAGCAAATACAAGCGCTCGCTATCAGAGATATTACAGCACAAAAGCAAGCAGAAAAGGCTTGGCGAACAAGGGAAGATTGGTTGATCGGGCAAAGCAAAACCCTTGTAAAACTTGCTCGCAGTCAAACTTTTCAGCAAGGGAATCTCAACCTAGCATTTGAGGAAATTACAGAAGCGGCTGCCCAAGCTTTAGAAGTGGAACGTGTTGGTGTATGGTTATACAGTAAAGACTTCTCAAAAATTGAATGCGTAGATTTATATGATACTAAAACAAAGCGACACGCAAGAGGTACATCACTTTTAAAAGCGAACTATCCTACTTATTTCCAAGTTTTAGAAGAGCAACGCACCCTAGCAGTTGATGATGCTATACGAGATAGGCGAACCCAAGAATTATCTGAATCTTATCTTTCCGTGCTAAGTATTGCATCTCTCCTAAATGCATCAATTTGGTTAGAGGGTCGCTTGATAGGAGTTGTTTGCCACGAACATACTGGTAGCATTCGTCAGTGGACATTGGAAGAAGAGAACTTTGTCGGCTCAATCGCAGATTTTGTTGCCTTAGCAGTAGAAGCAAGTGAGCGACATACCCTGTACTCAAATGTGCGTCAAAGTGAAGCATGGTTCCGGGCGATTGTTGAAAATGCTTCTATGGGCATTGGACTTGTTGAGATGTACGGCAGGATTGTGGAAGCCAATCCTGTGTTATGTCAAATGCTGGGATACAGCCAACAAGAACTATACGGTAAGAATTTTACAGATTACATTTTCAATCATCCCGGCGATCTAGAGATTTACCAAGAATTACTCTCAGGAGACAAGAAACGTTTGGATATGGAAAAGTGTTTTCTGCATAGAGACGGTCAGCCTGTGTGGGGGCACTTAAGTATTTCTCTCATTCCAGACACAAATGGTGAACCTCAGTTTTACCTGGTGACCATACAGGACATTACTAAACGCAAAGAAACAGAGTTGAAACTGCATGAAAGCAAAGAGGCAGCTGAGGCTGGTAGTAAAGCAAAAAGTGAATTTTTGGCAACCATGAGCCATGAATTACGGACGCCTTTGAATGCAATTATGGGGTTGTCCCAACTGCTACAACAAGAAATAGTTGGTTCTCTTAATGACAAACAGAAAGAGTATATCAATTGTATTTACAACAGCGGCGAACACCTTCTGGCACTCATTAACGATATTCTTGACCTGTCTAAGGTAGAAGCGGGTAAAGAAGAGCTTTTCTTATCACCCGTGTATGTAGAAGAATTATGTAATTATGTCATATCGACAGTACGCGATCGCGCAACTGAAAAGGGGCTGCAACTGACTGTAGAAATTGACAAAGAAGCAGATATATGTTATGCCGACGATCGTCGGATAAAGCAGATTTTACTCAATCTACTCACAAATGCTATCAAATTTACTCCAGCAGGAAAGGTATCGCTAGAAGTCAAAAAATTACCCCAAGGAATTACATTTGCTGTCAAAGACACTGGTATCGGAATTGACAAAAGCCAATTTCAATTTTTGTTTGAACCTTTTAAACAACTTGATAGTCGGCTCAATCGGCAGTACGAAGGTACGGGTTTGGGTTTAGCTTTGACACTCAAGTTAGCCCAATTGCATGGTGGAGATGTCACTGTGGAATCAACTTTGGGAGAAGGAAGTTGTTTTACCTTATTTCTGCCGTGTGAACACCAAGCAGACAGTGGGGATAGCCAGACTATCTCCTCTTCGTCTCTCCTCCTCCCCGCCGCCTCCCCTATGACCTCAAGCAAACGTATTTTACTTGTAGAACATGACGAACACACTGCTATCTTGTTGCAAGATTATCTTCAAACAATAGGTTACCAAGTCGAGCGAGTGATTCACGGAAACGGCTTTTTAGAGCAAGTGCGAGACCAACAGCCAGACTTAATTTTGTTAGATGTGGAGTTATTGGGAGCTGTCACAGGCTGGGATTTGCTCAGACAACTGCGGCAACAAAGCGATTTACAAGATTTACCTGTGGTTGTGATGATACCATTGGTTATGGCAAGCGATCGCGAACGGATAAAACAAGTCGGTGCTAACGACTGTCTGAGCAAACCTATCAGTATCGTTCAACTGGAATCAATACTAATGCGTTATCTCACTTAATGCAGTTTTTTGTATTTGATTGAACTTAGTTCTAATCGTTTCTATTCGCCTGCGATTGACACCCAGATCGCTTTGACCCAATCGCGACGATGAGCGAACTTGGATAACATTGGCATCGCGATCTAAATACAACTCCACATCATCCACAAATCTGAATACGGGAATAGTAAACTCAGCATACAAATAATCCTCAGTTTCAGTAACTATTTTGGTTCTAGGTAGCGATCGTATCAGGCGTTTGAGATCGGTGAAAGCCTGTTCCGGAGTAGAGGTATAGGTAAGGGGTTCAATTTTGTGAACTGCATCCGAACTTTGGCTGCAAACACAGTTGGGAGTCTTGGGGCATGGTGCTAATTTAGCGTCGCGCACACCCAAGTGATTCGGTCGTTTGCCTGCAAAAACCATCATTCCCTTGATGAAACATGAATAGGTGGACTGTTTTGATGGTCGTAGACATTTGTTTCTACCGCTTCAGCTTTTTGACAGAGAAATGACCAGCTTGCTGCAAATTTATTTGTCATGGAATCTAAAAGCGGTATAACGTAGAACGTAGGTTGGGTTGAGGAACGAAACCCAACATTTAAAGT
>NZ_BAAFZH010000065.1:0-81011 GCF_054684315.1 Scytonema sp. NUACC21 | reverse complement strand
AGCGATTTATTGACCGTTTTTGATGGGCTTTTGCATCCTACCTCATTGATAGCCTAGAGACCTCATTTTTCGATCCAGTCATAGAGCGGGTTTCAGCCTTCATTTTAGTAGTTCATTTGTTCGCGCCCCAAGGGCTAGCAGTGCCCACCCTACGATCGGGATAAGCTTTTTAGCCTGTGATTTTCGATTGAGAGAGCGTGGTGCAAGATACCAGACAAGAGAAAGTTAAAAAGTGAGGCATTGAACCCCACTTTTTAACCCGCTATCCCTCTCCGCCCTATATAGCGGACAGGGTATCTCGCCCAGGACAGATGAATTGGCGAGAAACTTACCTAGAGGGGCGTATCGTCACTCTTCCGTATACGTCCAAATTGGGCGTTTATTTTAATGGTTCAGAGACTTTTTAGCTTCTGTAGCAACTGCTTCTACTTCATCCTTCGCCAAAGTTTCTAATAGAGATTTGGCATCTGTGCCACCCAAATGGTTTAAGGCTTGCACCAGCCTGTATCGAAGTTGCCAATCTGGGTTTTTAACATAAGGAGCTAACAGGGGAACAGCTTTTTGGTCTCCCAACTCTCCCAAAGAACCAATGGCAGCTGTTATGACTAGATCGTTATCTGAGGCGATCGCATCACGCAGTAACTCAAAACCTCTTGGATCTCCTAACTCTCCCAGTGCAGCGACAATGCTGAGTTGAACAATCCACTCTTTGGTGGTTTGGTATATTTGTTGTAAATCTTCAAACGCGTCCTGCAGCTTAAGCGCCCCCAAACAATCTGCTGCGGCTGCTTGTACATCGGCTTCGGGGTCATTTAGGAGGCAATCGCGCAATAGATTTAAAGTTAAATCTCTATTTTGGTTCCCTAAGGTATCCAATTGACTGACTGCTGAGTAACGCACCCGAGCACTGCTATCTTTTACAGCAGTTTGAATTAACTCGTACCCCGCAGACGGTTCTAATTGACGAATAAGATTTACTGCTCGCAAGCGATCGCCCAAATCTTGGGAACTAAGCATTTGCCTAACAGATTCTGGAGTAACACTCATTTTTGCTTTGTTAGTGGTAGGTAGTAAAAACAACGAACTAATGTAGGGGCGGGTTTATTTAGCTAAACTCACCCCTACTAACTACGCAATTTGTTCAATGACTATTCTTGACTTGCTGCCATTGCTCGAATAATGTCACCACGGGTGAGAATACCAATGACTTGACCCTCGCTGTCAAGTACCGGAAGACGGTGGACGCTGCGATCGTGCATGAGTCTGGCTGCGTCTGTGACAGTTTTGTCTGGTGAAACTGTAATAGGGTTTTGGCTCATGACTTCACCGACTGTTTGCCCTAGTGCCTTATGCAAGTCCCGTTCATAGGTTGTAGGGTTTTGTAAATAGATGACGCTATCAAGAAACATGATGTAAGCCGGAGGGGTTACGCCTGTTTCTTGCCACATCAAATCCGTTTCTGAGATAATGCCTACCAATTTTCCAGTATCCCCCACCACGGGTAGCCCGCTAATTCGCCGTTCTGCCAAAATTTGAATGGCTTCTTTTAAAGGAGTTTCAGGTCGGACAACAATTGGGTTACGAGTCATTATATCGGCAACGGTTCTAGGCATTTGCTTGCTAACACCCTTTACTCACGTCATTGCCACCATTGTATAGAACAATCGCAGTGATAACTCTCATCCTATTAATACATTTTTACTTAAGTGCAACATAAAACTTACACAGCTTGAATAGGTCAGTCAAACTCTGTTTCGCAAAAGACTTGCAGCAAATCAATACAGTTTGCGATCGCTCCCAAATGAGCGATTTCATACCCGTGTGTATTCTGTGTAGGAAACGCCAAACACGCACCACGGGCAACATGACCGAACTTCATAGCAATAGAAGCATCGCTACCAAAACCACTAAGTACTGCCTGTTGCACCGCCATATCTAGTTTTTTAGCTGAGTGTCGCAGTTGTTGATTGAGAGTCTCATCGTAAATTCCATATCCATCTTGGGAAAGTATCACTGGACTTTTCCCATCCTCAATAGGGTACTCTGACGAAAGAGGACAAATTTCCAAAGCAATCAAAGCATCCAAGCGTTGGTTTTGAGTGAAGAACAGCGCTCCAATTGCTCCCACTTCTTCCTTTGCTGACGCGACTAGATACACATCAGATATTGGTTGTTTTACCTTTTCGGCAAGTGCTAGCAAGATAGCAATAGAAGCTTTGTTATCCAAAGTATAACTAGCAATGTAGTTATTTAATTTAATAGGACGCTTGCGGTGTTTGCCAACAACCATTCTCGTTCCCGGTCGAATGCCAGCTGCTTCTAGTTCTGCGGTTGTACACTTTGTTTCAATCCAAGCATTTTCCCACTTGACAGGTGTATCTTCCTGTTGTACCTTTTGAGGTGATTCATGAGAGACGTGACGGGACCCAAAACTGAGAATACCGCTAATAGTTCCATTGTCTCCCAGTAAATCCACCACTCCTTCACCATACACCCAAGGAAACGCACCGCCGAGCTTGCGAACTTCAACTCGACCTTGCTCGCCCACCGTTTTTACAATTGCACCAATTTCATCCTTATGAGCTGTAATGGCGATCGCTCCTGTTGAATCTCGCCCTGAAATTTTAGCAATGATATTGTCAGCGCGGTCTTGCCAAACCTCAACCCCTAACGCTGCAAATCGTTCCATTAGGAATTGATTGATTTCTGCCTCAGCACCACTGGGGGAATGATGCATGACTAATTCTTCAATTATTTTAAATAAGTGGTTCTCATCCCACATAAATGAAATATAGTTACTTCCAAAAGTGATAAAAACTTTTTTACTTAAACCTTCATAATAATACGTTGAAAATATGCAAACTCCATCTATCCTCAAACCCAATCTTCCCCAACCTCCAACCTTTACGTCTTTTGAAGAAGAACGCCTTCATCGCAAACAACACCTTGCTGCTGCGTTGCGGCTCTTTTCTCGCTTTGGATTTGATGAAGGAATTGCAGGTCATATCACCGCTCGAGATCCAGAAAACCCCGAACACTTCTGGGTCAACCCTTTTGGTATGCACTTTGGTTTAATTCGAGCCAGCGACCTCGTTTTGGTTAATCAGGAGGGAAACGTTATTGAAGGTAAACGTCCCATCAACCAAGCCGCTTTTGCCATTCATTCCCAAGTCCATGCAGCTCGTCCTGACATAGTGGCTGCATCTCACGCTCATTCCGTGTATGGGAAAAGTTGGTCTAGCCTCGGACGTCTTCTTGACCCTCTCACCCAAGATGCTTGTGCTTTCTACGAAGATCACAGCCTATTTGATGATTATACAGGAGTTGTTCTGGTACCCGAAGAAGGCAAACGTATTGCCGAAACCTTGGGAAAAAATAAAGCAGTTATTCTTAAAAATCACGGTTTGCTGACAGTAGGTCATTCAGTCGATGAGGCAGCTTGGTGGTTTATCACAATGGAGCGTTCTTGTCAAGCACAACTCCTAGCTGAGGCTGTTGGTAGCCCCAGCTTAATTAAATCAGAAATTGCGAGTCTAACACACACACAAGTGGGTTCTCATTATATGGGTTGGTTCAGCTTTCAACCACTGTTTGAGATGATTGTTCATCAAGAACCCGACCTGCTTGGCTAAAGGTTCGCTGTTTGTGTTTGCGTTTGAGCATTCCTACTACACCCAAAGCACCCAGTACAGAAATTCCCAAGCTGGCTGAAGATTCAGGAACCGACTTTGCCCGAATCGCCGCTAATGCTGTTTGTGCTACTAGCTTATGAGCATTTGTACTGGGATGAACTTCATCAAAAAACACATAATCATTTGGGTTATCACATTGACTTAATACTTGATTAATCTCAACTTTATAGACTACACAAGGCTCCTTCGCATTTTTGAACCCAAATGCTTCTGGATTAGCCACCACCCGCTCGAACAAAGAATTAACATCCACAGGGATAAGATTGATACCGGGAATGTTACTTAATGAACCTAAGGCATTTGTCAATCCTGCATTATGAATGTTGGTTAAAGTCGTTAGATTGCTAGCATTTGGAGACCCTGATACAAGGGGGCTTTTACCTAAATCTGGCAAATTAAAAACTAATATGTTTTTCGCACCAGCTTGAGCAAGTCCTCCTATGGTATTTGATAAATCCTTAATTGTTTGCTCGACGTCAAAATTTTGACCAAACAAGTAATCGTTCCCGCCTCCCCACACAGCGTATAATGCATTTGGATCTGCCTTTTGGTTATTTGCTTGTAAGAGTTGGGTAAATAAGCTAGCTTGCTCTGACACTCCTGGTGCATTTGGAATGAAAGCGTTGCTGTCACCAGTGCTAGAACCACCAACAGAAAAGTTAATACCTTGGGTAGGAGGAGTTTTACTTAGATCGGTAAATAATGTCGGCGTTAATCCTATATTCTTTCCAAGGTAATCTACCCAAACTTCGCCATTAGAAAAACGTCCTGGCGCGTAAGGCGGGCTTGGAGGAATAGGAACACCTAGTAAAGATTGAGTAATATTGGATACATTACCTGTGTCCGACAGGCTGTCACCAAAAATAATAAATTGACTAAAATTAGCAGCTGAAGCTTTCTGCACTGGCATTAGAGAGAAGAGAACAAATCCAGTGGTTAGAAGTGCTTTTTTCATACTTGTTTTTTATAGCTCTTACTTTTTTGTTTTTATTAACTCCGAACAAATAGAAACATTGAAATTGCTTTGCACCCTGTTTAGATATATATCAAAAATTACTAACTTTTGTTTTTAACGTTTATGTAAATTTACGGTAGTAGTCACTGCTGTGTTTGCTTGACCTTCAAAGCTTCAGTAGCTGAGATGCCATCGCCTTGGGTACCGAAGTACCATAAAGTAGCAGCCGCCTCAGCACGCGTTACTGATTTTTTGGGCTGAAATAGTGTTGTATATCCAAATACACGACGGATATTGGACTGTTCGCCATTCTGAAAATCTGCCAAAATGACTCGCAGTGCTTTAGGGTCTATTTTTCCAACGTCCTGGAAGCCCCAAGTTTGCTTAACTGCTTCTAAATTAGCATTAGGTAACGCTTGGCGTGTATCTAAGGGAACTTTCCATAAAAGCATTTGTTCTCGTGTCAAAGGTGCATTTGCACGGAACAAAACTGCTGTGGAATCTCCAGATAAGGGACTGGGGATTAATCCTGCTTCAGCTAATCCCTGAATAACTGGGAAGTCTGGATCGGTTCTTGGGACATCACTAAACGCTGGTTGAGAACCTTCCGATGCGAAGCGAATTTGTTTTGCTGGATTAGTAGAATACATTATATTGTTGGCAGCAGTCAACCAACGAGCATACTCGCGACGGGTAATGTTTTTATTGGGTTCAAATTGCTGTATTGTGGCGCTTTGGTTGGTTTTAGCAGCATTTGAGTTTACAGGTAAAACACCTAATTCCGCTAATTCCTGAATGTATCTCTGAAATTCCTGGGGCGCTTTGTCGAGATCGCTAAATTCCCGAGCAGTGGAAGTGACTGTAGAGTTAGTTGTATCGACGTTGGTATTTGTTTGTGCTCCTGACTCTTGCTTTTTCACTGAACCAACGAATTGCTCTGTAGTTGGTTGTGAAACTGGGCTAGCAGTTGTTTCGGGACTGGAAGTTGGGGTAGCTTGTGCCGTTTCTACGGAATTTGTTTGGTATTCAATCACTATCTCAGTTGAGGTTTGTGGTTGATTTGGCGCACCATTGGTAACCGTTTTTGGCTGAAAACTCACCTTCAATTGCAAATCATTACGCCGTGCTTCAATCAAATCTCCTGAGTCATTTGACTGTTGGACAATTTGCCAGTTGTTTGCTTGTAATTGTTGGCGATAATAACTGGCAATGACATTGCTGGGGTCAATACTCAACCATCGTGTTGAGACGTTTGGGTTTTCAGTACCCGATGGTGTCACTTGTTGCAAGCTGGCATTGGGATATAAGGGAATATCCTTGGGAAAATTAGCTGGTAACTGAACTGTTGTTTGGTTCGTTGGCTGCTGTTGGTTACTGCGTGCTGCTTGAGAACCAAAGCTGACTGGGTTATCTTTCAAGCGCGGGTCTGCTGCCAATGACTGCTCTAATTGTTTGGCAGTTGGACTATTTGCACAGGCTGTTAAGGAAGTCAGTAAAACAGCCAAACTTATCAAGACAACTGGACGTTTAGGTTGCAACACGGAGAATCACAAATGAGCATATCAATTTCTACAGTAGCGCAGAGCGGATTCAGATTTGTTGAGGGTGATTGACACTTGACCCAAAATATAGCTAACACAGTGTGAAAAACTTATCATACATACCATCTAATGCAGATAAAACCTATCAGCAACTATCTAAGGTGGTAAACTAGTAATAAACCCACTTTTTGCCTCATCTAAGGACGAACAAGGGTAGCGATCGCTGAAATTTCGTACAACTGATTTGAGAAAGTCTTCAGCGAACTGATAGGTGCTGGAAAGTACCCAAGAAAGACCAGTATTTGCCATCTCGTAAAACTTGGTATGAGTCTGTTTTGCTTGGTTGTCAAGATCTCTTCCAAAGGGTCACTTGCTCTTAACTGACTTGTAACTTGTTGGGATTTGGATTCGGGAAATGCTTCTCGGAGTACAACAAATCCAGTTCACCTCCTCTTATACCAATCATCTAGAGGTTGCACATAAGCTTTTATTTGGGTTTGAGAACACAGGTAGAAAAGGGGCAATGCTGTGATTCCGATTGCTGACAAGGTTAATTTCACTCAAAAAACCAAGGAAAATGCAAGCAAAAAGAACCAGAAGGATGAAAAGAATCTATCTCATCTTAAAAACCAGTGTGGGATAGGAGTATGAAAAATCTAAAATAGATATTAAATTGAAGAAAATAGAACGACCTTTCCACCAACAACCGCCAGTCTATTCTACTTCCACAATCACGCGTCGTCGGTCTGTTACCAGTGCTGAAACACGATTACATGCAACTTTCCCAGGATCAGCCTATTTATTCTGAGGCTCCACTACAGCTGCTACTTTTTGTCGATGGACGTCCAAAGTCCAAACAGCAAGTTCAGCGCATTCGTTCATACCTAAAAGAATTGCAGGCTGATTATACGTTTGAACTACAAATAGTAGATGTTGGGCAAAAGCCTCATTTGGCGGAACACTTTAAACTGGTAGCAACGCCAGCCCTCATCAAAATTCATCCGGAACCAAGGCAAATTCTGGCAGGTAGCAACATTACGGGTCAATTAAAAACTTGGTGGTCTCGGTGGCAAGCATCTGTAGATACGTATTTAGAAATACAGAATGAATTGCAAGAAACTACGGATGAGGGTAGTCGTGTTAAGGAGAACAAACCAACAATTGGTTCATTAGCTGTTTCAGAAGAATTATTGCGGCTTTCCGATGAAGTGTTTCGCCTCAAACAGGAAAAAGAGAAACTGCAAGAACAACTACAGTTTAAAGACCGCGTGATTGCTATGTTAGCCCACGATATCCGGAATCCCCTCACTGCGGCTTCCATAGCTATAGACACTTTACAATCAAACTACAATCTGGAAAAAGCAGCTTTTGACCGCCTCACACCAAATATGACGGTACACTTATTTAAACAAGCCCGCAGTCAAGCTAAAATAATGGATCGGATGATTACCGACCTTCTACAAGTTGGTCGCGGGAGTGAAAAAGAATTTCCCATTCAACCGCAAAAAGTAGACTTGGGTAAACTCTGCTCAGATGTAGTTGAAGAATTACGCGATCGCTACACCGCTAAATCTCATAAATTAAAAAGAGACATTCCAAAAGACTTACCCAATGTGTATGCCGACCCAGAACGCATACGCCAGGTTCTCATAAACTTATTGGACAATGCCATTAAATACACACCTGAAAATGGCACTATTACTGTTTCCGGTCTACACCGCACAACTCAAAAAGTTCAATTTAGTATCGGTGATACTGGTCCCGGTATTCCTGAGGAGAATCGAGAGCGGATATTTGAAAATCATTACCGTTTAGAAAGAGATGAAGCGACCGAAGGGTACGGTATTGGTTTGTGTTTGTGTCAGCGCATTATCCGCGCTCATTACGGTCAAATCTGGGTCGATGCATCTCCCAACGGTGGCGCTTGGTTCCACTTTACATTGCCAGTTTATCCAAATTAGTTATCGGTTAGTGGTTAGTGGTTATTAGTTAACTACTAACTACCAACCACTAACTACTAACCCTTGGTCATCGGTCATCGGTCATCGGTCATTAGCATTACAAAGGACTTTGGACAAATAACACTGGACAAATGACAAATAACTCTTATACTAACGAACTAACTTACTTTGAAGGTACCAACAGTTGCTTGTAACTGTTGCGAAATCTCTACAGTTTGTTGCAGAGACTCGGAAACCTGACGTGAAGAATTACTGGTGCGTTGCGAAGAGGCTGCAATTTCCCTCATTAATTGACTGACTGTTTGTGATGTTTCCACCTGAGAGGCTGTTGCTTGAGAAATTGACTGCACTAATAAATCAATTTGCCGCGAAATTTCTAAGATTTGACTTAGATTTTGCTTGGCATCTTCTACAATGCGCGTACCTTCGACAACCTGGGTCGTTCCCAGTTCCATCGCCTGCACCACTTCAGTTGTTTCGCGTTGAATATTCTCAACAATTTGTTCTATTTCTTTTGTCGCTGCCGCACTCCGGGCTGCTAATTCTCCCACCTCCTCAGCTACAACAGCAAAACCTTGACCTTCTTCACCTGCACGCGCCGCCTCAATACCAGCATTGATGGCAAGCAGATTGGTTTGCATGGATATTTGATTGATCAAAGCTACCACGCGGGATATTTGCTGGGTGGATTCTCCCAACCGCTTAACTTTCTTAGCAGTTTCGCCCACCGTTTCCCGCAGGTGCAAAATGTTTTGCACTGTCATATCCATTGCCACACCACTCTTTTTGGCGGTGTTAGCAGCAGTGTTGGCGACTATGGCTGCTTGCTGGGCGCTGGCAGCAACTGCTTGGATGGATTGGGTCATGTTATCAACAGCACCGAGGGAGCGATCGATTTCGGAAGCTTGTGCGAGTGCTTCTTCTGTCAGGATACGAATTGCCCCTTCGTTTTGACCAATTGCTTTATTGACTTGGGTGGCTGCAACTTTTACTTGAGTGACAATATCCCGCAAACTTTCCACAATCGAGTTAAAGAAGTCCGCAACAGTACCAATTTCTCCTGCCGTTACTTCGGCACGTACTGTTAAGTCACCACTGGCTGCGCCTTCGACTTCGCTTAGGAGTTCTAGGAGTTGCATTTGCAGGGCTTCTTTTTGTCGCCGTTCATCTTCTGACGACCTTTCTGCAATAGATCTTGCTTTTTCTACTTCTTCTAGAAGCAATGCTTGCTCTAAGGCATAACCTACCTGGGTAGCAATTTGCTTAAACAAATCAATTTCTGACTGCAACCAAATGCGGGGGCTATCACAATGATGGGCAATCATCAAGGCTACCAGTTGCCCATCGCTAATCACGGGTGCGACCAAATTCGCTTTGACGGCAAATTTTTCCAACATCTTAATGTAGCAATGGGCGTTGCTCAAATTTGAGTCTTGATAAATGTTGGATATCGCCCGGACTCGACCATCTTTATAAGTTTCTGCATGACGTTCTCTAAAACAGGGATCGTCAATTTGTACCCCCAGCATTCTTGGTAAGCCAGCAGTCACTGATTCAGCAACAACATTGCCATCAAGGGTTTCTGGATTGAAATGATATATCAGTACCCTGTCGGTTTTGATTGCCTGACGGACTTCTCTCACTGCTGTTTTGTAGATGTCCTCCATATTCAGGCTTCTACGAGTTCGCAGGGTTATTTCTGCCAGTAACTTTGCTCTTTCAGCATCCACTTCTTGTTGCTGAACCAAGGCTTGCAATTGTGCCGCCATTTGGTTAATGTTGGCATTCAAAATACCAAATTCGTCCTGAGAGTAGACATCCAAACGGGTACCCAATTCCCCTTTTCCCAGTTTTGCAACTGCGTCTGTCGCTCTGACAATAGGTTCTGCGACCCGTTTTGCCAATAATACTGCGATCGCTGCTACTAGAAGTGCTGACAATCCTGTTCCCAGTAGTATTGTCAACCCCAATTGTCTTTGAGGTGCAAATGCTATTCCCGTGTCTGTCGTCAGCAGCGCTTGCCATTTCAAATCTGGCAATCCTTCTTGTGTTCTGGAGGTATAGCTGACCAGTTGTTCTTTCCTATTAACGTTATCAACTGTGATAAAACTATCTTCTTTTTTCTCAGATTGACGTTGACTTAATCCAGGAAAATCTGTTTTTACATTTCTACCTATATAGGTTTTATCTGTTGCTAAAAATAATTTTCCCTCTGCATCTGCTAAATAGTATTCATGCCCTACTTCTGCATAATTTTTGACGACATTTTCTAAAGATTTTACAGGTAGACTTGCTCTGACTACAGATGTTATTTGCCCGGTGGTAGCATCTTTAATTGGGGAAGCAATTGTCATCTTGCTATTACCAGGTTCTTTTAACATTTCTGGCTGACTGATATAAGTCTTCCCTTGTTGCTTGACCGCCTCGAAGTACTGACTCTTGCTTTGGTTGGGTATAGCAGAGTTCTGAGATTGGGCGATCGCATCCCCATTCAAGTTAAGGATTGCAATGCTGTCATAGACTTTATAATTCTCTATATATTTGTCTAATAAAGCTTGTTTTTCTTTGGGAGAAAGAGAGTCCCTGATTCTTGGATTTGTCAGAATTGGCAAACTTGACAATACCCGCATATCCGTATACCGCTCTAACATAAAGCGGTTCACCTTATCTGCCAGACCATTGACTTCTGCTTGCTGAATTTGAGAAATTTTACTACCCGTTGCCACATTAGCTACATAGTAAGCTAGCGCTCCAATGACCAATACTGGAACCGTCCCAATTGCGAGCGCTAATAATGTCGCTTTAGTACTTAAATTCAACCGCTTTAAGGGTGCTGATGCCTTATTCCACTTAGAATCAATAGCTAACTCAGGGCTCTGCTCTTGATGCAGTTCTAAAACATTATTATCTGCAATTTTTGCAGAAGAGTTAGAAGCTCCATTACTTTGAGAATCAATACTATTTTTCGCAGCATTAGTTTTATTAAACATAAGATATTTCTCCTGAGGTAGTGAATAAAACGTGCTTCAAACAGTTTTTCTTAGCAGTACACCCTAATCACTGCGGAGAATAGAAGATTGCACAATAGCTTGTGCATCTAAGACAAGTAAAATTTCTTTTTGTTGAATAACACAACCGCGTAAATAGGGGATTAAACTGGATGCCACTTGTCCTACAGGAGAGCGTATATCATCCGGCATAAACTTAGTTGTCCCTTGTATTTCTTGAACAACTAAGCCTAAAATTACAGACTCCACCCGAATAATAATTACGTTATACTGTCGCAGTCTATTATCAAGATATTCTAGATTAAACATCCTTGGCAAATCGACTGCCCAAACTATACGACTCCGCCAATTCATTAATCCCAATACACAACCGGGCATATTGGGCATTGAGGTGATAGCTTCCACGGGCACCACAATTGCTTCTTGAGTGTGCCGCATTGGTAGCACGGCGGATGTTTGTCTGTTTAGCTGAAACTTGAGATAGCCATCTCCCAAGTTATTTTGAGTGACTTTTGTCGAGAGGGTAATTTTAGAACTGTTCATTAGAATGAAATTGCCACAGATTTAATAGCTCGTAAGAGCTGCTCGCGAGTGTAAGGTTTAGTTACATAGGCGTCAGCTCCCTGTCTCATTGCCCACAATCGGTCAATTTCCTGATTTTTAGAACTACAGATAACAATTGGCACTTTTTGAGTCACCGGGTTCCTTTTCAAAGAACGGCACAGTTCAAAGCCACTCATTCCCGGCATAACGACATCGGTAACGATGACATCCGGGTTGTTTTCTTGGGCTTTTTCCAAAGCTTCTTTTGCTCCTGCGGCTTTAATGACGTTGTACCCGCTTTCTTTGAGATAGTGACTCATTAGCTCCAATTCGCTGGGAGAGTCTTCAACAATTAAAATTGTGCCTAACAAAGTAATACTCACTCCTAAATCTCCTAAACAATCAGTTGTTCTTAAAAGTTCAGCCTTATTCAGGTATTGTTACTCTTAGCTTAACTACCAATGTGTTTAAACACCATTTTTAGTAAGTCCGATTGTGAAAAAGGCTTTGTTAAATAGCCCGATGCTCTGACCATCTTTGCTTTTGCGCGATCGATAAATCCCGTTCTCCCAGTCACCATAATAATTGGGGTATTCTTAAAAGCCGAATGCCTCCGCAGCAAAGAGCATAGCTCATAACCATCTAGGTTAGGCATCTCAACATCTAGTAAGATGATGTCTGGTTTGCTGCGAAGTATTTGCATGAGAGCTTTGACTGGATCGTTAATCGTGACAACTGAAAATTCACTTTCATCCAAATAGTGTTTGATAGAGTTCAATACCGTTGGGCTGTCGTCAATACAAGCTACGGTGTATGTGTTTTTACTGCTAGGTTGCTGATAGGTTTTGTTGCTGTTTAAATGAGAGTTATCAAAATGATTTGGTTTTTGCAACTGTTCCCCTAGTTTCACTTGAGCTTGTGATTGCTGAGGTTGGGGAACATTTGTTGAATGGAATATTGGGGTATTGACTTGAGCACTCATAGATGCTGCTTGGGGATTTTGGCGATTGCGTAACTGCTTTTGGCAGTGTTCCACAAGCAATCGCAAGTCCAAACGACAGAATCTTGGCAGTTGATCCAAGGGAGATTCGCCATAAAACTCATAATTCCCTTGTTTAACAGCAAGAAAAGATTCCAAAATTTCTTTAGCCATTTCATCAATTAAAATGGCTGCTTGAGGAGGAGTCATGTATTCCTCATTTACTAGCCAGCAAATTGCTTGATAATCAGGTACTGGTATTGACTGATTCTCACTGTTTGACTCAAATATCAGCCTTACCTGCATAAGTACTGTACTGTTGAGAGAGGGAAATTGCTGACTCAAGTTACTAACGTGATTCTCAAGTCGCTCAAACATTTTATCGGAAGACGCATAGATAAGTTTACCGTCTTCTAGATAGATTGACCAAGATACTGACTCTGTGAATACTTGTAAGCATCCTGTAGCACGGCGACTAGTCAATTGTGCTAATAGAGATAGCGGATGTAGTTTTTGGACAAACTTGTAGCTACCTATAGGAGTTGTGCTCATTTTGCTGTTTTTTGGCTAAATTCGATTAGGTGTGAGCTCTTTTGTTGCAGAGTTTCTCCACAAGCCAACAGAAGTTGCTAAAACTTTTGTTGCCAAGAATACAAAATTCTAACTTTGTGACTGGTGATGAACTCAGCGGTAGCACCCTTCTCTTAAGATGAAAAATCTCAGTTAATGCGTAAATTGCAATGAAATTTACTAATGATACTGAGATTAGCAGACATTTTTACCCAGCAAGTAAAAAAAGTGTAAAGACTGGATGAAGCCATTTACCTAATGCAAACCTTGTGTGACAACACTAAAACAATACTGTTTTGACCTATATTGATTGGCAAGACTTAGCTCGCTATTTTCAGTACTTGTCATTCAGTATAATACGGTTTCTCAGGACAGGGTAAACTTCACGGTAAAATTTACTTCCATTTCAGTATTTTTACTTGCAGATCCAGTAAATTTAACATCAAAAAAATGCCCTCACCATAGAATAGTGCCACTGTCTGTTATATACCCTGTCAGGTATATTTGCCAGCTATCATATGAGTGACATCAATGAAAATCATTAAGTTGAAGTTTATACGAAACAAAATTTAACAGTATCAAGCTCAATAAATTTCCGGATAGCTTTTAGTTTCTGTTATGCAGTATCAAATACATAAATCACAAGCTGTCATTGAGACGGTACAAATAAAGTTAATAACTGGTAAGGGTTGTCCTTTGGAGGAGTGGCATAAATTTATACACGTTAAGACAGAGGCAAACAAGTGAAACTACCTTAAGTCACTAATTGAGAAAACAACACCCCTGTTTTTCATTTTATCAAGACCTCTTGGCAAATACCGTGAAAGCATCACCAGCCTACTCAGCAACATATACCCACAACGCAGTACTTCAAATCATTTACGGCTACAATAGCTGCTTTAGTTGCGACCCTGAAGCAAATAAGTCGTCATTTCCCCTTTGCCTTTGACTAAAACAGAACCCCGTTGTTGAAAAATAAACTTTTCTTTTAAACGCTCGTAAACAGTTGCCGTTACTTGAGTCTCGCCTGGTAAACCCGTTGATTCCATACGAGAAGCCACATTGACACTGTCTCCCCATAGATCGTATATGAATTTGGTCAAACCAATCACTCCTGCGATCGCCGGACCTATATTAATGCCAATACGGAGGCGAAAATTTTTCTGGCTTTTCATATTGAATTGCTCAAGAGCAGCGTGCATATCCAATGCCATATGGCAAATAGATTCTGCATGGTCTTGACGGGGTAATGGTAACCCTCCCACCACCATGTAAGCATCCCCTATTGTTTTAATTTTTTCTAAATTATATTGTTTGGATAATTGGTCAAATTCACTAAAAACTTGATTAAGAACTTCTATAATTTCCGTTGAACTTTTCTTAGATGCAAAATCAGTAAATCCTACTAAATCGGCAAACAATATGCTAACATCTGAAAAACTATCAGCAATCACCTGCTGTTTTTGTTGTAAACGTTCGGCGATAGGCTGAGGCAATATATTCAACAATAGTTCTTCTGTTTGTTGCTGGGCTAATTTCCGAGCGGTAATATCAGAAACAGTTCCTTCGTAATAAAGGAGCTTTTCTTTAGAGTCACGCACGGCCCGAGCGCTCTCAGAAATCCAAATAATTTTACCATCCTTTCGATAAACTTGAGACTCGAATCCGGTAACGGCATTATTCGCCTCTATTGCTTCTTTAAACTCGTTCCGGCGGTTTGGCAAAACATAAAGTTGCTGCTCAATATTTTGAAAACTTGTTATCAAGTCTTCTACAGATTCATAACCATATAGTCTTGCTAGGGCAGGATTAGCACTGAGGTAACGTCCAGCAGGTGTGGTTTGATAAATTCCTTCAACTGCATTCTCCACGATACTATGATACCGCTCTTGCGTGATTCGCAAGACTTCTTCAGTTTGCTTGCGTTTAATCAGAGAAGCTAATTGTGTTGCGACTGCATTAACTAAATCAATAATCCGGGCATTTTTTACCATCAATTTTCTCTGGTAAAACACGAGAATAGCCAAAACTTGATTTTCCAGTAAAATTGGAATACCTAAAGCTGATTTGAACCCAGTTTCTACGATGTTAGGGTAGATAAAAAATAATTCTTTTTCCAGAGAAATTTCTTCTATCCACTCTGGTGTTTGAGAAGCCCATATTTTACCTGGCAATCCCATGTTACGATTGAAACTTATTGTTAAACTCTGATTTATAAACATTGATAAATTGGGGTCTACACTATACCATCCCTCGCAACAGGCTAAAGTTTTGTTGTCATCATTGGGAACCCAAGCTTCTCCATAGTCCCATTGAATTGTCTTACAAACCAAATGCAATACAGATGTCAAAGCTGAGTGAACGTCATTACAGCGACTGATGGCTTGAGTTGTTGCTAATAAAAGACGAATTTCAACTTCTACGTGTCGGCGCGATTCAAGATACTTGTGCAGTAGTTTATTCTGCTCTATTAATTTTAATTGGAGTTCTCGGAGGCGCAGTTGGTTGTCAATACGTGCTAGTAATTCTAATGTTTCAAAGGGGTGCGTGATATGATCGACTCCACCAACTGTAAATACATTCACTTTATCGATTGGTTCATCTAAGCCACTGATGAAGATAACCGGAATATCACGAGTGCGATCGTCATCTTTTAAATGCTTACAGACCTCATAACCATTCATTTCTGGAATATTGACGTTAAGCAAAATGAGATCGGGGGGGTCTGATAGGGCAGTTTTTAGTGCAAGTTTGCCATTAGAAGACACTCGAACTTTATATCTCTGACTAGATAAAATTTGGATGAATAGTTTAATATTATCTGGATTATCATCAACTACTAAAATATTAGCTTTAATAAGTAAAGATTGTTTTAAGTCCATAAGTTATGTGCAACCTGAATTAAATTCAAGATTTTTTGATGATGGAAAGTCAGGAGTGAGGAAGAGGGGTTTTCATTATTTTGGTGTGAACGAGCGTGTTCGATACTAGTATGGCTTAATCAAAACAGTAATGTAAATTTATATGTCTTGGTTTGCTGAAAAAACCCAAAAACCCGACCTCTCACCAAATAGAGTAGATCGGGTTTTGATGGTAAATTTTTTTTAGTGCGGATGAAAGGACTTGAACCTTCACACCTCACGGTACTAGAACCTAAACGCATTGAATGGGCTGGACGCGAAATGCCAGTTTTGCAGCAAATACGCGATCGCTTTGCCCAAGAAAAACCTTTTGCAGGAATTCGTCTTGTGGCTTGCTGCCATGTGACCACAGAAACAGCTAACTTGGCAATTGCACTCAAAGCAGGTGGTGCTGATGCCGTGCTGATTGCTAGCAATCCCCTTTCAACTCAAGATGATGTAGCGGCTTGTCTGGTTGCCGATTATGAAATTCCTGTCTTTGCCATCAAAGGTGAAGATGCTGAAACTTACAACCGCCACGTACAAATTGCTCTAGATCACCGCCCCAATATCATCATTGATGACGGTTGTGATGTAGTCGCCACCTTGGTACAACAACGCCAGCATCAACTTGCTGATATTATTGGTACCACTGAAGAAACCACAACAGGAATTGTGCGACTCCGCGCCATGTTTAAAGATGGCGTTCTTTCCTTCCCCGCAGTCAACGTCAACGACGCCGACACAAAACACTTATTTGACAACCGCTACGGTACGGGGCAATCAACTCTTGATGGTATTGTCCGCGCTACAAATATTTTGCTTGCTGGTAAAACCGTTGTTGTTGTCGGTTACGGCTGGTGTGGTAAAGGAACAGCGCTGCGGGCACGTGGGCTTGGTGCTAACGTGATTGTGACCGAAATAGACCCCATCAAAGCGATCGAAGCTGTGATGGACGGTTTCCGAGTTATGCCAATAGCAGAAGCTGCATCTGTAGGTGATTTGTTTATCACCGTTACAGGTAACAAGCACGTGATTCGTGGCGAACACTTCGATGTCATGAAAGACGGTGCAATTGTTTGTAACTCCGGTCACTTTGACATTGAACTCGATCTCGTCGCCTTAGGTGCTAAAGCGAAGGAAGTCAAAACAGTACGTCCCTTCACTCAAGAGTATCTTCTACAGAATGGCAAATCAGTTATCGTTCTGGGCGAAGGACGCTTGATTAACCTTGCTGCAGCCGAAGGTCACCCAAGTGCGGTAATGGATATGAGCTTTGCTAACCAAGCTCTGGGTTGCGAGTACTTGGTGAAGAACCAGGGTAAATTAGAACCCGGTATTCACTCCATCCCAACTGAGGTAGACCAAGAAATTGCACGGCTGAAACTGCAAGCAATGGGAATTCAGATTGATAGCCTCACCCCAGACCAAATTCAGTACATCAACTCCTGGACGTCTGGAACCTAACAAATGTTTAAAATGACTGCCTGGAATAGAGCGATCGCTCTTCTAGGATAATTAAGCGGGATAGGGAATTTTCTCTATCCCGCTTTTGATTTCTGAGTGCATAAGTGCTTGTCATTGTTTCCTACATGAGTATTGGCGTCAACTTGCACAGATGCCAAGACTTTCTCGAACATTGATTCCATTGGTCATATTTTTAAAGAGGTAATGATAAAAATGGCTGACTCAACAAGTTCAACACCAAACTTTTACGCATTACTTATAGGCATTGACTGCTATATGCCCAACAAATTGCCTAATGGAGGTTCCTACAGAAATCTTGGAGGGTGCGTGCGTGATATCACCCACGTAGAAACCTTTCTCAAGGAAATGTGGAAAATACCCGAAGATCGCATTTTAAAGCTTACGGCTTCGACCAATAGTTTCAATCCCACTCAACCATCTGAACCACCAGAACAATTGCCCACTTATAAAAACATAGTGGATAAGTTCAGAAAACTGGTTGCAATGGCGAACAAAGACGACCAGGTGTATATCCACTACTCGGGGCACGGTGGGCGTGCGAAGACGAATTACCCAGAAATTAAGGGAGCAAATGGCATAGATGAGGCGTTGGTGCCCACTGATATTGGCAAGCCAGATGGGCAGTATCTGCGCGACCTGGAGTTGGCGAAATTATTAAAAGAATTGGTAGATAAACAAATATTTGTCACACTTGTGCTGGACAGCTGTCATTCTGGGGGAGCAACGCGGGGAGATGACACTGATATTCGGGGAATGGATGTTGTGGATACAACAGACCGACCAATGGAAAGCTTGGTTGCCTCAGCTGGGGAATTAGCACAAACTTGGGATTCTTTAACTGAGGGCAGCACCCGCAGCCTCTCTTCAGGTTGGTTGCCTGAGTCAAGAGATTATGTTTTATTGGCAGCTTGTCGTCCCACAGAGTTTGCCTTCGAGGGTGTTATGAACCCTGAAACCAGAGAACGTAATGGAGCACTGACTTATTGGCTGCTGGACTCTTTAAGACAGCTGACGCCTGGGTTAACCTATAAGGATTTGCACGATCGCATCAATGCCAAAGTTAACAATCAATTTCCCCAACAAACGCCAATGCTGATTGGAGAAGGCAACCGCATTGTGTTGGGGAGTGACTATGCAAAAATTCAATACACGGTACCTGTACTCAAAGTGGAATTGGCAGGCAATCAGAAGCGAGTTTGTGTGGAAGCAGGTCAGGTATCAGGTCTTCGCAAAGGAGCAGAATTTGTCATATACCCACAAGGCGTAAGGGACTTCACGCCAGAAAATCGATTGGGTGTAGCAAAAATTACAGACTTGGAAGCGACCAAATCTTGGTGCGAACTCCAATTGTTGCCGGGAGTAGAATCCATTAAGGAAGGAGATCAAGCGGTTCTGACTTCAGCTTCCACCAATCTTGTACGCAAAGTCCGTCTACTCTCTTTACCAGAGGCGCAGTCACAAGAAGATTTGCAAGCCAATCAATTGTTAGAAAGAAAGCTTTCTCCAGAAGTTTACAACCTTCAAAAAAACGCATTCCAAAATGTTCAAAATGCTCTAGAAGCAGGCAAGGGGTGGATAGAATTAGTATCTGATGAGGTTGGTGATAACAAGAAAGAAACTGCTCACTACTTTGTCACTATCAATAACAATGGAGAATATGAGATTTGCGATCGCGCAGGAACCCCATACGCAAATATGCAGCCGCCATTAGAGGTTAGCGATCCAAATGCTGCTGCCAGTGTAATAGAACGATTGGTACACCTTGCAAAATATCACGCTACTGAAGGGCTTGACAACTTTGATAAAAGTAACCCTTTGATGGGTAAGTTAACAGTAGAGTGGATTGGCAAGCTTCAAGACTACGATCCAGTAGACCCCATCTCACCTGATTCTGATTTGGAACCCTTGGACGCCCCAGACAATCCAACGGTAAACGTGGGTGAATGGATATTTTTACGGATTCGCAACGAATATTCCACTCCACTCAATGTTGCTGTATTGAGTTTGTCCTCTGATTGGTCTATCACCCAGGTTTATCCAGAAAATCCAGGAAACAGGTTTGTCACTATTGACCCCAAACAAGAAGAAATTATTTCATTTCACCTGTCTTTAGCCGATAGCTACCAGCAAGGTAAAGACATTGCCAAAGTGTTTGCGACGGTAAGTTCACCTAATTTCCGCTGGCTGGAATTACCACCTTTGGATGAACCAATCGCCCCAAAGGGGATAGCAAAAGGAAACGATCCCCTAGAACATCTTTTCGCGACCATTGGTGATGAAAATCCCAACGAACGCAACTTAGTTCCTGCTACTTATCCAAGCCGAGAATGGACAACCAAGCAGGTAAAAATCAACGTTCAAAGAGCTTGAGTATTTGTTAATTTGGTGATAAAGGTGTAGGAAAATTTTCTCCCTTGCAGTCTAGTAAGATTGTTAAAAAAGTAGGGTGGGCACTGCCCACCATTCTAAAAAAACGATGAAACAATGGCTAATCACAATTCTGCTGCCTCTAGCTTTGCTTCAAAAACCAACTCTAGCTCAAACGAACGTACAAAATAACCAGCTCCCCAGTCAGTCAGAAACAGCTCCTCGCACCACATCTGTTGACAGGCAATTGACGTTACTTCCATTAGAAGGAACCAGGCAAATTCAGCTGAATTTAGTGAATTGTAGGGGTTGGTTAGACTGCGGCTTGGCTCGTATGTTACTACCTGCCAGTACATATATAGATAATCGAGAATTACAATTTGATAACCGTACTCCCAGAAATATCAGTGTAGTCAATACTACCGTTGTAGCCCAAGGTGAACTCACGGGTTATCAACTCAACAAATCTGCCATAGCCATTTCTCCAGACTCTCAATCCTTACCTGCTAACCAGATTGTTGGAATAAATCTCGTTTTAAACCGCTCTGCAATGCCTCCCGACCATTATACTGGGTCTGTCTATCTCAACTTCGACACTCGCGGTAACCGCCTGACATTACCACTGGACTTAAATATTAGAACTGGTCCGCTTTTTCCGATACTTGTACTATTTTTAGGAGTTATTCTCGGCAGGCTTTTTCAGTACGTACAGGGTTCCGGTGGTGCTCAAGCAGATGCTCTCAAAGAAGTTAACCGTCTTGACCTAGATATTGCAGATGCCGATTTGGAAAATGAACAGGATCGAAAGATACTAACTGTTATGTCTAATGAAGCTCGCAAGTTAATTTTCCGGGAGAAAATTGATGCTGCGATCGCTGAGATTGAAGCTATTAGAAATCGCCTGGAAGTTTTAATTAACCTACAACTTATTGAGAAACAAATAGGAGAAGACCCCCTAGACACGCAATCCCAAAAAGAAGCTCTGGAGCAAATAGAACAGATTCGCTTTTTCATTGCAAGACAAGATGACGCAGCGGCTAATGAATCATTGGAAAAGTTAAAGACTATTTTAAATAATCAGACTTCTGAAGCTTCGAGGGAAATGGCAATGAATATATCTTTACAGGAAGCACAAGCTGCAACTAAACGCATTCTTAAAATTTCCTCAGAATCATCAAGTAAACCTTCTCTATTAAAACGTTCTCAAAGATTTATGGTGGTACTTTCTGGGTTATCAGACCTAGTTCGTGTCGAAGCAACACTGTGGTTTGTAAAACCTATACTATCCCTTACCTTATTATTTGCCCTCACTGCTATGGGATTAAATTCTCTTTATATAGAAAATGGTAAAACTTTCGGAGCTAGACCTTTTTCCGATTTTCTAGGGTTGCTCCTCTGGGGATTAAGTGCCGATGTTGCTTGCCGTAGTTTAAATCACTTATCAACAGAAAATAATAAAAATGTCTAAACCAGAGACTTCTCATCCTCAGAAAATATACGCACTCCTTATAGGAATTGATTGCTATCTAGAAAATAGATTACCTGATGGATCTTCCTATAAAAAACTGACTGGATGTGTACGAGACATTAATCAAGTGGAAACTTTCCTAAAAAACACATTTAATGTACCTGATGCACAAATTTTTAAGCTCACGGCTTCTCAATCTGAAATTCCCAACCTACCAAAAGAATCACCACAGGAATTGCCAACCTACGAAAATATTGTCAATAAATTTCAAGAACTTACCGAACTCGCTCAACCGCAAGACCATATTTACATTCACTACTCCGGTCATGGGGGGCGTGCGGTAACAATTTATCCCAAACTGAAGGGACACTTCAGGTTTGATGAAGCGCTTGTTCCGATGGACATTGGCAATTCCCAAGCCCGCTACCTACGAGATTTAGAGTTGGCGCAACTTTTACAAAACATGGTGGATAAAGGGTTATTGGTCACGGTTGTCCTGGATAGCTGCCATTCTGGAGGAGCAGTACGAGGAGAGATTAAAGATTTTAGCATTCGCGGGCTGGATAGAAATACTATAGATACAACCCAACGATCTCAGGAAAGCTTGGTTCCACTGAGTAGCCAAGTCATGGAAACTTGGCTTCAACAACAAAACACTCGCAATGCGATCGCAACCAGTGGTTGGTTACCCGAGCCAAAAGGATATGTTCTACTAGCAGCTTGTCGGGATAGTGAATATGCTTATGAGTACCCCTTTGAAGGTCAACAAAACAATGGTGCGCTGACCTATTGGCTACTGGACTCTCTCCAGAAACTGGGAAATAATGTGACTTATAGAACCCTTCACTCTCGCATCCAGGCAAAGGTCAACACTCAATTTCCACGACAAACACCCATGCTACAAGGGGAAAGCGATCGCACCATCTTTAGCGATCGTTCCATGTTGTCTCAGCCTGCTGTTGTTGTCAAAAAAGTCGATTTAGAAAAAAAGCGGGTTCTGTTGCAAGCAGGTCAAGCACAAGGTTTGCGTAAGGGCGCAGAGTTTGCTATTTATCAATTGGGCACCACCAATTTTACCGACGCCTCAAAACGCGTTGCACTAGCGAAGATTGTAGAAGTGCTTGCACAAGAGTCTTGGGCGGAGATTACAGCAATTTTGAACCAAGAAAATGCAAGATCCCCATTACATCAAAAGAGAACCTACGTTCCAGGAACCCCAGTCCAACAACAGACAGCGCCAACTATTGGTGAAGGAACAATTGAAGATGGTGCTCCTGCAGTGCTACTTTCTCCCGGTGTGAAGCTTGTCCGCAAAGTCCGCTTATTACCTCCCCAGGAAAATTTACAAGCTTTCGGGGTAGATACCAAGGCAGCATTGGAAGCAATTAGAACTTCTAAAAGAATCGTACAAGGCAATAGTTGGATAGAACTCTTATCTTTTGATGAAGAGAGCGATGAACCCGTGACATATCAGGTGTCTGTCAACTCTCAACGAGAGTATGAAATTCTTGATGCAGGCGGAGAAACAATTATGAATTTGCACCCTGCTATTAAAGTCGGCGGGTCTATGGCTGGTATGAATGTTGTCAAAAGGCTGGTACATTTATCAAAATACCATGCGACTTTAGAACTGGATAATAATGACCCAAGATCTCCTCTCGCAGGAAAGTTGAAAGTTGAACTGTGTACAGTGGGAGAAAATCAAGAATTACGACCCATCAATGCCCCAGGTAACTTACCTACCTTCAGTGTTGGTGAAGAAGTTGCCTTGCGAATTCACAATGAATCTTCTCAAGAACTCAATATTACCGTACTCGCAATTCAGCCTGATTGGAGCATTACCCAGCACTACCCCCCAAAGCGTGACTATGAACCATTAGAGCCGAAAAATGACATATCGGTTAGATTCCGTACCAGTCTTCGTTCGGGTTACACTGAAGGTGCTACCGTTCTCAAAGTATTTGCGACGGTGAGCGCTACTAATTTCCATTGTCTAGAACTCCCAGTATTGGATCAACCCCGTAACGAGCGAAGGTTCACCATAGGAGATGACCCCCTAACCAAATTATTAGCAGCTATGGCTAGCGAAACACCTCCCACCAGAAAACTCAATCCTGTTGCTTATCCAAGTAGAGAATGGACAACAGAACAGATAAAAATTGTTATTAAATTGTAGCCAATAATACTTCCGTTTTTAGTAGGGTGGGCATTGCCCACCAATCATCAACTTCATCCTCCTCGTAGGGTGGGCATTGCCCACCATTCTCAATTTGGTGTTTTCACATACATGAGGTAGACGCAATTGCCAGGGTGAGTATTATCAATCAAGCCAATTGTGGTGGGCGGTGCCCACCCTACGTTGAACTCGCCAAGAGTATTATCAATCAAGCCAATTGTGGTGGGCGGTGCCCACCCTACGTTTGACTCGGCAATATTACGCCGCACAACAAATAGGGGCAGGTTGTAAACCCACCCCCAATGTTTCTGATATACTCCGTTCGACAGATGCAGCTACTGGTCTTAGGCTATCAATCAAGTTCACCATATCTTCTAAAGACAATGCCTGACGCGCATCAGACACGGATTTTTCTGGTTGTGGATGACACTCAATAATCAAGCCATCTGCCCCACAAGCAACAGATGCTTTAGCCACAGGTGCTACCAGTTCTCGTTTGCCCACAGCATGAGAAGGGTCTACAATTACGGGTAAGTGAGTTATCTGTTTGAGTGCCGCCACGGCTCCTAAATCCAGTACGTTGCGAGTGTAATTGTCAAAGCTGCGAATACCGCGCTCGCAAAGCACAACATCAGGATTGCCGTGGCTTAGGATATATTCAGCTGCCATAATAAATTCTTCTATTGTTGCAGCTAAACCGCGTTTGAGGAGTATCGGTTTACCTGCTTGTCCTAATGCTTTTAAAAGGTCAAAGTTTTGCATATTGCGGCTACCAACCTGAAGCATATCAGCATGGGTAGCGACGACTTCTATTTGGGAAATCGACATAACTTCGGTGACCACTGGGAGATTGTAGCGCGATCGCACTTCTGCCAAAATTTTTAGTCCGTCTTCTCCCATACCTCCGTGGTGCCAAAACAAGTAGTGGCGACCCCAAAAAGGTCCGGTTTCCTCAAAACCCAATTCTAGAGCTGCTGAGTCACCGTAATAGATTCCTTGGACATCTCGGTACAATTCTGTCCTCAGACGTGCTAAGCTCGCCCAAATTGGTAATGAACGATTCTGTAAATACTCGTCCACGTGAGAAGCTTCCCACCAAGAGGTTGCGTATGCCAATCGCTGACCGGAAGCGGTTCGCAACCAAACTTGTCTTCGCAGTCGCGGTTCGGGTACAGCTTTGATTAGATCGGGCGCACCATCCAAGTCCATGCCAACTAATGACATATCAATTACGTCCACTTCTGTTGGTTCGCCTGTCAGGAGTTGTAAATGTCGTGTCGGAGACCCATCACCTAACAGAAGGAGTTGCCAAGCAGGCGCGAGTTGAGTGTGAGGCAAACCTTGTTGAATGACTTCCTCTCCACCCTGCCATATCGGAGTGAGACGATGCCACCCCGACGGTAGTGTTAAATTGTTTGTCGGCGTAAAAGTCGCAGTCAAGATTCTTCACAAAACTTTACCTATATCTATAAAAGCACAAAAAATCGGCGATCGCTCAAAAATTCTGAGCCAAAGTCAAGAGCCCAGAGTCAAAAAACTGTATGCTGTTGACTTTGGGCTCTTGACTCAATTTTCAAAATGCGGATGGCGAGACTCGAACTCGCAAGGGAAGCCCACACGCCCCTCAAACGTGCGCGTATACCAATTCCGCCACATCCGCAAGATTCATCACAATAAGTATAGCAAGCGTGAAAATAAAAAGCAATATGGGTGAGATGATACCCAAAATACAGAAAAGAGATGTTTGGGAATGAACTAATTAATGTTGCCACTGTAAGTACTTTAAGGCGCACAATCCTCGTACACTTCTTGTAGGGCATTGTACTTGGAGGTTCAAAATGCAATTTCAAGTAACCTGTAGCGGCAACAAACCAAATTTTTGCCTATATTTAGGGCGTGATTTGGACTTCTGATGTCGGGCATAGTGAAATGAGGCTCTGCATAATTTCAACTTTGACGGCAGAAAATGTTAATCTACCGAACTAATATCATAGTTAGAAGATGAAGTTTGACAAAATATTAATTGCTAATCGGGGAGAAATTGCTCTTCGCATTCTCCGCGCCTGTGAGGAAATGGGAATTGCGACGGTTGCCGTACACTCCACCGTGGATCGAAATGCCTTACACGTTCAACTAGCCGATGAAGCGGTTTGCATCGGCGAAGCGGCTAGCAGTAAAAGTTATTTGAATATTCCCAATATCATTGCCGCAGCTTTGACACGTAATGCCAGTGCAGTTCATCCCGGTTATGGTTTTTTGGCAGAAAATGCTCGATTTGCAGAAATTTGTGCCGATCATCACATCGCTTTTATCGGTCCTTCTCCCGAAGCAATCAGGTTAATGGGGGATAAATCCACGGCAAAAGAAACCATGCAAAAAGCCGGGGTGCCTACGGTACCAGGTAGTGATGGATTGTTAGAGTCGGAAGATGAAGGATTAACCGTTGCTAGGAAAATTGGCTACCCTATCATGATTAAAGCCACGGCGGGTGGTGGCGGCAGGGGAATGCGTTTGGTACGTTCTGAAAGTGAATTTATTAAATCTTATCAAGCGGCTCAAGGCGAAGCAGGAGCAGCATTTGGTAACTCCGGAGTTTATTTAGAAAAATTTATTGAGCGTCCCCGCCATATTGAATTTCAAATATTGGCTGATAACTATGGCAATGTCATCCATTTGGGTGAACGTGATTGCTCAATCCAGCGCCGCAATCAGAAACTTTTAGAAGAAGCACCTAGCCCTGCTTTAGACGCAGATTTGCGTGAGAAGATGGGACAAGCAGCAGTCAGAGCCGCTCAGTCTATCAATTACACTGGAGCAGGTACTATCGAGTTTCTCTTGGATAGCTCGGGTCAGTTCTACTTTATGGAAATGAATACCCGAATTCAAGTTGAGCATCCCGTTACAGAGATGATAACAGGTATGGATTTGGTGGCCGAACAAATCCGGATCGCTCAAGGAGAAAGACTCAAAATTAGCCAAAACCAAGTGCTTTTGCGGGGTCATGCGATCGAGTGCCGTATCAATGCTGAAGATCCCGACCATGACTTTCGCCCCTCAGCTGGTCGTATCAGTGGTTATCTCCCCCCTGGAGGTCCCGGAGTCCGAATTGATTCCCATGTCTATACCGATTATCAGATTCCCCCTTACTATGACTCTCTCATTGGAAAGTTAATCGTTTGGGGTCCTGACCGTTCCACTGCTATAAACCGCATGAAACGGGCACTGCGAGAATGTGCCATCACTGGACTACCAACTACTATTGGTTTTCACCAAAAAATTATGGAAAATCCTCAGTTTCTACAGGGTAAGGTTTATACCAATTTTGTACAGGAGATGAAAGGTCTTGGTTAAGGGTTGGTAGTACAGACGCGCCATGGCGCGTCTGTACTACCGCTAACCATTAACCGCGAGATAGCATAGTTAGCAGCCCTTGCTGACCCAGCAAAATTTCTCGCAGTAAACTGCAAATCCCAACCCAAATGACCGGGGTTATGTCCACTCCACCTAGAGGTGGTACTATCTTTCGCAAAGGCACTAAAAAAGGTTCAGTCGGCCAAGCTACTAAATTGTAAGGAAAACGATTGAGTTCTGCTTGGGGGTACCAGGTCAGAACAATGCGAACAATAAACAAAAATGTCATCAGCCCCAATATCGGACCGAGAATCCAAATAGCAAGGGTAGCACCTGTCATGATACAAGCTTGGCTCTTTCGCCTGAGTTGAGAAAGATGAGAGCAAAAGCGGTGAAAATTTAAGCTTTGTAAAGCACTCTCTACAATTGTAATTCTTTTCTCTCGATTTTCTCAACTAGCTAGTTCTATAAAGTAGGGTGAAAACTTATCCCCAGTCCCAGCATGGTAACTTTTCAAGAATCTGATAGAGTATTAAAATTAAAACAAGGTATGTAAAAAAAGGTTGAAATCTATGACACCGTCTTTATCAAATTTCCTTTGGAGTCTGCTTTGGGGTACTGCTATTGTTGTTATCCCCGTAACAGTGGGATTGATTTTTGTTAGCCAGAAAGATAAAATTCAACGCTCATAGAATTTTAAAGAACGTGTGGGCACTCCCTACATTCACGTTAGAAAACTTTCATAAGAGACGTAGTATCCTACGTCTCTTCTTTACAAGCCGCTTTCTAGCATCACACGTAAGAAATACTTAGTGTTTGGCCAAAAATGTTTATTGGCGAATAAGTGGTAATGTAGAAATACTTTTGCACGGCGTTCCCTTTGGGAACAATTTTGCATTTCTATAGCAGGAATAATATATTGTGTCCAGTCACGGTGGAGTTTTAAATTCTAACTCGCTAACATAGATTTGTTATTAGGTAAACAGCAATGCTAATGTTTGGGCTGAACTCAGCCAGTGTTCTGGCTCAGGTAAATTTTGGGGCAAACTCAGCCAGTATCCTAGGAATTTTCTTGGCTGTGGCTGGGGCAGCACTCTATTTTCTCCGTTCTGTGCGCCCAGAACTTTCTCGCGACCAAGATATCTTTTTTGCAGCTGTCGGTTTACTCTGCGGTTTTATTCTCATATTCCAAGGATGGCGTCTCGACCCGATTCTACAATTTGGTCAGCTGCTTTTAGTAGGCTCAACTACGTTTTTTGCAGTTGAAAGTATTCGCTTGCGAGGGATTGCCACCCAGCAAGCCAAGCGCAACACTCCTATTGTGGATGACGAACGAGAAGTGAGCGATCGCCCTTCATATAGTAGAAGATCGAAGTATCAGGCAGAAATGGAGGCTGATTTAGAACCCCTGCCTTACTATGATGAAGACGAACCCGCACCACGACGAATTCCAGGTAGCAGAGATTCTCGTTCATCTCGCGATGATTACTACGATGATGAAGCCCCCCGTCGTTTAGATCGTCGCAGTGGTAGTAGCGAAAGACCGAATACAGATAAGCCACGTCGTCGCAATTCTCGTCCAGTACGTACCTCTGAAAGGTTTGAGGATGAGGATTGGGGCGCTTCCTCCAAGCCACAAATTGAGGATTGGGATCGCCCGCAAAGCGAAGAAAGAAGACCTTCCCGACGTGGAAATAATGGACCAGTACGTCCAGAGGTTCCCGAAGATAATGCGCCTCCCAGACCAAGAAGACGTCGTCCACCCAGTGACTCGACTTCTCGAGTTGAGCGTCAAGACGATGATGTTATTTCTACTGATTACGTAGAATACAAACCTCTCGAACGCCCGAATCGCTCTAATGACGAACAAGATAGTTCAGTAAACTTTGATGATGATGTATAAATAAATTTGGTCAGAAGTTGCAGTTACAGGCAACAAAAAACAGTTAAGGTGAAAAAGATTACACCCGGATTTCGGCTCCAAAGACAACTTCATTGGAGTCTTTGTTTAGCGTTGGCAGGTATGCTAGTCTCCTGCGGTTACAGTGATATTCCTATTGGACCTACTTCCCTCAACAGTCGCTATAGCGAACAGCAACCCGCGTTGAGTGGAAATGGTCGTTTTTTGGCATTTGTATCTAATCGTAACGGTAATCATCAAGTCTTGCTGTACGATTTACAACAACAACAATTTGTGAGTACACCACGCTTAAATCGACCTGAAACTATTATTGAAAGTCCCAGTCTTAGTTACACCGGACGTTATATTACTTACATTACTAGCGACCAAGGTAGACCCGTCATAGCACTTTACGATCGCGTCACACAACAATCGCAAGTTCTCACACCAATCTATCGTGGCTGGGTAAGAAATCCCAGCATTAGTCCCAATGGGCGTTATGTTGTTTTTGAAACGGCTAGTCGCGGTCAGTGGGATATTGAGGTACTAGACCGAGGACCAGATTTTGAATTAGATATTCCTGATGGAGATTCAGTGGTAGGGTCTCCATAGGAGGTGGTTAGTGGTATTTTCTAACTACTAACTACCAACTACCAACTACCAACTACTAACTATGAAACGATTTCGTTTTCTGCCTATATTTGCTGTAGCTAGTTTGTTAGGTGGCTGTACTGGCTACCCTCGCCTGTTGAACTATCCTATCGATCCTGGAGGTCGCAGTCTTAACAGCTTGGGATCGGAATTAAATCCACAAATTTCCAAACGGTATGTTGTTTTTACAACTGACCGCCGGGGAAGCCAAGATGTTTATATGTTTGATACGGTCACTCGGAATTTAGTCGATTTGCCCGGTTTAAATTCTTTTGATACTGTAGCAACTCATCCCTCTGTTGCTGAGAATGGTCGTTACATTGTTTTTGCTGCTAACCGTCAGGGGAGATCGGGAATTTTTCTTTACGACCGCGAAACACGGCAATTACGCAATTTAACTGCTAACTTGCAAGCAGAAGTACGCAATCCCACAATTAGTAATGATGGTAGTAGGATTGCGTTTGAGTCCAGCGTAAATGGGCAATGGGATATTTTAGTTTATAACCGTTCTGGGCAACCTTTAAATGTGCCTCAAGATCCCCAGTGAAGGAAACTCACTCAGACAGACAGACACTCCTAACTCTCTACTTCCTGTACGGCTTCAATAAGCGATCGCACTTGTTCAGTGCCAGCTGATGGTTCAAACTGTAGGGGGAACTTACCTCGGGCTATCATTCGCAATCCAAGAGGAGCAATACCGAGCAATCCTTTCAAGTCCCTAAAGTAGTTACCGACCACTTGTAAACCGAACTGACGTTCATCAATCCAGCCGCCTTGTTTGACTAAATTGACTAACACCTTACGGTGGCGAATGGAACGACTGTGACTGGCTTCCTTGAGATCGAGAATTTCCTGTTTGATTTTCGTAATTTGATCCAAAGGTGCAACGCCCATTGGACAAACACAATTGCAGTAGAGACAGCGCGTGCAACCCCAAACTCCTTGAGTTCCTTCGTTATATTCTTCTAAACGAGTTTCGGTTTTGCTATCGCGAGAATCTGCTACCATACGATATGCTTTGGCAAGAGCGTGGGGACCCACAAAATCTGGGTTCACTTCACGGGCGTTACATTCCGAGTAACAAGCTCCACACATAATACAGTTACCCGTTTCATCTAGGCGCGATCGCTCTTCAGGAGTTTGTAAGAACTCTCTTTCTGGTATACTGCGCCCTGCTGTACTCACATAAGGAGAAACCGCTTCTAAGTTGTCCCAAAAGCTGCTCATATCCACCACTAAATCCTTGATAACAGGCATATTACCCAGTGGGGCGATCGTTATTTCTGGGGTTGCATAAGTCTTGCTTTCTAGTGTTTGGGTTGATTGGGATCTAGCAATTTCACTGCCAACATTTTCCTTACAAGCCAAAGCTGAGCGCCCATTGATTCGTATGGCACAACTTCCACAAATTGTATTGCGACAATTTTTGCGAAATGCTAAAGTCCCATCTTGTTCCCACTTAATACGATTGAGGCAATCGAGGATAGTATTTCCTGGTTCTACATCCAAAATGTAGGTTTGTACCAGGGGGGAGGAATTTTGTTGCTGCCGTATGACCTTAAAAAGAACTTCCATTACTACCAACCAAAATCTTAATATTGCTATACCTGACTTGTGAAATTATGCCCACTCCTAAGGCGGTTGCTCAAGAGTGAGCTATACTCTTGCTACCCTTATAAGTTATAGCTAGGTGTTAACAGACTGATGATTCAAGAGCGAATCATTCCTAGTTTAAGGATAACGATGAAAATCTTTGTTGTACTAGTGCCCAATCTTGTTGACACCTGTTGTCTCAACTACCAGACCTGTAGCGAAAAAAGTAATCGCTGCTTGACATTTCATTTATGTGTTTGGGGTGATAGAGAGAGGGGTGGAGGTTGCCTCAGGAAGATTGAGGATTGTCATTTTAGCGTATCCCTTAACTAAAAATATCAGAATGAAATGCTTCTTAGGTTATAACTGTATCTTGATGTAAACACTAAAGATAGCTGCTAACCTAAAAAATCGGGCTTAACGGTGGCTAAGAGCCTATTTTTTGGTTATATAGAATTGTTAAAGCCCAATACAAGTACATCCTTGACCTGATAATCAAGAAACTCTTGGTTTTAGCTCCTGAATCAAAACTGCTTGTCATTCATTCAATGAATTTTTATAAAAGCCTTACAGGAATACTCATCCCGAGGGTAGGGATTAAGATAAAAGTGTATCAGCAAGTTTAATTCAAAATTAAACAACTATTTTGCTATTATTAAACCATGCTAGTATTTAATATGAAATTACGAAGCAACAAAACCAGTACCAATCGCTATATAGCAGCGGCTGTTACTGCTTTGTTTCTTCGTAATCTAGGAGAGATGAGAAATTTCTTGTCTCTACCGACAGGATAAAACGGAGTACATCTGCACAACCTCATTGAGCTACTTCTGCTGTCTAAAGCTAGAGAGAAGGAATAGGGAAAACCCTTCCACTCAAAGGCAAGAAAGACAGATCTGAAAAAGTGGAAAACCTGCTTTTCCTTGGGTTTACGACTGAGTAGTGGTAAAATTCAAGCTGCAAGAAAGCGGGAGTAAAAATCTCACCACTTTTTGCCTACCTAATTCGTTAAGGAGGCTGGAAGTGAGACCGCTACAGTAGTGCCAAAAGAGAGAATTATCTCATTTCCGATGGCAAATGATGGCTAAAAGTGCCGCAAAAGTACCAAAATTCATGCCTGTGACAACCATAACATGGCTCTGTTGGGGATAACCATAACAGAGGTTATTGAGTTACCTATATGAAGGAATTCATCCTTCATTCTCAGGTCTTAAGTGGCTTTGTGCAGATGTTAGAAAGCCAAATACTGGCAATGAGACAACATTGAATCAATTCGGAGAGAGTGAGGATATTTGAAGCGTAATGACTGAAACTGCAACCGCACCATTAACAGGTAAAGCACTGCTTGCTAAGGTGAAAGAACTTTCTAATTTACCACGGCGAGAAAGAGCCAAGCAGTGCGGTTACTATACAGTTACCAAAAATAACCAAGTTCGTGTCAATCTCACTGATTTTTATGATGCTTTACTGTCGGCTAGGGGAATTCCCTTAAGCCCAGAAGCACCAAAAGATGGTCGTGGGCGCAACCAGGGGTAGCAGCACGTATAGCTTGGACAGGGGCGGGTGAGGTGGTGCCACTCTCTCAGTTGCGCGTTGACAAACTACGCACTGCTATTGAGCGGGTACTGATTCAAGACAGTTACAAGAATAATGCATTGAGGTTACAAGAAGCCGTTCGCAAAGCAGGCGGGGTGAAACGAGCCGCCGATATTGTGGAACAGGCTGTATCTACGGGAAAGCCAGTACTGGCTTAAATGACGAATTCATGAGCTATCTACTAGGCAGTTCAAAAAGGTATTTTGCGATGACTCATTTTGGCATCATTTGTTCGCCAACAACTGGTCCCCTTAACACCATGCTTCCCTTGGGACAGGAACTTCAAAGACGCGGTCATCGCGTCACCCTATTTGGAATACTGGATGCTCAACCCAAGACACTGGCAGCAGGATTGGAATTTCGGGCAATTGGCGAACAAGAGTTTCCGTTGGGAGCAATCGCAGAATTCTTAGCCCAACAGGGGCAACTGGGTGGACTGGCTGCATTACGATATATCCTTAGTCTGCCCACCCGAATGGTGGCTGTTATGCTTCGCGATGCTCCAGCATCAATCAAAGCAGCAAATGTAGACGCTTTGCTGGTAAACCAATCTACCTCGGAGGGAGGGACTATTGCCGATTTATTGGGGATTCCTTTCGTAACCGTATGCAGTACTGTGGTGCTCAATCAAGAACCCGGTGTTCCTCCTACAAGTACCGTTTGGAGGTATAACCCAGCTTGGTGGGCGCGTTTACGCAATCAAATTGGCTATATGTTGTCTGCCCTTCTCAGTAAACCAATTCGAGACTTGATAGCTAAGTATCGCCAAGAGTGGAAATTACCCCAGTACTCTCACATTAATGATGTCAACTCTAGACTGGCTATACTCAGTCAAGCACCTGCCGAGTTTGAATTCCCCAGGCAGGAATTGCCGCCGTGGTGCCATTTTACTGGACCGTATCATTCTTCATCAAGTCGGGAATCTGTTTGCTTCCCCTATGAAAAGTTGACTGGGAAACCGCTGATTTATGCTTCGATGGGAACTCTACCAAATCCCCGAATTAGAATTTTTCAAAACATTGCATCGGCTTGTCAGGGATTAGATGCCCAATTGGTGGTTTCTTTGGGAGGCGCTGCTAGCCCGGAATCTTTGCCAGAATTACCCGGAAATCCTTTAGTTGTAGAATATGCACCTCAATTAGAACTGCTTCAAAAAGCAACTATGATGATTACTCATGCAGGAATGAATACAACTATGGAATGCCTGAGTAATGGAGTACCAATGGTAGCCATTCCAGTTACTTACGATCAACCAGGGGTAGCAGCACGTATAGCTTGGACAGGGGCGGGTGAGGTGGTGCCACTCTCTCAGTTGCGCGTTGACAACCTACGCACTGCTATTGAGCGGGTATTGACTCAAGACAGTTACAAGAATAATGCATTGAGGTTACAAGAAGCCATTCGCAAAGCAGGCGGGGTGAAACGAGCCGCCGATATTGTGGAACAGGCTGTATCTACGGGAAAGCCAGTACTTGTCAACGCATCTGAAACCCTTACTAATGACAAATGACTGAGGACGACCCTTACCAGTGACGTTTTTTCTTACCGACGTATATGCAATACTAATATGAACTACTTAAATAGAAAACTTGGTCCGATCGAGAATTTATTTGAAATTGCCCACGATTTGGGAGGCATGATCCTTGTAAATATTGCTCGGCTCGAAGGCTCAATCACTCCCAATATTGTTCGAGAGGCTCTCGATTTAGTTCAAAAGCATCATCCAATGCTTCAAGTTTATATAACTGAGTCAGTAGATGGCTTTTATTTTCAATCGAAGGACACGTCGAAAATTCCTTTCCGCGTCGTAGACAAACAACACGAGGAGCAATGGATTGAACTTGCCCAAGACGAGTTACACCAAAAATTTCCCGGTGGTCCAGTTCCTCTATGCCGAGTAACTCTTCTTCGTTCTCGTACAAGTCACGGTATTAGCGAAATTATTGCTACGTTTCACCATGCTATTGCTGATGGTTTGTCGTGCATGGTTTTTATTGACGAGCTATTGTCTTACTGTCAGCGAATTGCTGCTGGCGATAGCTTCGCTCCTCTTTGGAAAGCAGATGGCATACCCTCTGTAGCCACTATGCAATTACTTCCTGCGGTTGAAAATCTGCTTGACAGCAGCCTTATCGGTGAAAATAAAGTTGCGGATTCAGTGGAAAAACCTACTGAGGAAATCCAACCACCAAAGTTAATCATTGAAAGTGAGGCACCTGCAAGTAAACGGCGTACCCGTTTTATAACCCGGATTCTCAGCACAGAGATGACTATTATGCTGAGAAATCGTTGCAAGCAGGAGGAAACCACCGTACATGGCGCTTTATGTGCGGCAATGTTATTTGGAGCAGCCAAAATTATCCATAACGAAACACCAATACATTTATCTTGTGGTTCAGCTATTGATTTAAGAAAATTTTGTAAACAGAAGGTTAACGATGACTACATAGGTTGTTTAGCAACTGCCATAGGAGCAATTCCTCATACGTTAGAAAAATATACTAACTTTTGGGATTTAGCACGAGAATGCAAATCAAAAATCAGTCATTCTCTTAGTCAAGTACTTCTTCTTTCTCAAATAAATACTGAAAATTTGCAGTTCGATAGGGATTTAGTTTTAAAATTTTTAGAACCTCAAATGGGAAGAGGAAATACAGTTGAAATATCAAACCTAGGGGAATTTCCGTTTAAAAATAAATATGGAAAAGTTCAACTTAAAGAATTATACTTTGCTACGGGTCAGCATCTAAATGGCTCGTGTTTTGCCTTGGGTGTAGTTACTTTCCACCAACAAATATTTTGTCGTTTTACCTATATAGACCCTCTTGTCAGTACTAAGACAGCAGAATTATTTGTAGATTCTGTCATGGAAACTATAAAGAAAGCAGGCATATCTCAATCTTTTAACTTGACAATGTTAGATGAAGTGGTAATTTCAAATTGAAAAAGATGCTTTCAAACTTAAACAAAGATACCGATGCGATCGCACCCTCATCAGACAGCAACACCGAGCTTTCTCAAGAGGCAGTTCTGACAATGTCCTGTATTGGTATGTTCGGGCGATTCGGCAACCAGTTATTTCAGTATGCTTTCTTACGGATCTGCGCTGAGAAGAGTGGAGCAAGAGTGGAGTGTCCCCCTTGGATTGGTCAGACTCTCTTTGGTCACAAAGATGCACCAATTTCCAAGTGCTTGCCTCCTGCAATTGAGCACTTAGATAATAGAGAAAGTTTTTTCGATGCTTTTCCAGAATTCATTCGTGTCGTGGAAAAACAAGCGAATGCTAGAAGTTATTGTGTGGGAGCAGAAGTTCTCAATGTTGGTTTGGTAAACGTCGATCTATGGGGTTTCTTTCAAATACATACCCGACTGTTGAAACCTCATAAGGAATATTTTCGTTCCCTTTTTCAACCAGTAAGTGAATTGAAAACTGTATTAGAGGATGGGCTAAATCTTCTTCGTTCCAAAGGCAAAACGATTGTAGGAATCCATATTCGACGAGGCGATTTTATTGCATTTCCGCTAGCTGGCTTTACCTTCATGGTTCCTTCAAAATGGTGGCTGGACTGGTTGGAAGGGATATGGAACAAATTGGAAGCCCCGGTTCTCTTTTTGTGTAGCGATGACATAGACAGTGTTGTTCATGACTTTAGCAAATTTTCCCCTGTAACATCAAAAGATTTAAATGTGAAGCTGCCAGAAAGTATGAAAGATTTAAACCTAGAGTTTTACATCGACTTCTTCATGTTAAGTAACTGCGATGTGGTAGGTATTAGCAACAGTACCTTCAGCTTCACTGCGTGTATGCTAAATGAGCGTGGAAAGATGTTTGTTCGCCCACACTGGGATTTTTCCACAAAGTTCACGGTTTTCGATCCTTGGGACAGCCAACCGCTTTTATATCTAGGGGGAGAAAAGCCCAAATTTTCAAAAAGCTTTAGTGATGCCCTATATGTAACTTATATTACTCAGGGTATTTCGGGCTTGCTTAAATTTATATTTATTTACTTTCCTAAAAGTTTTATTGAAGGCTTGGGATTCCGAATTTACTTGGGTTATCAAGCTCAAGGTTTTGTTGGCGTTGTTAAGAGCTTATTCCGTGCTGCAGGTTAGCTTTCTATGGGGAACATATGAGAGGTTGTAGACGAGTACCAATTAAAAGTAGGTTAAGTTGGTTAAGTTACGTAGGTAGGGCTATGCCGCACACCCCTTTATTGAGCAGGTGCAAGATGTCAGGTTAAAGACTTATCATAAAGATAGCAGGGGCAGGGGGAAAGAGAATTTCCGGCTTTTGCACAGATCTTCTTTTTTATAACTAATCAACCGGACATGATATGAGAGGTTGTAGACGAGTATCAATTAAAAGTAGGATAAGTGAGTTAAGTCAGAGAAGCAAGGGAAGGCATTTCCAAAAAATAAATTTCCTATCTTGTGGTAAGGGCGTCCTCGCCCGTTTTTTGTAAATGGCTCTCTGAAAGTTTTAGTCTAAACTCCAGTCATAAAAAACGCGAACAATAGTTCAATTATAATTGTGAAAATTTTTTGAAAAAAATTGATTTCAATTGAAAACATGGTAATGTTAGCTACAAAATGCATTTTTGAAGATTAAGAATTGAATTAAAAGCTTTTAATTCCTATTGACTTTCAAGAAGTTGAATTTTACACTCAATTTTCGATGAGAGTTTTTGTATTGCAAATATTTATAAGAACTTGAAAGACCCTAAGTTCTTACTAAATGGCTGTCATACATGAGAAATCTTTGTTAACAACTACACACTGATTATTGTCATAATTCGGGATAAACACCATGAAACTATTGTTTAGACCGCTCAGCTGGTCGATCTCTCTGGTCGGTTTCTGTTTGGTGGGAATTGCTGCTAGCCCTGTACTGGGTGACCAGAACGTGGTCACTGAGACGTTCAACGTTCAGCCCGTTAGCTGTGAGGGCTTGAATTTGAACGGTGTTTTGTATTCTTTTACCGTTGCCAATTCGCCCAACTTAGACTGTGTCGCTGGCTTATTTTTTGGACCTGGAGCCACCAACAATATTCAACCCCCTAACATCGAAGGCAATGCATCCGGCGTGCTTCACCTTACGTTTGACAAGCCTACGACAGTTTTCGGATTTGGAGTAGCGCAAAGCGTTTTTGGCGTCCCTCAGTCGGTAATTATCACTCTTAACCGCCCTGGGGCTGGTGTGCTCCGTCAGGAAGTCCAACTCACTACGACCAACGATCCTTTTTTCGTTGGTGGGCGCTACGATTACGATGGTCCGGCGGTCAAGAGTGTCTCAATCAGCTTCTCCAATTCTGGTGGACGCTTTGCCTTGGATAATGTGAGCTACTTCCGTCCACCTGCTCTGTCGGATTAATGAGGTGCAAAATAGGGGTAGTAAGTCAAATTTACTAGTACACACGTACCTAGAGAAATCCTCCTCTGAACACGCTGAGAGGAGGACATATATATTCCAGTAACCTTTTCAAAATCTTTCGGCGGCTCCTAGGGAATTCTCGCAGGGGTGAGGGCGTCGGTGTGTTTGCTATTTGTACGATCGCATTCACCTGTTCCCTGACCCCACACCACCAGCCGTCCACGAATGTCCAAGAATATCCAACAGGTCGTCACCAGCCGGACATCCCTAACCTCATATCTTGCACCACCATTTTATTGAGAAAATAATAGGCTGAAAAGCTTATTATTACGTAGGGTGGGCACCGCCCACCACCCCTTTATTGAGAAGGTGCAAGATGTCAGTAACCCCTAACCCTTGCAGTTCTACTGTGAGGGTTTCTCTGTTAGAATCGCACCACTGCCATCTAGTCTAAAGTCCAGTTCAAGGTTTGGCGGTTGCTTTCGGAGTTCCTCAAGAGTATCTTGATGCTGTCGCCAAAGGTGAGTGTGACTTGAAGAAGATTTTGGACAACCTGTCCACTTTCTTCGTCCAAAAAAGATACACAACTTATATCTTTAGTTATAACCTCTTTAACCCAGCGAAGCTGGGTCATTTTTCATGTTTTAGTCTAAACTTCAGTATTTAGTAAAGATGGAATTTAAACTCTGCAAAACCTACTTTTCGTACTTGTTACTAAAAATTGGGATTTAGACTCTACAGAACCCACTTTTTATACTGGTTGCTAAAATGGGATTTAGATTCTGCAAAACCCACTTTTCGTACTAAAAAATTTAAATTTTATTTGCAAAATAAGAACAGATTTTAAAAAAAAAACCTGCTTTAAGAGGTAGATGCTTATCTACTTTAAGGGGTAGTTTCTAAATTTAAATACAATGATAATGTGTACTTTAGTTGACATACATTACGTGAGTGTAAACCTAATACTGCTTGTTTAATGTATGTCTTGACGTTAGTTACATTTAATGTCAAAGCAAGGATTTTGGATTCGTTTATAGTTTTATACCGTTTCCATATGAAGATGCATAAAAAGAACCCTACCGCCTGCGGCACCTGCCCGAACTTCGGGCAGGTTGGGAGGGGTAAAAATCTTGTACAGCTTCATAGAAAATTAATATTAACCAAGCGCTATTGAGTGTAGAGCTTGTTAGTTAAATAAGAGCGTTTACCATATGGCTCCACTAAAGTTTTAATGTCAAACAAATTACAAGAGCAAAATAATGTTACGGAAACTTTGTACTATAGTAAATGTCTTAAGGGAAAGAGCCTTATATCAAAAAGACCAAAGAGCTTATATCTTTATAAAAGATGCAGACACAGAATTAGCTAGTCTGACTTATGAAGAGTTAGACCGACTTTCACGAGCGATCGCGGCGAAACTCCAGAGTATAAAAGCTAGCGGACAACGAGCCTTGCTGCTCTATCCATCAGGTCTGGAATTTATTGCCGCCTTTTTCGGATGTCTGTATGCAGGAGTGGTGGCGGTTCCTGCCTATCCACCCAGACGCAATCAAAAGATGTCGCGACTGGAGGCGATTGTCGCAGATGCCCAGCCTCAAGTGTTACTGACAACAGAAGCTTTATTAAGTAACATCAAAAGTCGGTTCGCCCAAAATCCAGAACTAGCCGGATTGCAGTGTTTGGCTACAGACAACATCGATCCATCTGCGGCAGAATCATGGCAGGAAACAGCCTTATACAGCGACACCCTAGCCTTTCTCCAGTACACTTCCGGTTCTACAGGAACACCAAAAGGAGTGATGGTAAGTCATGGCAATTTGCTGCACAACGAACAGCTAATCCAGAAGGGATTCGAGCATAATTCGCAATCTAGCGTCGTTGGCTGGTTGCCTCTTTTTCATGACATGGGTCTGATTGGGAATGTACTTCAGCCTCTGTACTTGGGTATTCCATGTATTCTCATGTCTCCAGAGGCTTTTTTCCAACGCCCTTTGCGTTGGCTCCAAGCTATTTCCCACTACAAAGCAACTACCAGTGGTGGACCCAATTTTGCCTATGACTTGTGCGTAAACAAGATTACTCTTGAAGAGAAAGCAACTCTCGACCTTAGTAGTTGGCAAGTGGCTTTCAACGGGGCCGAACCAGTCCGCGCCGAGACAATGAAAAAGTTTGCAGAGGCTTTTGCATCTTGTGGCTTCCGCGACTCGGCATTTTACCCCTGTTATGGTATGGCGGAAACAACTTTAATTGTTTCTGGTGGTTATGCAAGCGCCCCGCCAGTTTTGCAAACTGTCCAAAAAGCAGCACTAGAGCAAAATCGGGTAGTTTTAGCCGAAAGCGCAAAGGACGATTTCACTCAAACAATAGTTGGTTGCGGTCAACCCTTGGAGGATTTAAAGGTTGTTATTGCCCATCCAGAAACTATGACCCGCTGCAAACCTAATGAGGTAGGTGAAATTTGGGTATCTGGTTCTAGCATCGCCCAAGGCTATTGGAATCGACCGGAACAGACCGAGCAAACTTTTCGAGCACAGCTGCAAGACATTGGAGAAGGACCTTTTTTACGGACGGGGGATTTGGGATTTTTGCACAATGGCGAACTGTTTGTCACGGGGCGCGTCAAAGATATGATTATCATCCGAGGGCAAAACCATATGAGACTGCGTCTCTTCAACAAAGATTTGCAATAGTTCTAATTCAAATTCTGGATTACTTTCTGATATCTCTTGTAAATGCTCCCAATCAATGAGTACTTCTAACGAATCAAGATTGTTGACAGAAAAGCTTTGCTCCAACACCATTGGCTCTTGTTGTGTAAATATTACTTGACCCCAACGCTCTAAAACTACAGCCAATTGTTCTTTTTTCACTGGCTTGCTTAAATAGTCATCCATACCTGCATCCAAACACATTTGCTCGTCTTGTTTCATAGCATTAGCTGTCATAGCAATGACCACAGGACGGTAACCATTGGCAAAAGAACTTTCTTCCCTGTTACGAATTTCTCTTGTAGCTGCCAAACCATCAAGAATTGGCATTTGGCAATCCATAATAACCAAGTTATAAGGAATTTTTTCCAACAAATCTAAAACTTCCTGACCATTAGCAGCGACATCAGCATCATAACCCAGGCTTTTTAATTGTCTCAGGGCGACTTTCTGATTCACCAGATTGTCCTCAGCAAGTAAAATTCTTAACTTAGGTTTGATAGACGAGTAAGGCAAATCTTTCTTGTTTCCTTGTTCCCCGTATTCCCTTATCTCCTTGTCCTCTTTTTCAATCTCGGATTGAGTTTCTAAAATATTCATGATGGTATCAAGCAGCCGGGAAGCTTTGACAGGTTTAACCAAATAAGCAGCAAATCCTATGTTTAGTGCCCGTTGTACTTCATCACGCTGATTCGTAGAAGTCAGCATAACCAACGGTAGATCTGCGATAGCTGAATCTGCCTTAATTTCTGAACCCAAAGTCAGACCATCTACCTCTGGCATTTGCATATCAATCAAAGCAAGATCGTAAGGCATGTTTTGCTTGGATGCTTCTTGCAAAGCTTTAAGGGCAGAAACAGCACAAGATGCTTCTTCTATCTGCATTCCCCAATGGGTAGCTTGATGGTAGATAATTTTGCGATTGGTAGCATTATCATCTACCACCAATAACCGCTTATCAGTTAGACAATGACTATTTTTTACTGATGAAACTGTCTGGAGTTGCTTGGTAAAAGGAATCGCAAACCAAAACTTAGATCCTTTCCCTAACTGACTTTCTAACCCAATTTCTCCTCCCATTAAGATAGCAAGTTGCTTGCAGATGGATAATCCTAAACCTGTTCCTCCATACTTGCGGGTGGTAGAAGCATCCACTTGAGTAAATGGTGAAAAAAGTTTGTGTCGATCTTCAGGAGTGATGCCAATACCAGTATCCGTGACAGAAAACGAGATGATGGCTGTCGTGGAAGTTTCTGCTTGTAATTTCGTTTGCACCAAAATTTCCCCACAACTCGTGAACTTAATAGCGTTACTTATCAAGTTCATCAGGATTTGTCGCAAGCGACTCTCGTCTCCTTTAAGGTGGGTTGGGACATTATGGTCGATTAATGCTGCAATTTCCAATCCTTTCTTATGTGCGGCAGGGGCTAGTAATTCCAACACTTCTTCCATACAGGTAGACAGATCGAAATCTAGTGTTTCTAAAGTCATTTCCCCAGCCTCTAGTTTTGATAAATCCAAAATTTCGTTAATCAAAGTTAAGAGGGCGTCTCCACTGATACGAACTGTTTCAACAAAATCTCGTTGTTCTGGATTTAAAGGAGTTTCTAACAGCAGCCCGGTCATACCCAAAACTGCATTCATGGGCGTCCGAATTTCGTGACTCATATTAGCCAAAAAAGCACTTTTGGCTTGAGAAGCTAACTCGGCTTGGCGACGGGCAACTTCTATTTCCTGTCGCTGACGAGTTTCTGCTTCTAGCAATTGAGCTTGAGTTAGTGCAAGACCAACTTGGTCGGAAATTTGTTGCAAAAGATGAGTATCAAAGCTTGACCATTGCTGAGAACAATCGCAACAGTAATGAACGATGAGTAAGCCACAGAGTTCTTCTTTGACAAAAATGGGTACGACAAAATTAGCTTTGACCTCAAAGTTTTGCAGTAACTCCATATAGATTTGTTGCATTTCAAGCAACTCTAAATTTGGAATGGTTGAAATCCTTTTACAACGGTATTGCTGTAAATAGAACTGCTGCTGGTATTCTGCTTGAAGATAAGCTTCTGACATTTTTTGCCCTTTGATGCTCCGGCTGTCACAAACCACGGCTTCTGTGATGATGCTAGCCAACCAATCAGGAGAAGGCTGGTAAATGAGAACTCGATCGCTCTTGAGAATTTTTTGTACCTCATTCACTGTAGTTTGAAGAATTGCTTCAATTTGTAGCGATTGACGAATCTTGAGGGTAATTTCAGTCAATAGATGCAATCGCAAATTCTGGCGTTGGATCTCTTTTTCTGCTTGCTTGCGTTCGGTAATATCAATACCAGTACCAATGATATACTCCACTGTACCCGTTTCGTCTTGCAACAAAGTATTCGACCATGCAATGAGTCGCTGGCTACCATCTTTGCTGACCCAGTAGTTTTCATACTCTTTCAATCCTTCCCCAGCCACCAGCTGCTCAAAGCAGCCTTTCACCCGATCTTTCTCTTCAGGAAGTATAAACAAGTTCCAGAAATATCTATTCCTCACTTCCTTGAATGAATAACCTGTTGTTTGTTCGCAGGCTTGATTAAAGCGAACAATTCGCCCTTGTGGGTCTAATACGACTACCAAGGCGCTGGCTGTATCCAGAACTGCTGAGATAAAGTTGCGTTCTTTGTTTAGGGATTCCTCTGTGCTCTGGCGCTCAATTATCTCGCAGTAAATGTGGTAGTAACCCGCAGCAAGAATGACAAAAGTCAGAGCGATCGCAATTGCAAGTGTTAGCTGCGTATTGTACATATTGGCTTGCACTGCTTTTGACTGTATTTTAAGTCTTTTCTTCTCTTCGTTTTCTATTTCAAGAATAACCTTACGGATTTCATCCATAAAGTTTTTTCCCCTATGTGTGCGAACCATCTGTAACGCCACCTCAAATCCTTTTTGCTGGCGCAAGCTTACTGTCTGCTTAAGTTCTGCAAGTTTTGCAAATATCAGGGTTTCAAGGGCTTTTAACTGCTTCTGTTGCTGAGGATTATCTACTATAAAACTCTTAAACTCTTCAATTTCTGCATCAACATTAACTAGTGCTGCTTTATATGGTTTCAGATAAACTTCTTCTCCTGTAAGAAGGTAACTGCGTTGTCCAGTTTCAGCATCTTTCATTGCGGACAGCAGTTTTTCCAGATTGTTAATTTTCTCTTGGGTCTTTATCACCTGACGGTTAGTCTCAACAAAAACTTGTGTCGCTTGATACGAAAATATGCCAATGAAAATTAAAATTGCTGAAGCAAATCCAAAGCCTCCAGCCAGCCAGAGAAAGAGATGCTTGCGTACTTTCTTTACCTGTTTGCGTTCATTTTTCGTAAGTACTAAACTAGTTAAATTACGTCTTAGTTCCATGAGTGTAATGACATGGTGACCTAAGGTTCTTAATGCCTCAACCTGTTCTGGAGAGAGTTGTCTGGGCACATAGTCAATGACACACAGCATTCCTATTGCCTGTCCTTCAGGATTTATCAAAGGTGCGCCAGCATAAAACCGGATATTGGGGTCAGAGGTCACTAATGGGTTGCTGGCAAAACGCTCATCAGCTGTGGCATCAGGAACAACAAAAATGTCAGATTGTAAAATGCCATGAGCGCAGAATGCAATATCACGAGGTGTTTGTAGCGCGTCTATACCAAGTTTTGACTTAAACCACTGGCGGTTGGTATCTACTAAACTGATTAGGGCAATAGGAGTTCCACAAATATACGACGCTAAACGGGTAAGATCGTCAAAGGCATCTTCAGGGGGAGTATCAAGGATTTTATATTCTAAAAGCGCTGCAATTCTTTTTGCTTCGTTATCAGGTATTGGAGCTTTCATCCTTGATTTTTATCCTTATCTGGCGTGTTAAGTGGATGTGAATTAGTTCATTTTAATTAATTGCAAGAATTTGCATAAACTGTTAGCGTATTTTTACTGATGACTTTTAAATTTTTAGAATAAATAATGCTTGTATAACCGTAATTTTACGGGTTGTCTGATGCCTAAATTCTTAAGTGTTATAAGATTTTTATTTGGCAGTAGGTTGGGTTGAGGAACAAAACCCAACATTTAATTACAAGACCTACATTAAGAGCATCTTCGTGCTTAGAGGAACGAAACCTAACATTCAACTTGTACACCATCACGGTAGCCGATGCTTTGAGGAAGTAACCCAGACGTGGGCTTCTTTCTGTGCATCTTCATATGGAAACGTTATTAGCATTTTTCAACTCGTTCTGAAAAAGCTTGAAAACCTTGTTGTCTAATGAAGTGGAAAGCTTTGCAGCGATCGCACTTGTTGCAACCCAGTAAAAAGGTTGTGGCAAACCGAATTTCTGCCAAAAATCCTCAAGAGAAGTATCGCTCATATCTTCAACTTGTTGCACGATCAGGACTTTTCCTGAAATACGATGATGGGTTATGTGATGCGAAAAGGTACCGGGCAATTCGAGAAGTTGAAGCGGTTGCAGCGATTGAAACATCTTTTTAACTTCTGCAATTTCAATATCGGGTATCAATGGAAAGCCAACAGTATTTGATAAAAAACCTTTTGTTCTTTCTACAACAGCAAGTGTATCATTTGCCTTTCTCCAAATAACTAAAGCAAATAACTCTACATCCACTGCATCACGTCTTGGTTTCTTAGGAGGACAAATTTCAACACAATTCCTTTCAAAAGCCAAACAATGCGATCGCAAGGGACATAATAAGCAAAGCGGTTTTGTTTTACGACAGACAGTTGCTCCCAACTCCATCATTGCCTGGTTAAAATCACCAGGTCTTTCATGAGGAATTATGTGAGTTGCAAAATCTCGAATAGCTGATTGACCGGACGCACTCCACACATCCTGAGATAAAGCAAGCAAACGGCTGACAACCCGTGTCACATTGCCATCAACACAAGCAACTTTTTCGTTGAAACAAACGCTTGCAATAACAGCTGCCGTATAAGGACCACAACCAGGAATTTCCAGCCACTCGTTGTATGACTGAGGAAAACGACCTTCAAGGTGTTCAACAATAAATAATGCCCCTTTCTTCAAGTTACGGGCACGGGCATAATATCCCAAGCCCGACCAAAGTTGGCGTAGTGTCTCCTCATCGCACCCTGCAAGGTCGTAAACAGTAGGGAGTTGTTTGACAAATACTGAAAATTTGGGCACAACAACAGCTAGAGTAGTTTGTTGGCTCATAACCTCGCAGACCCAAGTGTGATAAATGTTTATCTTCTGACGCCAAGGCAGGGGTCTGTGGTGTTGGTCATACCAAGCAAGGAGTTCCTCCCCATATTGATTCAAGTTCTGACATTTATTCATACAACTGCCCATTTGATACGTTTTATATAGTACTTCCCCACCTGTGATTCAATTGACGATCAATATGCCTTTGCCTGTAGTATGGGACATGGAAACTGGTGACCCAGATGATTTCCTAACCCTGTTGTTATTGCTGGGTCACCCTCAAGTCAACCTCAAAGCCGTTACCGTTACCCCCGGTTCTCCTTATCAAATAGGGCTGGTGCGACAAGCACTTGCTTGGTTTGATGTAGATTTGCCAGTTGGCGCTTACAATATTGAACATCCAAAGGTATGTGTTTCCGATTGGCATTACGAGGTTTATGGAGACATTCCACCCTCGTACAATGCTGAACCCGGAGATGAAATCCTCAAACAGTACTGCGACGAAAATACAACGTTGATCGCCGGTGGTCCTCTGAAAAACCTAGGAAAAGCGCTCAAAAGCGATGGTAATTTTAAGCTAGGGCGTTTAGTTGTTCAGGGCGGGTTTGCAGGAGAAGGAGTCGTCCCAAGAGAACTGCAACTAGAAAAATTCAAAGGTATGGAGACTTGCCCAAGTTACAACCTCAACGGTGACCCAAAATCTGCACTAGCAGCGCTTTCTTATCCCGGTATTGGTGTGCGGCGCTTTGTTTCTAAAAATGTTTGCCACGGGGTTTGTTATGACCGCAATATGCACGAACATTTTCAACTCATTAAGGATAACAGTCTTTCTCTTTATTATATATGGAAGGGAATGGGGACTTACTTGAAAAAAAATCCATTAGGAAAAATATTTCATGACCCCTTAGCTGCTTGTTGTGCCATTGACGAATCTATTGGCACTTGGGCAGAAGTCGAAATATATCGCTCGAAAGGTAAGTGGGGCGCAAGATTGTTTCCTGGGTCTAATACTTGGATAATTACGGATTGCGATCGCGAAAAGTTTATTTCTACTTTGACCGCTTATTAAATACACTTAAATTCTTCTTTAAGTAGCTGATTGGGAATCAAAGCACGTCTGTACTTGAGAATTTAAAAACATATCAATCTCCAATAGATAAAAATAAACAATTCTCTCTTCCCAGCAGAATATTATCTATTCAACGAGGTAGGGTGGGCACTGCCCACCGCTAGCTACTTCTGAGCATTGCTACCAAAATCAGTAATTTTAGGATGGAAAAAGAGTAAGTTTCTCACTCTTTAATCCCCAAGGTATTAACTTGATGGATATTTGGGACTCACCAGAAGATGCCTGGGAAGATGCGTCAGGCGTAAGCAGTGAGGAAACGTTTTGGACTGAATTAGAGGAAATGTGGGCTGATATTCCACCAGTGCGACACCGACAACATAAAACGAGGGGAGCAAATGAATTAGCGCCTATTATGCTGGAAGGCATTATCGCTATGACATCAAACCCACGACAAATAGTGCTCGATCCCTTTGGAGGTTCTGGTACTACATTTTATGCGGCAGAAAAGTTACGTCGTTATTGGCTAGGAACGGAAATTGGCGATGTTGAGCCAGCAATTAAGCGACTTACTGATTTAGCAAATGGGAAGATAGAAGAATGGGAATCAGCTAGGGGAAAGAAAAAAGTGAAAATTTTGCCAAATGATTTAAAACATTAAAATATTTAAATTGTTTTATATAATAATTTTTTTAAAATTGAGTAAAAATTTATTTTAGTGTAAATCAATTATTTAATTTGAAACTCAAGCACAAAGTTATATGTATTTGTAAAGTTTATTTAAGCAATTGATAATTGGACATTGTGCTTTGATTACCTGATAATTCAATATACCATAAAGTACGTTGATGAATAAACGTATTCTAAACGCGTTATAGCTTGATAAGTGAAAATGCAATTAAAAGCTACCTTGGGGAATGTCAAAGCTTTGTCCTGATAGGATTTGCACGCAAAATTTCTAACCAAACGTACTACTTTTAAAAAGAAAAAATTTAAAAAAACTAAGTTCAATTTTAAAATCATGATTTTCACTGGCTTAGGCAGTTCTCAATTTGCAATCTTATCTTTGCAGCACGATCTCTTACGAAAAGCTCAATTAAAAAGAATGAATAAAACAGCAGCTGATAGATTCCCTAGTTTTGGAAACCCTAGTGACAAAAGTGTGTCTAGACAAATTACCTTGGACTTGACAGCAGAAGAGGCGAAGATGCTGGAAAGTTATTGTGCTCGCACAGGAAAAGAAGTAACAGACGTCATTCAGGAGCTTATTCAAGAACTGCCTGGTGTCTAGTTTCCACCTTGTAACTAAAAGTTAAGAGCAGTGTACTAGATAGCTGCTTGGTTTCGGCTCACTGTCCATTGCTTACTTTAAGACAAATTGCTCTGGCTTTTGCTGTTGCTTACAAGAAATTATTAAACTCAGGAGTGAATATTTATCAGAAAAATGGGTTGAAAACCCTGTGCTTCTAGCACGGCTTTGTATTAATATAATTGTATGAGAGTACAACTCATTTAAATAAAACCATACCCCGGACTGGGAGAAAGTAGACGCCCAGAACACTTTTGAGGAGATATCACTACGCACTATACGTGCAAACGTGCGTACCCCGTGGAATCCTAGCAATAGGGATAAAAAGAGCTAGAAAGTCTTAAGAATCTCTGACCCTTTAGGGCAGAGAGTGTCAATCACTTAACGTACCATTTAGCTTAATCGGTCATTCATCCCACATCTGACCGAAGGCAGTGTGGGATGAATGACCAGTTCTGCGTTAGGGAGGCTATTGATAAATGGCTAGAAGTTGCTTTAGCTTATCCTGGTGTACAGCTATTAAATTTGTCCCTGCCGATAGTAATTGATTCAACTCAATTAAGTGGTTTTCATAGCGACCCGTTTGACCAGCTTATTGTAGCTACAGCTAGATTTTATAATTGTCCTTTGTTAACTGCGGATACGAAAATTCTTAACTATCCTGATGTGCAAACTCTTAAGTAGAAGTATATTTCTTGAAGTTGGATATGAATGAGCGATTACCAATTGAGGCAGTGGTTGCATAAGCTATATCCGTCGTACTTGCTAGCTTTCTAGCTAGCCACTTACTAAACTAAACGGTTTAGTTTGCCCCTGGTGACAACTACGTTATATCTAGGTCTTCATGCAATAATTGCTATCATTAACCAACAATCCGTAGGGGCTAACGGTTGTTCGCCCCATGGCGGCTATTCGCTAAAGATACATTTTTCAAAGCGGGCGATGGGACTCGAACCCACGACGTTCACCTTGGGAAGGTGACATTCTACCACTGAATTACACCCGCAAGTAGCTGCACCTATTGGAGATAACAGCTATTATAACACGATTTGTCAATTTGAACTAGCCGGAGGCAAATCCCTGACCGCACCATTCCCTTCAGCAACATTTCGACGCTGCCGCTTTTTCTTACCAAAACCGTATTTAACTATATTCAGAATCCAGTTTTGGAAGTTGTCAATGTACGAGAACAGCACGGGCACGACTACGAGTGTGAGCAACGTGGAAGTTGTAAAACCTCCCAAGATGGCAACACCCATTGGTTGGCGGACTTCCGCACCTGCACCCAATCCCAAAGCCAAGGGAATGGTACCTGCGATCGTTGCAAAGGAAGTCATCATAATTGGTCGCAGACGGGACAATCCTGCTTCCATTAACGCCTGACGTTGTGTTTTCCCTTGCTCTAAGTTGATAATTGTATAGTCTACCAACAGGATGGAGTTTTTCGTCACAATTCCCATCAACAGGACAATACCAATCAGTGCATAGATTCCCAACGCTTTTTGTGCCAACATCAAACCTACCAGCGCACCCCCCAAACAGAATGGCAATGCAGCCATAATCGTTATGGGGTGGAGGAAGTTGTTATAAAGCAAAACGAGAATGGCATAGATACTCATCAATGCAAGCCCTAATGCAGCACCAAAACGACTGAAGATGTCAGACATAATCTTGGCATCACCGGAGTTTTGCAAGATGACTGACGGTGGTAAGTTTTGCAAAGCGGGTAGTTTATTGACTGCGTTGAGGGCATCCCCTAAGGAAATTCCTTCTAAGTTCGCTTCTAAGGAGACTTGACGGGAGCGATCGAAACGGTCTATAGTTGCAGGTCCACTACCAAAGCGGATATCTGCTACTGCTACTAGAGGAACTAAACTCCCATTTTGACTGGGAACTTGGAGATTTTTGATTGTTGTTATGTCCTCACGTGCTTTGGGGTCAACTTGTACGCGAATTGGAATTTGGCGATCGGGAAGATTGTATTTCGCTAAATTTGCATCGGTATCGCCAATTGTAGCAAGAGATGCCGTGCGGGCGATCGCTTGCACTGTTACCCCTAAATCTGCTGCCCGTTGGGGATTGGGGACAACCACAATCTCTGGTTTTACCAAACTTGCACTTGAAGACAGTTCCACCAATCCGGGTATTGTCCTCATTTGTTTTTCTATCGCGTTTGCTGCTTGAGTCAATGCTTGGGGATTCTCACTACGTAAGAGTATAGTCAAATCCTTACGACTACCAACAGAGCCAGAACTTTGGAAACTAATTCTTGCTCCTGGAATTTGCTCCAATACAGGACGCACCGACTGCTCAAACTCCACTTGGGAAATTTTCCTGCCTTCTTCTTTGGATTTCAACCGAAGAGTGAGTGTTAAATTATTAATTTCTTCTGTTGATAGCACACTCTCGACATTAGGGTTGTCCTTAACAAGGTTAGTAATTTGGGTGGCTACCTTTTTGGTATCTTCCAAAATAGAACCGGGGGGAAGTTCTGCAGAAATAATAGAAATTCCAATGTCACCACCATCAATCAACCCCTTGGGAATTAGGGGAACAAGCATCGCACTGCCAATAAAGAATGCTGTAGCAATGCCTATTGTTGTCAATTTGTGACGTAGCGCCCATTGCAGAAGAGATTTATAGGGTTGGAAGCGACGCCGTGAGGAGGAGGGGGAAAGGGGAGATTGGGGGTATTTTCCATTTTCTCCTTGTCTGTTTGTCTGTTTGTCTCCTTGTCCCTTCGAGCGCTTATCCTTCAACAAATAAGCCCCCATCATCGGCGTAATCATCCGCGCCACGAGGGTTGAGAAGATGGTGGAAACGGCAACAGTGACGCCAAAAGGTTGGAAAAATTGACCGGGAACACCACCCATAAAGGCAACCGGTAGAAACACGGCAATAATTGTTGCCGCACTAGCAATCACAGCCAAACCCACTTCATCAGATGACTCAAAAGCAGCTTGCATGGGCGATTTGCCCATTGACATGTGCCGTTCCATATTTTCAATTTCTACGACGGCATCATCCACCAAGTTACCGACTGCTAGTGCCAATGCCAACAAGGTCATGTTGTTGAGGGTGTAACCCAAGGCATATTGTACGGCAAAGGTGGGAATTATAGACAGCGGTAACGCTACTGCTGTAATAAGAGTTGCTCGCCAATCCCGTAAAAATACTAGAATGACAAGTACTGCCAATACTGACGCCTGAATTAATTCTTCAATGGTGCTTTTGTAAGAATTCCTAACAAATGAAGCTCTTGTAAAAATTAATTCCAGTTTGACATCAGGGGGGAGTGTTTCTTGCAGTTTTTCGACGGCTGCTTTGACTCCTTCTTCCACTGTCACCAAGACGCTGCCGGGACTCCGCAACACTTGAAACGCTACCACGGGTTGGTTGTTCAAGCTTGCGGCTTGTCGCACATCAGCGTAACCATCTTCCACTGTTCCCAAGCTGGACAAGGGTACGGAACCGCCTTCCGGCAAGACAATTTCGTAGTTTCTTAAAACTTCTACGCTAGCCGCGCTACCAAGAGTACGAATATTCTGTTCGCTGCCTCCTACTTCCGCACGTCCACCAGGTAAGTTAATGTTAAAAGCCCGAATCTGATCGTTGACTTGGGTGGCAGTGATACCTAAAGATTGCAACCGGCTCGGATCTAGGTTAATCCGAATTTCTCGGTCAACCCCACCGATACGCTTAACTTGTGCCACGCCTTTGACAGCCAATAAAGCACGGCTGATGGTTTGGTCAACAAGGTTACTCAATTCTTCTACAGAACGCTTGTCTGATTTCACCGCATAGGTTACAATAGCACCTCCGGCGAATTCTAAGCGCTGCACAATGGGGTCGTTGATGTCTTGGGGCAGGTTTTGACGAATTTGCGATACTGCATTGCGAACATCATTGGTGGCGCGATCTGTATTTGTCCCCAACACAAAATTGATGGTTGTTGTGGAAACACCATCAGTCACTGTCGATCGCAGTTCGTCAATGTTACCCAACCCAGCAACAGCATCTTCAATTTTTTTTGTGACTTGGAATTCCAGTTCCGCAGGACCTGCCCCTGGTTGTGTCACTTTCACTTGTACTGTTGGAACATCAATATTTGGGTTGGTATCAATCCCTAAAGAAAGAAAGCAAAACCAACCGACTATTGTCAAAATTAAGAATAAAACTATCGTTGGAACTGGTTTTTTTATCGACCAAGCTGAAATGTTGAAGGACATAGTTTAGTTAAGAGTCATTGGTCAAAAGTTATTGGTTATGATTACGGGCTTTTTAGAGACGTGTCATTGGACGTCTCTACAGACTCGGGATTGTTGACAATTCGTACTCTATCCCCATCTTTGAGATATCCTGCGCCTTGAACCACTACGCGATCGCCTCTTTGCACGCCACTTTTGATTTCCACTCTGCCACCAATGAGAACTTCTCCTAGTTCTACTTTTTGAGCGCGAACAGTGTCTTCACCCGATAGCATGAATACAATTGCACTCCCATCCGGTTGGGGAAGCACAGCTTTTTGGGGTACCGCCACACCTGTTGTGTTTGTTGTCGTAATGGCAGCACGGGCAAACATACCTGGTTTCAAAGAAACCGTTGAGGGTAAATCAATTTTCACCGTTGCTTCACGCCTTTGCTGATTCACCACAGGTTCTATTTCTCTGACTTTTCCTTGTATCCGTACCCGACTATCAACATCCGTTGTCACTTGCACCGGCGCACTAATTTTGACTTGTGTCAGTTGAACTTGAGGAACCAGTGCCTGCAATTCCAACTCACCATTTTGAATAATTGAGAATAACTTTTGTGTCCCGCCCACTACAGTTCCAATCTGAGTTTGGGGTGGCACACCCGTCACATCTCCCACTCTTGCCAACTTTTCTGCCACCACTCCCGAAACGGGCGTGCGAACCAAAGTTTGTCCTAGTTGAGTTTTGAGTTGTTCCACTCTCGCTGCACTACTTTTGACATTAGCTTGGGCACTGCTGACATTAGCTTGGGCAATGCTGACACCTGCAAGGGCACTACCGATGTTCGCTTGGGCGCTCTTAACGTTAGCTTGGGCACTCTTAACATTAGCTTCGGCAAGGCGCACCGCCTCTGTTGCTGTTGCCAAATTTGTCGTTGCAGTGTCAAATTGTTGGCGGCTAATTGCCCCTTCACCTGATAGATCTTGATTGCGCTTAAAATTGAGTTCCGCCTCTCTCAATTTTGCCTTGGCTTGAGCTAGGTCTGCTAATTTTTGCTGCACAATTGCTTGATTGGACGCAACAACTGCTTCACTAGAAGTGACAGATGCTCTTTTTGAGAGCAAATCTGCCTGTTTGGAAGCCACATCTGCCTGCTTTGCTTCCACTTCCGCTTTCGCTTGCCTAATTTGCTCTTGCAAAATAGAATTATCCAGTACAGCCAGCACTTGACCTGCTTTGACTTGTTCTCCCTCTTTCACAAGAACTTGTTTGATTTGCAACCCATTAGCTTGAGGCAAAATCGGCGTCAAATCCCTTGCTGCTACAGTTCCTGTCGTGTAGAGGGTGCGGGCAACACGAGTTGTTTCGGCTAGGGCAACGGTAACAGTCATGGTCGGCGCTGCTTTTTGTACCGATTTCACAGGTGCTGGTGTTTGACTTGCGGAGCGGTGACCAAGCATGCCCCCAACCCCAAAGGAGATAGCAACTCCCAAACCCGCACCTACTAACAATGGCACTAGCCAAGGGTTGCCCCGCTTCTCCGTTGTTGTTTTCTCTTCCCATTTGGCGTCTTCCACCGCCACTGGTTCTTCGAGTTCTAGTTCTGACAAACTCTCTTCACCCACAGTTGATGCCTCCACTTCCTGCCAAACCAAATATAAGCGCTTTCGCTTAAGAAAGTTTAAAAATGATTACTGTAAATTAACTATGACGTATTGCCAGGGCTTCTGGTTGTGTGATTCCTCGGAATTTACCCATGACAAAAGTCATATCTTTAGCTACAAGGAAATAGTTATCAATTCCTGACGCTCGATCGCGGGTCGCGAGTCACGGGTCACCATGTCAGCGATCGCTGTTCACTGTTTTTTTGCTGTGTTAAAGTCGTAAGGATTTGCTACTTCTGCTGCTGTCAGCCAGGAAACACTCTCGGTCTACTCTAGGAAGTGGTTATAAAATGACATTTGTCAAGTGCCGAACTGCCACTTGCTAGGTATGTCGATTCCTGGGAAACATAAATAATTATTATCAAACTGAGTATTTACTATGTTCAATGCAACTGAGATTTTAATAGATTCCTTTGTAGAACAAATTCGTGAAGGCTACCGTCGTACCTACGGCTGCTTTAAGCACGATTACCAAGATATTATAGCTTGGGCGGGTAACATGGCTTTAGAAAATATTGCCAATAGCGACGCCCTGTATCATAACGTAGAACACTCTATCTTAGTCACCTTGGTGGGACAAGAAATCTTACGCGGCAAACACATCCGTGAAGGTGGTGTCTCCAGTGAAGACTGGCTGCATTTTATCATCTCCTTAGTTTGCCATGACATTGGTTACGTCAAAGGGGTGTGCCGCCAAGACCGTGACGAAGAAGGCTTGTATGCTACTGGTAAAGATGGAAAAATGATTGGTCTGCCACCAGGCGCTTCTGATGCCAGTCTTACCCCATATCATGTTGATAGAGCAAAACTCTTCATAGATGAACGTTTTGGCGGACACAAACTTATAGATTCTGAGGTCATCAAGAGAAATATTGAATTAACTCGGTTTCCAGTGCCAGCTGTAGATGACCACCAAGATACACATAGTTTTGCTGGGTTGGTGCGTGCAGCGGATTTGATTGGTCAATTAAGCGACCCCCGTTATTTAAAAAAGATTACTTCCTTGTTCTATGAATTTGAGGAGACTGGGATGAATAAGGTATTGGGTTACCAAAATCCTGCTGACTTACGCAAGAACTACGCTAAGTTTTACTGGAATGTTGTCTATCAATATATTCAAGATGCATTGCGTTACCTTTCTCTAACACAGCAAGGAAAACAAATTATTGCCAATCTTTACTCTAATGTGTTTGTTGTAGAACACGAAAAAAATCAAGAAGACCACCTGTATTTGGTTGAGAAGCGGCGGGCTTAGTCATTGGTCATTTGTCCAGTGTCATTTGTTACTATTAACAACTAACAACTAACAACTAACTAGTAACTAAAAACTATGAACTGGTGGTATCGACTGAAAAAGAACCCTTTAGCAAAATTAGGGGCAATTGTGCTCTTGTTTTTCTACATGATAGTGATTGCCGCTGATTTTGTTGCTCCATATGACCCCTACGCCTCTCAACCCAATGGTTCTCTACTACCACCAACTCGGGTTTATTGGGTTTCTCAAGAAACAAAGCAATTTATCGGTCCTCATATTTATCCAACAACTCAGGGAGAAACGGATTTAAACACAGGCGATCGCGAACTCATCGTCAACTACAAAAAACCTTCTCCCTTACGGCTGTTCGTTCAAGGTTGGGAGTACCGTTTGTTTCAGTTGAGTGTGCCCCTACCACCTAAATGGCAAGAAGTAGATATTATTCCCGGTATTCCCTTAAATTGGCATTTATTTGGTGCTGATGGTGAAGCAAAGTTCAACCTTTTGGGTACGGATGACCAAGGGCGCGACCAATTGAGCCGCCTGCTTGTTGGTGGACGTATCAGTTTGTTTATCGGTCTTGTGGGAGTTGCCCTCACCTTTCCTTTGGGGCTGCTGATAGGTGGAATTTCGGGATATTTGGGAAGTTGGACAGATAGTGTCATCATGCGCTTAACCGAAGTGCTGATGACTTTTCCCAGCATTTATCTTTTGGTCACTTTAGGTGCAGTCTTACCACCAGGAATATCAAATACCCAGCGCTTTTTGCTGATAGTCGCCATCACTTCCTTTATCAGTTGGGCAGGATTAGCAAGAGTCATTCGCGGACAAGTGCTTTCAATTAAAGAGCGAGAGTATGTCCAAGCGGCAAAAGCGATGGGGGGAAAACCGCTGTATATCATCCTCCGACACGTACTCCCGCAAACTGCGACATATATCATTATTTCTGCTACCCTTTCTATTCCCAGTTTCATTGGGGCAGAGGCGGTACTCAGTCTTATCGGATTGGGAATTCAACAGCCAGACCCTTCTTGGGGGAATATGCTATCTCTGGCAACGAACGCCTCTGTTTTGGTGTTACAACCTTGGCTCATCTGGCCTCCTGCACTTTTAATTATCGTTACAGTGTTAGCTTTCAACGTACTGGGCGATGGGTTAAGGGATGCTCTCGACCCCCGTAGTTTGCAGCGTTAACAACCTGAGCCAACATCGCCTGCGGCATATCCCAAAATTTCTTGTGTTACAGGCATTTGTTGTGGTGCAGAAATTTCTTGTGGTGCAGAACAGAAATTTCTTGTGGTGCAGGCATTTGTTGTGGTGCAGAACAGAAATTTCTTGTGGTGCAGGCATTTGTTGTGGTGCAGAAATTTCTTGTGGTGCAGGCATTTGTTGTGGTGCAGAAATTTCTTGTGGTGCAGGCATTTGTTGTGGTGCAGAATGACAAATGACAAATGACAAATGACCGATTATGTCTGGTTTCGTTCCTCAATCCAATCTATATGGTTTTAATGTGTACTTTATACATCATCTTTTATTATTGGAAAATCTCTAGGAGGATAAGTGATAAAAAATGGTCAATGATGTAGGGGCGAACGGTTGTTCGCCCTCAGAATAATCTGTTTTTTTCCAATCATCCTTAAATATGTAGTTATATGTGGTGGGCAGTGCCTACCCTACATGAGGTTAATTTTTATTTTAAAAACTATCTCTAAAGCATTTTATTCCTATGCATTGATTACCTGTTTAATTGCGGTATATCCAGTTACTTTCATTGAGTGTTGTGTATTTCTTAACAGATTTCTTTGTCCCTATTCTAATAAGTAATATGAGAGATACAAATTGAGTATGTTAGCCTTTAGGTGATTTGTCATGTGCCAATTACTGGGAATGAATTGCAACGTACCCACGGATATTTGTTTTTCCTTTGAGGGGTTTGCAGCGCGGGGAGGAAAAACGGATGACCATCGCGATGGTTGGGGTATTGCTTTTTTTGAAGGAAAGGGCTGCCGAATTTTTTTAGACGATAAACCTTCCATTGCTTCTCCCATAGCAGATTTGGTGCGGAAATATCCCATCCATTCTATGAATGTGATTGCTCATATCCGCAAGGCAACTCAAGGTGAAGTGGCTTTGGAAAATTGCCACCCTTTCCGCCGAGAACTTTGGGGACGGTATTGGGTGTTTGCTCATAACGGTGATTTGCGAGATTTTCATCCCGAAAATTTTGCGTTTTATCAACCTGTAGGCAACACTGATAGCGAAAAAGCTTTTTGTCTGATAATGGACAAGTTGCGAAGCTATTTTCCTCGATGTAAACCACCCTTGGAAAAACTTTACTCTGTTCTCAAGGAAATCACTGCGTTTTTAGCAGAAAAGGGTATTTTTAACTACTTACTTTCCGATGGAGAGCACTTTTTTGCTCATTGCTCAACTAAGCTTAGCTATATTGTCCGTCAAGCACCTTTTGCAGCCGCCCATTTGATTGACCAAGATATAACTGTAGATTTTAGTGAATTGACGACTCCAAACGATCGCGTTGCTGTCATTGTCACTACCCCTTTAACTGATAATGAAGTATGGACGCAAATCCAACCAGGAGAACTCTTAGTATTTCAAGATGGTTTGCCAATTCGCTATCAGTAACTGGTTAACAGTCAATCTCCACTTTTCCTACAGATTATGTGTTGTTTTTTCTTGCTTTTTTAGCGTATGCCATGTATTATATCTCACAATAAACAATAAATACGGTTAATTCACCAATAAACCGTATGAGTTCGGGGGCAATGGCATGAGTTATTGGGAGTCTGTCCTGAGACAAGCAGGGCAATCGCTATTAGGTATTACCACTAAGTTTAGACTGAAATCTTTCAAAAGCTTTTTATCACTCTTTTTAGTGGGAGTTAGTTTAAGTATAACGATCGCAGCTTGCTCTGGTGGCAATACGAGCAGTTCTTCTGGCGGTTCAACTGCAACCGATCCAGCAGCTAGCCCTGTAGCCGCAACAAACAACAAAGATGTTGAAATCACCCTAGTTTCATTTGCCGTCACTAAGGCTGCTCACGAAGCTATTATTCCAAAGTTTGTCGAAAAGTGGAAGAAAGAGCACAATCAAAATGTGACTTTCAATCAAAGCTACGGTGGTTCTGGTTCTCAAACCCGTGCTGTGATTGATGGTTTGGAAGCCGATGTTGTTCATTTGGCACTGGGCTTGGATGTAGGAAGGATTGAAAAGGCGGGATTGATTCAGGCAGGATGGGAGAAGGAAATTCCCAATGATGCGATCGTTTCCAAATCTGTTGCTGCATTAGTCACCCGAGAAGGAAACCCCAAAGGTATCAATACTTGGACTGATTTGGCGAAAGATGGTGTAAAACTAATCACTGCCGACCCTAAAACATCTGGTATTGCTCGGTGGAACTTCCTGACTCTGTGGAATGCCGCCATCAAAGCGGGAGGGGGAGAAGATAAAGCACTTGAGTTTGTTACCAAAGTCTACGGTAACGTGCCAGTTTTGACAAAGGATGCTCGCGAAGCTACTGACGCCTTTTTCAAGCAAGGTCAAGGGGATGCCTTGATTAATTACGAAAACGAGATTATTTTGGCACAACAGAAAGGCGAGAAAGTAAACTATACTATCCCTGATGTCAACATATCTATTGACAATCCAATCGCAGTTGTAGATAAGAACGTTGATAAGCACGGAACCCGCGAAGTCAGTGAAGCTTTCGTAAAATTCCTATTTGAACCGGAAGCGCAGGAAGAGTTTGCCAAAGTCGGATTCCGACCGGTCAATGAAACAGTTGCCCAAAATAAGGCAGTTTCAGACAAATACCCCAAAGTCCAAAATCTCGGTACTGTACAAGACTACGGCGGTTGGAACTCCATCCAGGACAAGTTCTTTGCAGATGGCGCAGCCTTTGACAAAATTCAGGCAAAAATCAAACGGTAATTTGTTGGTGGTTAGTAGTTAGTAGTTAATAGGTAGTAGGTTCAACTGTGGTTCAGAAATTGGATGATTGGTGGGCAATGCCCACCCTACTTCTAACCACCAACCACTAACTACTATCCACTAACTACTATCCACTAACTACTATCCACTAACTACTATCCACTAACCATTAACCACTAATGGCTATTTCATCTCCTCCATCACCTTCTACTAGGCAATCTCTTCGCCCACAACCTCCTATTTGGAAAAGGTATCTACAACATCTGGTTCAACTTCCTTGGACATGGCGAATTACGATCGCCTACTTGACAGTGATGTTGTTTTTACCAGTCATAGCGATGCTGGCTAAAGCAAGTACTGAACCTCCTGCCCGGTTTTGGGAAATTGCGACAAGCCCCATTGCTTTGGCAACCTATGAGGTCACTTTTGGCACATCGCTTGTTGCTGCTCTCTTCAATGGTGTTTTTGGCACTCTGATTGCTTGGGTCTTTGTCCGCTACGATTTCCCTTTGAAACGGCTGCTTGATGCTACCGTAGATTTGCCGTTTGCTTTGCCGACTGCAGTAGCAGGATTAACCTTGGCTACGGTGTATAGCGAGAATGGTTGGGTTGGCTCTTTGCTGGCACCTTTGGGAATTAAGGTATCCTTTACTCGTTTGGGGGTGGGGGTAGCGATGATATTCATATCTCTACCTTTTATTGTGAGAACGGTACAACCGGTGTTATTGGAAATGGAGAAGGAAATTGAAGAAGCAGCTTGGAGTCTGGGAGCTACCCAATTACAGACTTTTTGGAAGGTGATTCTACCACCACTGTTTCCCTCAATTCTGACGGGTGTGGCTTTGGGTTTCTCCCGTGCTGTTGGAGAATACGGTTCCACTGTCATTATTGCTTCCAACACTCCTTTTCAAGACTTAATTGCACCCGTGCTGATTTTCCAGCGTTTGGAGCAGTATGACTATTCTGGTGCAACGGTTATTGGTATGGTGTTACTTTTTATTTCCTTAGTGATGCTGCTGGGAATTAATCTTATACAAGCTTGGGGAAGAAGATATGACGCAAGATGAATTTCCACAACCTCACTTTCATTCAACAACAAACCCACCCACAAATCAAAAGAAAGCCAAACCCAAAAGTGCGGCTCCTGCCATACTGATTGCGATCGCAATTGGCTACCTCGCTCTCGTTATCTACATCCCCGCACTCAACGTCTTTGTCCAAGCATTTAAGAGCGGTTTTGGCGCATTTGTGTCTAACCTTTCGCGACTGGAATTTACTCATGCGGCTTGGTTGACGGTGGCGCTGGCTGTCATTGCTGTTCCCGTGAACACCGTGTTTGGTTTGTGTGCAGCTTGGGCGATCGCCCGCCATCGATTCCCCGGTCGTGCTTTTGTTCTGAGTCTGATTGACCTGCCCTTTTCTATCTCACCCGTAGTTGCGGGGTTGATGATAGTGCTGCTTTACGGGCGAAATGGGTGGTTCGGTCCGTGGTTGGAAGCAGCCGATGTCAAAATTATCTTCGCCTTTCCCGGTATGGTGCTGGCGACAGCCTTTGTGAGTTTGCCCTTTGTGGCGCGAGAAGTTATTCCCGTTCTTGAAGAATTAGGCAGTGACCAAGAGGAAGCAGCCAGAACCTTGGGTGCGAAAGATTGGCAGATATTTTGGCGCGTCACTCTGCCAAATATCCGATGGGGCTTACTTTACGGTCTGCTTTTGACTAACGCTCGGGCAATGGGTGAGTTTGGTGCTGTTTCCGTTGTGTCCGGAAACATAGCCAAGAAAACCCAAAGCTTACCTCTCTATGTGGAAGACGCTTACAAACAGTACGAAACTGAAGCAGCCTTCTCCGCTGCCGTGCTGCTGGCTTTGCTAGCAGTGGTCACCCTAGTAGTGAAAGAAATTTTGGAACGGAGAACAGGCATCAAAACCAGTGGAAAACATTAAGCGAGAGATTAAAGTTATGGTCGCAGACAATCAGCTCGTCAATAAACGGATTCGGGTGAGAATTCCTAGAGAATATCAGCAGGAACCTGTGATTTCTCGCCTGGTATCAAACTATGGTGTAACAGTGAATATCACCGCTGCTATGCTGGGGGCAAACGGTATTGGAGATGGTTGGTTTGACCTTGATTTACAAGGCAGTAGCTCGCAGATCGAGAGTGCATTAACTTATATCAACGACTTGGATTTGGAAATTTGGCACGATATCAATATCGGTGATTACTAATTCGTGGTTTGTAATTCGTAATTCGTAATAAACGAATAATCAAGAACTATGTTTGAAAATAGCAGTACCACAAAAGTTCGTTTGCAGTTGCATATCCCCGAACGCTACCAACAAGAGCCTGTGATTTCTAAACTAATTGCCGCTCATGGTTTAGTCGTAAATATTACAGGGGCAAAGTTAGGAAAACACACGAATGGAGAGGGACGTTTTGACCTTGAAATTCGTGGAACGGTGCCACAAATTTGGCGCGGTCTAGATTACCTAGAATCCCTCAATGTAACAATTGTGGGTAAGCCTCATTCTGATGGAGATAGCTGGTACTGCTGATGACTTCACTGCTAATAAGTAAGTCGGCGTGAATAAACAGACAGGAGTTACAAAATGTAAATACATCTAAAACCTTTACTAATGACTAATGACAAAGGACGACCCTCACCAGTGACATTTTTTCGTACCGACCTACTTAATGACTTGCTAACAAACTTTAAATTTCATAGTGCCAAAGTTCTTCTTCTTTCAGCACAATTCGATGTAAGGGCAAACGATGAATCAACCCCTGTTCTTCTAATTGAGTCAGGATACGAGTAATGGTCACGCGAGTTGAATTCAGCATATCCGCAATATCTTGATGAGTGAGGCGCAAATCAATGAGATTTCCTGATTCTACTTCACGACCAAATTTTTTAGCTAACCAAGCAAGCAGCTTGACAACCATGATTTCCACTGTTTTGTAGCTGCGAACGATCGCGAGTTCTTCTGCTTGTTGAATATGAGCCAGCAAAATCTGTGTCAGTGGAAACCACCCATCCAAAGGTAAGGGTGTTGCCTCCACTTTGGTCAAACACTCAATTTGATAGGGTTCGATTCTAGAAAAGGCTTGACTGACAATATCTCCCGGTCCCCAAATTCCTAAGGTGACAAGTGTACCGTCTTCATGCCAAGTCACAACCCTCACCACTCCTGTTTCGATTTTCCACAAGGTATCCGGCTTCAGCGGCAGAGATGAGCGAGACTTAAAGCTTTTTTTGATGTTTTGACTAGATGGATTTGGAAAATGCGATGAAATAGACATTGTTGTTTAATTACTACTTTCCGATAAAAAAACCGTAGTTTATAACTATATACCAGTTTCTAGGAGCAGATTGCTATGGGTATTGCAGTTGAAAATGTAACTAAACAGTATGACTCGTTCTTGGCTGTGGACAATGTGAGCCTGGAAGTAAAAACAGGTTCTTTAGTAGCTCTATTAGGTCCGTCTGGGTCTGGTAAATCAACCTTACTGCGAATGATTGCAGGATTGGAAACTCCTAATTCCGGTCACATCTGGTTGGTTGGTGAAGATGCCACTTACAAATCAGTGCAAGAACGTCAAATAGGGTTTGTATTTCAGCATTACGCTCTATTTAAACACATGACGGTACGCGAGAACATCGCCTTTCCACTAGAAATCCGTAAGTTTCCTAAAAGCAAGATTCAACCCAGAGTCGAAGAACTTTTGGAATTAGTGCAGTTACAGGGTTTCGGGGAACGTTACCCCTCGCAACTCTCAGGAGGTCAACGTCAGCGGGTAGCACTGGCAAGAGCATTAGCCGTCCAGCCGAGAATATTGCTTTTAGATGAACCGTTTGGTGCATTAGATGCTAAAGTCCGCAAGGAATTGAGAATGTGGTTGAGACAACTGCATGAAGAAGTTCACGTGACAACCGTATTCGTTACCCACGACCAAGAAGAAGCAATGGAAGTTTCGGATCAAATTGTGGTCATGAATAAAGGTCGGGTAGAGCAAATAGGTACACCTGCTGAAATTTACGACCACCCAGCAACACCTTTCGTCATGAGCTTCATTGGTCCGGTCAACGTTCTTTCAAGTCAAGCCGGTATTGTCCCAAATACAAATTTGGTAACTCCATCAAGCCATCAAGTTTTCCTACGCCCCCATGACATTACCATCAGAACCAATCCTATTGAAGAAAATGCCGTACCCGCGAAAGTGTACCGCATTATCAACTTAGGTTGGGAAATTCGGGTTGAGTTAGTTCTCCAATCTGAAGAAACAGTCATTGCCTACTTAACTCGCGAGCAATTTAATCAGGTCAATATTAAGGAAGAACAGCGAGTTTTTGTGAAACCCAAACAGGCAAAAGTTTTCCCCACTTATGCCATGAGTGAAGCTTCTTAACCTATGTAGATACGCGTTCAAGTACACTCTATTGTAAGGGCGAACGCGAGTGCATGCCGACGCAAGGTAGGCATACGGTCGTTCGCCCCTACCTATGACTATTAATTTTGATATATAAATTAAATAATGCAATCCAAAGCTCCTTTACCTATTCATTTTCTAAATAACAAAAAGACTTTACCCATCATTGAAGCTTATTTCGAGTTCAATCATCTGAAACAGCTTTACCGTCAGGGTTGGCTAAAGCACGGTATAGCACCTGAACGTTGCGAAAGCGTGGCTGAGCATTCCTTTTGCGTTGCTCTATTAGCTTTGTTTTTAGGTAATATATACGAGCCTAATTTAGATACTGTAAAAGCCCTTCGTATGGCTCTCATACATGATTTAGGAGAAATATATGCTGGAGATTTTACTCCGTCCGATAATATTGAAAAATCTCAGAAATATCAATTAGAAAGGCAATCTATTCTTCAAGTTCTCAGTAAACTGCCAAATGGATTAGAGTGGATTCATCTATGGGAAGAGTATGAACGGGGAGAAACGATAGAAGCACAGTTTGTTCGCCAATTAGATAAGTTAGAGATGGCTTTGCAAGCTAGCGTTTACGAACACCAAGGGCTAGCTAATTTATCTGTATTTTTTGAATCTGCCAATCAAGCTTTGTCTGCACCTCAGCTTAAGTTTATATTTGAATCTTTAAAGACTCCCAAATAAGAAAATCTTCAAATATCTCTTGTGGTGCGGGCTTCTAGCCCGCCGGTACAGTAGTCAAGCAGAGAAGCAAAACACACATTTTCTCTCTACAGCAATCCTTGATATTTCGTGAATTTAGAGACGCGCCATGGCTCGTCTCTACATAAAACTAGGTTATTTATGATTTCTGTACCGATGCTCTAGCCCGCCACTTTAGTACAGATATATCAGGCAACTTTTACCCCTCCCTAGCCCGGACCTTATCAAGAATTTTTACCCCTCCCTAACCCGGACCTTATCAAGGATTTTTACCCCTCCCTAGCCCGGACCTTATCAAGGGGAGGGAATTTGATTTCTTGTTTCCCCCCTTGATAAGGGGGGATTAAGGGGGGTCAATCAACTTGTCATCAGAGCTTGACTTCCCAATGATTGGCTGTTTCTGCGGTAGTTGCAGTGTTGGTATCGCTGATTCCTGCTTTGGGTTGGGTGGCTGTACCTGCTGGGTTGCTCACGGGATTGCTTTTGGGATTAATTAACGGTGCTCTCATCACCTTTTTGGATGTACCACCTTTTATTGTCACCCTGGGTTCCCTAACTGCTTTACGGGGTGCTGCCTTTTTGGTTGCTAACGGTACAACGGTTATTAACCGTGACATCAATTTTGCTTGGATAGGTAATAACTATTTAGGTCCCCTTCCCTGGCTGGTCATCATTGCCCTACTAACTGTAGCTGCTACTTGGTTTGTTCTGCGACAGACTGTTTTGGGGGTACAAATCTATGCTGTCGGTGGTAACGAACGAGCAGCACGGCTGACTGGTATTAAAGTCAATCGCGTGTTGTTATTTGTCTACGGTATCAGTGGATTGCTAGCAGGTTTGGCAGGAATCATGAGTGCCAGTCGTCTTTATAGTGCCACTGGTATGTTAGGTCAGGGCTACGAGTTAGATGCGATCGCTGCTGTTATTCTAGGTGGGACTAGTTTTACAGGCGGTATTGGCACGATTGGTGGAACCCTTCTAGGTGCATTAATTATTGCTGTTCTCAACAATGGTTTGACCTTGTTGAATATGTCTTACTTCTGGCAACTTGTTGTCAAAGGACTGGTAATTATTGTGGCGGTGATAATAGACCGCCTCCGCAGACGTTCCAGACGGTAGTGACAAAATAATTCGTAATGACAAATTCATTAATTACGAATTAGAACAAAGCGTTGTCTCTTCTCCCCTATTTACGAGATATAACTATGACCTCAACTACGACTCGTCGTAAAGCTAACACCTATTACGTCATCCTGATAGCTGGTGCTGCTGCCCTCGGCGGCTTTTTGTTCGGTTTTGATACTGCTGTTATTAACGGCGCAGTTGCGGCTCTCTCCACAACTTTTAGAGCCAACAGTGTTGAAATCGGTCTCGCAGTGTCGCTGGCATTGTTAGGTTCTGCAGTAGGAGCCTTCTATGCAGGGAAAATTGCAGACCGCTATGGTCGAGTCAAGGCAATGGTGGTAGCTTCAATTTTGTTTACCATCAGTGCCATTGGCTCTGGGCTTCCCATAACTATCTGGGATTTTACTTTTTGGCGGGTATTAGGTGGGCTAGCAGTCGGTGCTGCTAGCGTCATCGCACCAGCTTACATTGCAGAATGTTCTCCTGCCCATTTGCGTGGAAGACTGGGTTCTCTCCAGCAACTCGCGATTGTAGTTGGTATTTTCATTGCACTGCTATGTGATTACTTTATCGCCGTATCAGCAGGTTCAGCTGACTCGCCATTTTTGTTTGGAATCGCCGCTTGGCGCTGGATGTTTTGGACAGAAATTCCTCCTGCCGTGTTTTATGGAATGGCAGCTTTAACGATTCCCGAATCCCCTCGCTACTTAGTTGCTCAAGGACGGGAACCAGAAGCCGCTAACGTTCTTACCAAAATTATAGGGGGTAACGTGTTGGAGAAAATCGAAGAAATTCGACAAACAGTGCTTCGAGAGCGCGAGCCAAAGTTTTCCGATCTTTTAGGAAGGCATGGCAATCTCCTCCCTATTGTTTGGATAGGAATAGCTTTGTCTGTCTTCCAGCAATTTGTTGGTATTAATGTCATCTTCTACTACAGCAGAGTTTTGTGGCGGGCAGTTGGGTTTTCTGAAAAAAATTCCCTCACCATCACGGTGATTACAGGAGCTGTCAATATTCTGACTACACTTATTGCGATCGCCTTTGTAGATAAATTTGGTCGCAAGCCCTTGCTCGTTCTAGGCTCACTCGGTATGACCGTAACCTTAGGAACAATGGCTTCTATTTTTGGAAATGCTCAACTAGATCCCGCTGGTAACCCCACTCTAACTGGCTCGGCGGGTACTGTAGCTCTTATAGCAGCCAACCTCTATGTATTTTGCTTCGGTTTTTCCTGGGGTCCAGTAGTTTGGGTACTGTTGGGAGAAATGTTTAATAACAAGATTCGAGCGGCTGCACTTTCCATCGCCGCTGCAATGCAATGGGTTGCCAATTTTGTTGTTTCCACAACATTTCCTCCCATATTACAATATTTCGGGTTAGGTGCTGCCTATGGTCTCTATACAACTGCAGCCGCTATCTCATTGTTTTTCGTTCTCTTTTTTATTAAAGAAACCAAAGGAATTGAGTGAGAAAGCATGTAAGTAGCTCTAATCCGATGCCACTTTAAGACAGTTGTAATAATACTCGATTAAAATTTGTCAACACAATTTTCAGACGTAGGGTGGGCACTGCCCACCAATCGCAAACGTGCGGTATAGCCTGACCTACAAAAATCGGTAAAAACATCTAAAACCTTTATAAATGGCCAATGACAGCCTTACTAGTTTGCTTTAATTATGAGGACCTACTTACTATTGGGCATATTGTCTCATCCGAGCAGTATTGAATACAGTTCGGTTAAGATTTGTTGGTGAGAACTTCAGGTATGTAAAGATGCTTTAAACAGCCTACACTATATGGTTGTTAAATGATAAAAATTAGGATGCTTCATGTTAAAAAATTTTTTATACAGTTTTTCATTGGTGTTGTTAATATGCCCAACGATCTGGGCAGCACCTTTAGAAAATAATTCAACAAGCTTGCAAGGACAAGTCACTTCTGTTTCCGACCTTTCTGATGTCAAACCAACTGATTGGGCATTTCAAGCATTGCAATCCCTAGTCGAACGCTATGGCTGTATAGCAGGTTATCCTGACTCCACTTATCGCGGTAATCTTGCTCTAAGTCGTTATGAGTTTGCAGCAGGTTTAAATACTTGCATGAACAGGATGAGTGAGTTACTTGCAACAAGTACTAGCGAACTAATAAACAAGGAAGACTTAGCAGTACTGCAAAAGTTGCAAACAGAATTTACGGCAGAACTGACAACTTTACGCGGGCGGGTAAATGTACTGGAAGCACGTACTGCAACACTAGAAGCACAGCAATTTTCCACAACTACCAGGCTGAATGCTCAAATTATTACTGCGATCGGCGATACCTTTGGCAATAGGGTGGGTGGCGATAGCGATCGCTCCCAAGCCTATTTTGCAGATCGGGGTCGTCTTAACTTTGAAAGCAGTTTTACGGGCAAAGATTTATTACGAGTTCGTTTGGAATTTGGCAACTTTTTAAGTTCTAATGGCACAAGTCAGATTGCTTCAGCCACGGGTACAGGCATGACGCGGCTAAATTTTGACACTAACAGTAACAACATAGTTAGTATTCCCCACGTCCGTTATTACTTCCCGGTCAGTGGCTCTGTTTCTTTTGTCGTTGGACCAACAGGCATAGGCTATACAGATATCACAGACACCGTAACTCCTCCTACTATCGCAGATGATGGTAACGGTATTCCATCACTCTTTGGGCAATACAATCCTGTTTTCCGACGAGGCGGTGGTGGTACCGCTGTAAACTGGAAACTTAGCAAAGATTTAACTCTGACTGTAGGCTATTTGGCAAATAATCCCAATATTTCATCGGATAAAAATGGGTTATTTAATGGTGGATACAATGCTCTTGCACACTTAGTGTATTACGCTAAGCAAGGTGCGGTTGGCATTGCTTACTCTCATGGATATAACCCCAGTGGAACAACCAGCCTCATCGGTGGGACGGGTAGTGCCTTGGCAAATTCTCCCTTTGGAAACAATATTGCGACTTCCAACAACATAGTAGGGGCACAGGGATACTATCGCTTTTCGCCGCATTTTCAGATTCACGCTTGGGGTGGATATATCTCGGCAAATGCTAAAAACTCTGGTTTCAGTGATATTTCCAATGGTACTGGTGGCACTGATTCACTTTTTGTCAGAAATGGTGACAATGCCAATGCCTGGTATGGGGCAATCGGTATGTCCTTTCCAGATGTTGGGGGTAGAAACAATCTACCAGGAATCCTCTTTGGGTTACCAGCACGCGTTTCTAACAGTGATGTCCGTAAAGATAGAGACAATGCTTATCATATCGAAGCATTCTACCGCTGGCGTCTCAATGACAACATCTCGGTGACTCCTGGTTTTTGGGTGGTTGTTAACCCAGAAAATAACAGCAAAAATGATACTCAGTATGTGGGTGTGATTCGCACAACCTTTGATTTCTGACCAAAGTACTAAAACTCAAATTTCTCACCTAAAAAGCAGATGAATATAGCAAGAATATAAAGCTCTACTTCTAACTAGATAAAACACGAACACCGTAAAGTAAAAGCTTATGGATAATAAAAAGGTTGCGCTAGTTACAGGAGCATCATCCGGGTTTGGGCAGTTAAGCGCTCAGCTACTGGCTCAAAAGGAATATCTTGTCTTCGGCACCAGTCGCAAGGAACATTCAGCATCTTCAGGGGTAGAAATGCTCAGGTTGGATGTTCAATCTGACGACTCAGTACAATCCTGCATAAAACAGTTGCTCGCACAGACCAACCGCATTGATTTGCTGGTCAATAATGCCGGACAAATACATGCCAGCATGATAGAAGAAACTTCTTTAGAAGAAGCTAAGGAGATTTTTGAAACAAATTTTTGGGGTGTTGTCCGTGTCACCAATGCCGTTTTGCCAATCATGAGACAGCAGCGTAGCGGTCATATTATCAATATGGGTTCAGTCGCGGGATTAATAGGCGCACCCGGTCAAGGTTTTTACTCAGCTAGTAAATTTGCTCTCGAAGGTTATAGCGAAGCACTGAGTGTCGAACTAGACCCGTTCAATATCAAAGTGTCTTTAATTGAGCCTGGTTATTTTAAAACCAACTTCAACAACGCGATGTTGCAACCCACCTCTACTTATGCTGATTACGACACTGTACGTGATGTCATTCGCTCATCAGTCCAAAAGGCAATTGCACGGGGTGACAATCCTGAAAAAGTTGCACAAATGATTGTCTCTGTAGCACAAAGCCAATCGCCGCGATTACGCTATCTTGTTGGTAATGAGGCGCAATGGTTACCTCGGTTGAGATCGATATTACCAGATAAGCTTTTTCGACTTGCTGCACGCAAGCGATTGAATCTGCCACTTAATTAAGCCAGGAATTGCCGCTTCTAATATTGATTTTGGGGACTTCCAAATAAAAAAGTCGCCAAATATTTCTTGTGGTGCGGGATTAACGCCCGCCACTTGTATGGGACGGGCGGTGAGTAAGTCGTCTATGAGGAGAGAGGTTTGAAGTAAATTTTATGGCTTTCTAAATATCCTTTGATAAAAAACCAATTCAATCATGGTGGGCAGTGCCCACTCTACGAAATTATCCATTGTTCCTAAATCATTTCGGATTGCTGAATCTTGATAAAAAACCAATTCAATTATGGTGGGCAGTGCCCACCCTACGAAATTATCCATTGTTCCTAAATCATTTAAAAATCACCTGCTTATCTTACTTTGTCAGCTTTTGATGACAATGAGGTTGGCAAAATTTCCGTACAAAACGGCTAATTATAGATAATTTTAAAACAACGATATTCATACCGGATTAGTTGAAAAAGGATACATAGTAAATACTCAAATGCTTATTTGATTTGGGTTTGATATGCTGTGATTTCAAGATGTTAAAGGCTTAAATGGAATTCCTAGTTCTTCGCGTGTTTAAGTGGGGTTTAGATTTTATTCATACATCAAACTGCTGAAAACCTATGTACATCACAAAATCTATAACCTAAATTTGTAACTACATAGCAACAAGCACATCTTAATAGGTCTTAATTTTATGTACAGCTCTATTTTAAATCAGACTGTTTCTCCTCAAACAATTGCTATTATTGGAGGCGGCTTAAGCGGTTCTCTTGTTGCAGTCAATCTTTTACGAAATGCAACAGTACCAGTTTCTATCAAGTTGATTGAACGCAATTCTGAAATAGGTAGAGGGGTAGCTTATAGTACCCCGATAGACTGTCACTTGCTTAACGTTCCGGCTGGTAAGATGAGTGCGTTTCCAAATGAACCAGATCACTTTTTGAAATGGTTGCACGCAAATGGGTACGAACAAGTTACTGCATCCACCTTTGTACCGCGTAAGGTGTATGGAAACTATATCCAGGCAATTTTGCAGGAAGCAGAGGCAAATGCTGCGGCTTACGTGCAATTCGAGAAGATTATCGCTGAAGCCATTGCTATTGATACAACAACTCACAGCGTCAGAATACACTTGAATAATGGCAAGCGTCTGTATGTACAAAAGGCTGTGCTCGCATTGGGGAATTTTCCTGCGTCTTTACCCGAACCAATTGCTGTGTTGGGAAACCCAAATGACCGTGTTAGAGATGCTTGGTCTACAGATGCGATCGCAAATCTAACTCCAGAAGATTCCATTTTATTAGTAGGAACTGGATTGACAATGGCAGATGCAGTTGTTGCACTGCGTCAACAAGGATTTCAAGGACAGATTCATGCCGTCTCCCGTCATGGATTAATGCCGTGTCGTCATAAACCAACAGTCCCCTATCCGGCATTTCTCAATCCTGAAACTGCGCCAAAAATTGCGCGAGGACTTCTCCATGTAGTACGTCAAGAAGTTCTTTCAGCTGTAGCTCAAGGACAAGATTGGCGTGCGGTCATTGATTCTCTGCGTCCAGTGACTCAACAACTTTGGCAAGCACTTCCATTTAAAGAACAGCGAAGATTTCTGCGCCACGTCAAAGCTTACTGGGAAGTTCACCGCCATCGAATTGCTGAAGAAATTGCAGGGGTTCTCGATACTGCCGTTCAGTCTGGTCAACTACACCACTATGCAGGTCGGGTTCAAAGTTGTTGGGAGTCTGAGTTGGGAGTGGATGTGACGATTCGCGATCGCTTCACACACAAAGATAGCGTTTTACGGGTAAGCAGAATTGTGAACTGTACGGGCTCGAACTGTAACTACCGCAGATTGCAGCATCCATTGCTCTCCAGCTTGCAAGAACAACGGCTCATCCGTTCCAACACCCTGTCAATTGGAATCGATACTGCGGCTAACGGTGCTCTCATTGATGCAGATGGGGATGTCTCCGAACTATTGTATACACTGGGAACACCACGCAAAGGTAACCTTTGGGAAACGACGGCTGTTCCGGAAATTCGCGTTCAAGCAGCAAATCTGGCACAAGAGTTACTGAAATCTCTCAACCCCAAACCTTATGCTCCTGTTGAAACGTGGTTTACGAGAAATACCTTGAGCGTGCCTACTAAACCTGTGATGCTATTCCGTCAATTGTTTGATAAAGAGTCAAGTACTTATACTTACCTAATTGCCGATCCAGAAACTAAAGAAGCCATTTTGGTAGACTCTGTGTTGGAACAAGTCGAACGTGACCTTCAGGTATTACGAGAACTGGGACTAACCTTGCGCTACTGTCTGGAAACCCATATTCATGCCGACCACATTACTGGGACAGACCAGTTAAGAGAATTTACGGGTTGTTTGAGTATTGTGCCTGAAAATGCTGTGACTATCGGTGCAGACGGTTACATTGCAGATGGGGAAATATTGGAATTAGGAAGCGTAAATATTCAGGCGCTCGCCACTCCCGGACACACAGATAGTCATATGGCGTATTTAGTTAATGGAACTCATTTGTTAACTGGAGATGCGTTGTTTATCCGTGGTTGCGGTCGTACCGACTTTCAAAACGGTGATGCTGGATTGCTTTATGATATCGTGACTCAAAAGCTGTTTGCCTTACCAGAAGATACTTGGGTGTATCCGGGTCATGACTATCAAGGACGAACCGTGTCTACTATTGGAGAAGAAAAACGCTGGAATCCCCGGTTTGCCGGACGCAGCCGCAATCAATTTATTGAATTGATGAATAACTTGAACCTGCCCTATCCCAAAAAGATGTTGTCAGCTGTACCTGCAAACCAAATCTGTGGAAAAGTTTTAGCAACATGGGACTATCAAATTTAAACCTTAGCTTAATCGGCTCAGTTGCCCCACATCTGACCGAAGGCAGTGTGGGATGAATGACCAGTTCTGCGTTAGGGAGACGGTCAATCCAATCTTCAACTATGCAGGATATGAGTTCACCGATTTCTCTAAATTATCTTGTAAAATAAATTAACATCGGATAACATTTCGCCGATAATGGTAACTTACCTAGAAGCAGAGAAAGCAACTGCCCTTGAAAATCTGCAGATTGTTCGGGAACCCTATCTACAACTGAGCAGTGAGTCTAGCATTGTTGTCCGCTGGGCTACTGATACTCCAGTTCAAGGCAGAGTGTGGTATGGTCAGTCTCCTGAAAGACTGTGTTTTATGCAGGAAGAAACGACTATTACCTGCGACCACACTGTGACGTTGAATGGGCTAACGTCAGATACAAGGTATTACTACGCAGTCGGCACCGCAGGAGGAGTGCTGGCTGGGAAAACAGAAGATTACTTTTTCGTCACTGCACCATCAATCAACCTAGCACCTGAGGATGTCCGACCACTACGTATCTGTGTTTTGGGAGATGCAGGGCGTGGAAATGACATAGCAGCTGGCGTGCGGGATGGCTACCTGAAGTTTACAGGTACTCGCCATACCGATCTTTGGCTCATGCTTGGCGATAATGCTTATGATACTGGCACCTATGAGGAGTACCAACGGGGAATATTTGATATGTATCCCCAACTTCTTCGTAGCAGTGTTCTCTGGACAGCCATCGGCAATCATGATGCAGGATCTGCTGATTCCCTCTCAGAGTCTGGTCCGTACTATGAGCTTTTCACTATGCCAACTGCTGGGGAAGCTGGTGGTGTTCCCTCTGGAACAGCAGCTTATTATTCTTTTGACTGTGGCAATATCCACTTTATCTGTCTTGATTCCTATGGCTGCGATCGCACTCCTAAAGGTAGGATGTTGAGTTGGCTAAAACAAGACCTAACCGCATCAGATAAGGATTGGAAAATTGCCTTTTGGCATCATCCTCCCTATACAAAGGGGTCACACGATTCAGATACCGAAATTGAACTCATTGAAATGAGGGAGTATGTTCTTCCCATCATAGAAGAAGCAGGAGTAGATATAGTTCTTGGCGGTCACAGCCACTCCTACGAACGTTCGTATCTAATTGATGGGCATTATCGCACCTCAGACACTTTTACTGACCAGATGAAAAAAGATATGGGAAGTGGACGGGAGGATGAATCGGGAGCATATCTCAAACCTCTAAAGGCTGCCCGTGCAGGAATAGTATATATAGTTGCAGGCACATCCGCGCTTGCCGATGTAGTATTTCCCCATCCAGCAATGTATACATCATTGAGCATTCCCGGTTCGCTTGTGATGGATGTACACGGAAAAAGACTCGATGTCAAATTTATCGATAGTGAGGGGGAGGTTAAGGATTATTTTACGATGAAGAAAACAGCTTGATATTACGTTCACTTTTCTTGCCAAATTCGCGGATGGGTAGGTGTTGGAAAACAACAGTTGGTCAAAATGGCTGAATCCCTTGAACGACAGGGCTTGTGAGCCATAAAACAACTCCACCCATCCGCGCTCCTTACCCAGAGAGGGTTTCAGCGATTTTAACTCTACTCAATCTCCATTTTTGATGCTATGATAGACCCATCCGCGATTCCGAACATTGAAAACCGCATAAAGACTCATTTTCCGGCTCCCGCAGTTTTAATTAACTTGAATCCCTATTAGGGATTGAAACCACGTAAGGTATTTTCATCGCGTTCATCTACCTCTTGTTTTAATTAACTTGAATCCCTATTAGGGATTGAAACCCTTTTTAATGGACGAGGATTTTGAGATAGAAGAGTTTTAATTAACTTGAATCCCTATTAGGGATTGAAACGTAAACAGCGCGTACACATTGCCGAACTTAATAGTTTTAATTAACTTGAATCCCTATTAGGGATTGAAACTATATATAAAAGTACAGCATCTTTTTAATCCGTTTTAATTAACTTGAATCCCTATTAGGGATTGAAACAGCAGCAGTAGCAGTAGTAGATGTAGCACTGGTATTTACGTTTTAATTAACTTGAATCCCTATTAGGGATTGAAACCTCTGCTAAATCAGCTTCACGATTAAGCTCCAAGTTTTAATTAACTTGAATCCCTATTAGGGATTGAAACTTTGCTGGCAACTTTTGAACTTGACGGCAAAATCGTTTTAATTAACTTGAATCCCTATTAGGGATTGAAACAAGGGACTCTGAAAAGGGAGGCAGCATAAGCTGAAGATAGTTTTAATTAACTTGAATCCCTATTAGGGATTGAAACTGACAACTTCGATTGATGGCGTGGGGTTGGCTAGTTGTTTTAATTAACTTGAATCCCTATTAGGGATTGAAACATGCAGTCCCTTATAGGGCATTTTCTATAGGGAAGTTTTAATTAACTTGAATCCCTATTAGGGATTGAAACGCTAGAAGTAATGCTGATATTATAACTGGTAAAGTTTTAATTAACTTGAATCCCTATTAGGGATTGAAACTTAACGACTTGCTTCATTGCTTGCTATCTTGCGATAAGTTTTAATTAACTTGAATCCCTATTAGGGATTGAAACGCTAACCGACAAGTCATTTATAGAACCACAAAGTTTTAATTAACTTGAATCCCTATTAGGGATTGAAACCTTTTTGTGCTGCAAGTGCGATCGCGCTTTCATATTGTTTTAATTAACTTGAATCCCTATTAGGGATTGAAACCTAATAGAACTGCAATCATAAACGTTTGTAGCGACGTTTTAATTAACTTGAATCCCTATTAGGGATTGAAACATCGACAGTCTAACCTCGGTCAGCCGCTACTCGATGTTTTAATTAACTTGAATCCCTATTAGGGATTGAAACATTGCAGCTTAGTATATACATCGTGCCGTTACTAGTTTTAATTAACTTGAATCCCTATTAGGGATTGAAACCAATCCGCTTCAAAGGCTGCTGAAAGTGCGCTCGTTTTAATTAACTTGAATCCCTATTAGGGATTGAAACTGTTACCACGCGACCTATAGTGTTGGTGTGTTCGGTTTTAATTAACTTGAATCCCTATTAGGGATTGAAACCTATTAGGTCTGCTTTAGCCATGAGTCGTAAATTGTTTTAATTAACTTGAATCCCTATTAGGGATTGAAACAATTTGATTCTGGTTTGGTAAATTTTTTTTCGGCGTTTTAATTAACTTGAATCCCTATTAGGGATTGAAACTGGACGCCTTGCCCCCATCCGAACTGTGTACCAGAGTTTTAATTAACTTGAATCCCTATTAGGGATTGAAACATCAATCTCCTGATTAACTGGAGTGCCGATTACAGGTTTTAATTAACTTGAATCCCTATTAGGGATTGAAACGAACCCGACTATTGGGCTGGAAATCAGGAACTCACGTTTTAATTAACTTGAATCCCTATTAGGGATTGAAACTGCTATTTCCCCCTCGACCCAGTTTTTTGCCGCATGTTTTAATTAACTTGAATCCCTATTAGGGATTGAAACGTTCCTCGGCGACTTCAAGCTCACAGGTCAGGCTTTGTTGTTTTAATTAACTTGAATCCCTATTAGGGATTGAAACTGGGCATAAAAATCTTGTGGGTTGGGCACGTCGTTTTAATTAACTCGAAACCCTATTAGGGATTGAAAATTTATAGAAAAAACCTCTAGTATAGGATTACTATTTGATTTTTGAAATACCCGTAGGGTGGGCAGTGCCCACCATAACATGGATTTGGTGGGCAGTGCCCACCCTACAAATACTTAGATATTTTTAATAATCAAACTGGATTCCTATAGTACTCACTGGAAGTTTATGCTAAACCAATATTGTTCTATTTAGTGTTACTATGTCGAGACTTAGCAGAGGGAAAAATTAATAACAATATTTTAAAAGAAATATGGCTGATGTGGCACCTGACTAAATTTTATTGTCTGTCTGTTATTGCGATCGCGTTCTTTTGTCCTCATTAGAACTATAAAGTGACACTTACCTAAACACCTAGACAGGGCTATGTTGGAAATCTAGGCTTTGGAACCCCGATTCCCTAGGCGGAAATGAGGATTAGAATCAGGGGGGTTAGGTCTAGAAGATGTATCTAAAAGAAGGGCAGTGTCAAGTATCAAAAGATATATTATTGATTGTCTTAAGCTGCACCTGAACTTTAGTACAGGTAAAATCCCGATCCAATGATTAGTGACAATCAATAGAAGATTAGACTATTAAATTAATAACCATAAAGTATTGGAAGCTAAAAACCTAATACCTTAAGACTTTTAGAAACAAAAGACATACAAAAGACATAACATTAACAAAGCTATATCCCCTATATGGGCATTGTTGGAAAGCATCAAATAGCTGTTAAATATATGAAAGCTAAAACTGAACATAAATTCATGTGTTTTAGATAACTCATATCTTGCACCACCGTTTCCCAAGCGAAAATAATAAGTTCAAAAGCTTATTGTTACGTAGGTAGGGCTAAAGCCCACCACCCCTTCCCACTTCTGGGCGTGCAAGATGTCAGATAACCGAACTTACCACCTTTTTTACCAATGCCAATTACTCATCAGCATCACGGTCACAGTCATGAACCGCCCAGTTACAATCGTGCCTTTGTAATTGGCACAACGCTCAATTTGGGATTTGTGTGTGTGGAAGCCATATTTGGTTTCTTAAACAATTCCCTGGCTTTAATTGCAGATGCAGGTCACAATCTTAGTGATGTATTGGGACTACTTTTAGCCTGGGGAGCAATTTGGTTATCGCGGCAACGTTTCAGGCAACGTTATACCTACGGGCTGCGTCGTTCTTCGATTTTAGCAGCACTATTTAACGCTTGCTTTTTACTTTTAACAATGGGTGCGATCGCGGTAGAAGCTATCAAGCGTCTGTACAACCCCGAGCCTATCTCTGGTATCACAGTCATCAGTGTGGCTTTAGTAGGAATTATCATCAACACAGCTACAGCCTTGATGTTCATGTCTGGTAGAAACAGGGATTTGAATATCAAAGCCGCATTTTTACACATGGCTGCAGATGCCTTAGTCTCTCTTGGCGTGGTTCTTGGGGGTCTTGCCATTTTGACAACTGGTTGGTTGTGGTTTGACCCAGTTATCTCTCTCATTATTGTGATTGTTATTCTTATTGGCACTTGGAACTTATTGCAAGATTCGTTGAATCTAGCCCTTGATGCTGTACCTAAAGGAATAGACTTACTTGCAGTCCGTACATATTTAGTAGAGCTTCCAGGTGTCGTAGCAGTTCACGATTTGCATATCTGGGCAATAAGTACGACTGAAGCAGCACTGACTGCTCATTTAGTTATGCCGACAGGAAGCCCTGGGGATGCTTTTTTAACCAGGATGAGAATGGAACTCCATGAGAAGTTTGGTATCGAACACATCACCATTCAGATAGAAAAGGGTGGTTTCCTACTTTCTTGCAATCAAGAGTCTTGTTGCGGCTAATAACATCACATTTCATAGCACTACATCTAAATAACGTGTTAATATTAGGTTAATTATTGATAACTTTTTGTTAAGGTAATTCATGCAAAATATCTATCCTTAGATTCTTGTCTCAAAACCAACAAAAATTATAAAAAATTGTTAAGACAAACTTGCAAATTATTGATAAATAGCTCTATCGTATGGTGAGCGATTGTTTCACTATTGTTTAAGATTTATTCACAAAAATTTAAGGTAGGATCGAGTGTTTTACGAAACTTTACTGATATAACATAAGTGAATAGTAACTTAGACTAGTAAGAGTATCACCGGATGTGAGTGTTGCTGCTTAGCGATCGCGACCAAAGGCTATAGATTAGGAAAAACTGGGTGCAGCTTCCATATAAATTGGGCGAAGACTATCTTAAGGAAATCACAAAATGCAACCAGGACTTCCCAGCTTTGCTAATCTTGCCAAAGGGTTAGCAGTTTTAAGCCAGCAACGAGCAACAGGAGAATTAATTTTATCTTCAGCAGATAATCAATGGCATTTATACTTATTTTTAGGACGATTAATCTACGCAACAAGAGAAACCCATCGCGTTCGTCGTTGGTATAGAGCCGTTAAACAAGATTGTCCCAACTGGAAATTCGAGGAACATAACCTCAAATTAAAAAGGGGTGAACTTTGGGAATATCACCTGCTGAAATGGGGTATTGAACAAAACCAAATAACCTTAACTCAAGTAAAAAACGTTGTTAGCACAATCATTGATGAGGTTTTATTTGACCTTGTGGGTTATTCCAAGTTAAACAGTTCTTGGTTGACGAAAAAACTACATCCCATTACTTTAATAGATGCCAAGCCGTGCCTGCATACAGCCGTTGAACTGAGAAATAGATGGCGAAACATGGGGTGCGGACAAATGAATCTTGACACTGCACCCATTGTTAAACAGCCTAATTTTGAGAATTTTAGAGTTTCTAAAAGTTTTTACGGAATTATTCAGCTTGTTAATGGAGAAAACACAATTTGGGATATTGCTTCACAGCTAAAGGAAAATGTGATAACAGTATCCAGTCATATCCAGCAATTACTAAATCAGGGAATCCTTGAACTTGTTGAGGTTGCAGATATCCCCACACCAGGAAAAATTCCAAATTCCAAACCTTTAGAAAAACAAGGTTTCCAATTTTTTACTTCTATTGAAGATACAAAACAAATTATTCAATCTCAGAGCATACCTTTAACAAACACTTCAACTCATTCTAGTCAACAATTAAGAAAACTAGGAAAAGAGGGTGCTTATTCTTCCCACAATCATCAGCTGAAACTAGCTTTTGGATCTCCTATTGAGTCAATACCCGTAACAGCCATTCCTGAAAAGAATTTATACGGAAATTTAGCTGTTACCACAGATAGAATACCCGCTTCAGAACCAGAGGATAGGGACGCAAGCAGCTCTAATAAAGCCACATACAATCGTCAACCAGATATTTCGCCTCCTTCCACAAGCCCAATTCAACCCGAACCAACAAAATCCCTAATAGCATACATAGATGATAGCCACAGCGACGGTTTAAAAATGGAGTCCATTCTTACCCAAGCTGGTTATGGGTGCATTAACGTTCAAGAACCAGTGAAAGCGCTATCAACCATATTAGAGCATAAACCCAGTCTGATTTTTCTAGATTTAATCATGCCAATCGCCAACGGCTATGAAATTTGTGCTCAAATTCGCCGTGTATCGGCTTTAAAAAATACACCTGTAATCATTCTGACAAGCAATGATGGCATTATAGATCGGGTTAGGGCAAGAATGGTTGGTTCTTCTGGCTTTTTAGCAAAACCCATCACGACAGATAAGGTAATAAAAATTTTACAAAAGTATCTACCAAATTCAGTATCTGCCGAACTCCAGAAGCAACAATTCCTGCCATTTTAGTTTCTAAAGTTGATAAATGATTTCTCTCGAAAAACTTAATGCCTTTAGGGAAATACTGTCATGACTACAATCCTCTTAGTTGAAGATAGCTTAACTGAAACACAGGTACTCACCGGTTACCTCAAACAAGTCGGTATGACGGTAGTCTGTGCTAGAAGTAGCGAGGAAGCACAAATCAAACTTCAATCCCAAACCCCAGATTTAGTGATTCTGGATGTTATCCTACCAGGTCAAAGTGGGTTTGAACTTTGTCGAGAACTTAAAACAAATTCCCATACCCAGCATATTCCCGTGGTCATGTGTTCAACCAAAGGAACTGAGGCAGATAAACTTTGGGGTTCAATGTTGGGAGCAGATGCTTACATACCCAAACCCGTGGATCGGCAACATCTTCTTCAAACAATACAAAGATTGACTAATAAACTCATCACTCGTAACTGGTAAGTAGGTCGGTATGAAAAAAAGGTAACTGAGAATGGTCGTCCTCAGTCATTTGTCAAAAGTCATTTGTAAGACTTTCCAGCAGATTTACATTTTGTAATATAGTTTTGTTTATTGCAACCCACCTACTTAATTAAATAAGCCTCAATCAAAGCAGCCATCTATTTTGGAATAAAAATTGTCCTCACCCCTTATCAATAAAAAATGACAAATGACAAATGACAAATGACAAATG
>NZ_BAAFZH010000064.1:0-79028 GCF_054684315.1 Scytonema sp. NUACC21 | reverse complement strand
TAACGGCACCCTCCCCTTATTAAGGGGAGGGTTAGGGAGGGGTATTTTTATTACAAGTGTTTAACCGAACATGATATAAAACACTAATTTCTTACCTATGCCCGAACAATAGTAATGGAGCGTCCATTTTTTGTAGTTGTCACCTGAGTATTCAAGCGCTCTTCTATAGGTAAAGCTTTTGCTCGTAAATCGAAAATAACCAACCAACCAAAATTGACTCCCAACCGCGCTAAATAAGAATCTAATTGTTCAATACCTGATTCGGTTGGGTCGCCCCTTTTATCTCGCCAAGCTTTCAACTCAATTCCTAAGGTAATCTTCCCATATCTCAAACACAAATCCATACGATCTCTTCCAATAGCATATTCCCGTTCTAAGGTTCCACCCCCGTTCACCACACGATGTAAAAATGCCATGAGTACCAAGTGCGGTGCAATCTCATGATAAGCAGCGCTACCAAGTAATGGTTCCCCATGCTGTCGCCAGAACACCAAAAACGCCTGCAACAAAGCATCCGAATCTAACTCACCGTCAGCCGTTAACCAAGTCGGTGCAATTTGAGGCAAAGAAGCCATCGGTGTGACAGTTAATACTCTGGGTAAGACTTCGCGGTAAATCGGATTGGCGATCGCCAGTCCTCCCAAGGGGTCTATTTTACACAAACCCAGGTCGATGACAAACTGGATATCATCATTGGGTACATCTCCAAGTTCCAACCCTGCTAAGATGGGTTCGATAATTGCTTTGACTCTTGGTTCTCGAAGTCGTTCGGCAAGGGAATCAAGATGGGTATCCTGTCTTTTAATCAAGATTTCTTTGGCAGAGTGAATATGTTCGGGTGTGATGGCTACCGTTGTATCTGTCACCATCTCTTCGACAATTTCTTTGGCAAGGGCATTGACCAGCCACGGTTGTCCTTGAGTCAATTCAAACGCTGTCCGGATAGCCTCTTGTGTAAAAACTTGTCCCGTATCTTCAGTATGCTGTTGGTATAATTGCTCAACCTCTGCAGCATTAAAATCCCTCAATGTTAGGGAGCGGACTTTGATATTAAAGGGACTGGCTGTATTTAATCTGTCGCTACCCCCAGCAGCCACCTTATAATCGCGCACATCCCGCAAGCCAATTAACCCGACGCTGATGGGAAAGTTTTGGGGACGAACGGGATAGCCATCACGTAACTGTCGCAAAACTGAAATCAGCGCTTCATCCCTTAACGAGTCAATTTCATCAATAAACACCACTAACGGTCGTTTTTGAGCTTGCGCCCAAGCCTGTAAAGCCGCTTGAATTCTTCGTCCTGGCTGCGCTTTGTCCCAGTTATCGGGAGGGTGTAAATCGGGGGGTAAATACAATTTGGCACGTGCTCGCCAAGCATCAAGAATCGCAAGTTCAGCCGTCTCTGGACGATCGCTAAAGGGGCTTCCCACTTCCGCAGATACCATGACTGCGGTATAGCGTCCGGTGTCTGTAAGTTGTTTCGCCAGCGCTAGCATAGCGGTGGTTTTGCCTGTTTGACGAGGTGCATGAATGACAAAATAATTACGTTGTTCAATCAGCCGCTCCAAGTTAGGCAACCGAATCGTCGGCGCTAGCATATAGTGAATGTCAGCTTGACAAGGACCTGCGGTATTAAACCAACGAGACATAGGGATGTGGAATGCGATCGGGCTCCATCAAGTTTAACAGCAGTTATCAAATTAGAGTACCCCAAAAAGCAGCACCAGCGCCCGTCCCCGCTCCAGCACTCATTCTATATCTGCATAACTCAACTGCCAAAGTTGCCTCGAAACCTGCTTGGCGTTGCATACTTGCGGGATGATTTTTTTGCTTCGGTTGCTGCTTGTCGAGCTTCATATTCGCATACTAAACGCGCAATCATTTCAGCGATCGACTCAACTCTTTCATCAGCACTTTGCATAGTATCCAATCATTGATTGCAATTCCAAAATAAACATTTGTCAAAAGAGGTGCTGTAGTGTAGAGAGCGATCGCATTCCATAAAAATGTTCTCAGCGATCCAAATGACAAAAGCCACCCCAGAAAAATTTACTTGATAGTGTAAACCTATTTTGTACTAGGTTATCCAAAAATTGCAGGGCAACTTTTGAGGCTAAAACAGTAGCTCTTGGAGCTAATTGGAGAACATCTTCAACTAAGCCACTGTGGTCTGGTTCTGTGTGGCTGACGATGATGTAATCGATAGCCTTGGGGTTAACGAGGCTTTTGAGGGTGTTTAAGTATTGTTCGCGAAACTTAGTATGTGAGGTATCAACTAATGCTATTCTGTCACCTTTAATCAGATACGAGTTGTAAGTCGTACCATTTTGCAATCCAAATTCAATGTCAAAGCGATCGCGGTCCCAGTCGAGACAACGAATCGCAGTTGTATTAGGAGCTATTTCAACAGTTTGTATAGTTAGCCTTTTTTGGGCGTTCTCTGCGAGCGCTACCATTAATTATCTCCGAGCACGAATCATCAGTCGTCGTTTCTGTCTCTATTGTGCTCATAAATATTTTTGTAAAGCTGTCAAAGATTTTATTTTCTTTTAAATAGTCTTTGTAGTTAAAGTAGCAGTTCTCTGGCATCAACTCTTACATAAAAATTGTTAATCACGATCTTTTAAGAAAAATAGAATTCTATCAATTTTTTTTGCATTATTCAATCAAAAAATGTTACAAAATGTTATGACAATAAAGTTTTATTTGAATATTTTGTAGTGAAAGGCATAAAAAATGCAACCCTTGTATCTATTTTTCTGATTTACAATCTAAGGAAGTGCAGGATAGAGAAATATCTTAAGGGATAGTTTTTGTTGAGTTTGATGTCCAATTGAAAAAATTGGAGACGGTTAGTAAAGAACTATGTCGGTGGAAGGATGTGCATATTGCGATCGACTCAATTTTAATAGCTTGACAAATTTCATACCATACGTGAATTTTTGTCACGCATTTCTCATACATTCTTCTTTTTGGTTCTACATTGAAATGTAGAAGCGTAAGTTAGTAGTTCAATCAAGCTAGATAAGTCGAAATCGTAGAAACTAAATGATTACGTTTCAATATGAGATTTAGAACAGGGGATGAACTATCATGGCACAGAAAAATGCAGCCCAACTTTTTAGAGCCGTTAAAGAAGATCTAGTATTAAAGGAAAGACTCAAAGCCGTATCTGAGCCAGAAGCCTTTATCAAAATTGCTAAAGAGCGTGGCTATGATTTCACCGTTGAAGAATTGCAGACAGAGCTAAGCAAATTGTCTGCAGAAGAGTTGGCTGCGATTGTCAATCCAGGAATGGCACCCAGACGGCACATTTGTCCCAGATAATAGCAATTTGAATGAGAGCTGAAGCGTGGTTTGTAGGGGCTCTGAATGCAACCGCGCCCCTACCTATCTACGCGAAAATGACTGTATTGTAGGATTTCTCTTGGAATCAAAACACGAGGGAAATCGGGTTTGTAGTGCCTTTCTTTAACTCAACGGTTGCACTTCAACGCGATCCTCTGGCAACGGAATAAACTCTGTTTCTTCCGGTACTTGACCGAAGCGACCCTCTTTCCAATCCCGTTTTGCCTGTTCAATTCGCTCGGGTCGGCTAGAAACAAAGTTCCACCATTTGTGGCGAAGGCCAACAGATTCACCGCCAATAACTACACACCGCGCTTGAGCTTTTGAGGCAATCTCAACACAACGACCAGAAGTCAACACAGCTAGCCGATGCTGCTCTAAGGGCTCGCCATCGACGCTAAGACCTTCAGTAACACTGTAAATTGCCCTTTCACTATAATCATCGGGCAGCACAAACTGCGTTCCCGGTGGTAGCAACACATCCAGATAAAGTATTGGAGAGAAGGTTTGAACTGGAGAAGAGCGACCATATGCTTTTCCTGCAATGAGCGTAATCGACACCCCATTTTCATTCCATATAGGTAAATCCTGACCGGGATAATGGCGAAACCAAGGTTCAGTTTCCTCATACTCGTCGGGAAGGGCTACCCAAGTTTGTATGGCATGCAACGTGGCTTCTTGATTGCGAGTACTCTCCGGCGTTCTTTCTGAGTGAACAATGCCACGCCCTGCTGTCATCCAGTTAACAGCACCAGGATAAATTTCTTGAACGCATCCCAAACTATCACGATGGAGCAGCACCCCTTCAAATAAGTAAGTTACAGTTGCCAAATTGATGTGGGGGTGCGGTCTTACGTCTACGCCTTTGCCCGGTGAGAAAACAGCCGGACCCAGATGGTCAAAAAAAATAAATGGACCGACCATTTGACGATTGTCATGAGGCAGACTACGCCGAGCTTGAAAGCCACCTAAATCCTTAATATGAGGTTCGAGCAGTTGACTGATACTAGACATAATATTGCTATAGCTCCAGCCTTTTTTCACCTAAGATATAGCTTAAATCTGCACTTCTTAAAAGACCCAGTCACAAGAGTTTAACACTCGAACGGTTAGCGGGGCGATTGTAGGTAGACGGGCTGATTCTGCCTGGGGAGTGAGGAGTATTCATTTGTTAGCGACATATTATGAAACGTACTGGTTGAGACGCAAATGAGTTTAATCGCTACCTTGTTGAAAAGGATTTGCGTGTCTGGTTAATCATTCTCTTGTGGAGGGAACTATGGACGTATCCAAGATTAAAGAACATCTGGCTGTTTATGCAGAAGGACCTGGTGGTTTGCAAGGTGCCTCTGACACACATATTGGCACAGTAGACAAAGTAGAAGCCGGCAAGTACATCAAGTTAACCAAAAATAGCGCATCGGATGGTCAGCATCACTGGTTTCCTATTGATTGGGTTAGGGCAGTTGATGAGCGAGCTGTGTACCTCAATAAAACCTTAGACGAGGTACTCTCAGGGCTAATGGATAGGCAACCTACGGGTGTTTAAGCGCTGGAGAATAGAGTGCTAACTAGAGCGGTTTGCAAGATAGCGATCGTAAGGATAAACTCTCAGCAGTAAGACCTTGGCTTTATTTATATTGAAAAGTGCTGGCTACACGTAAACCGCTTGCAGTGTAGCCAGTGCTTCGTCATACTGTAAAATAGTTACCAGTCATGCAAGCGAGAAGAATACAATGCAAGACACATCTTATAGCGAACATGACGATATGTACTCGCGCCTTATGGCAATAAGCCAAGAGGCTTTGGAAAACGCATATTACGAAACCGCTTACCACACGCTGTATGCCGCTATGCACTTAGCCCATGCTCAGAGTGACGAACATCGCCTACAAGCCGTGGCACAAGCGGCGAAAGTACAACTAGATTGGATTGACGCTCACAATCCAGAAAGCCGGATGTCAAGTCAGGCGGCGGTGCAACGCTGTGGTGTAAACCTGTACCAAGGGTTAATAAGACAAGCTTATGCAGACTTGCTGCTCATACAACAGCAACACCGTCGCGAACAATCCCCCCATTTGCCTTGATTTGGTAACGCAAACGGTGGCACTCTCTCTGCGTCAGAAGGATGACTTGGTACGCAGGCTTCAGTGCCAAATGGAGCTACATTTACAGATACCAATATTTTTGCAGCCAACGGTAATATCATGTCCGGGTAAAGACTTATCATTAAGGCAGATGGGGAGATGGGGAGAGGGGGAGATGGGGAGAGGGTTTTCCGGTTTTTGCACAGATTGTTTAATAATAACTAATTAACCGGACTTAATATAAGATAAAAAGGGCGGATGAAATGCAAATGTAACATTATTTGTAGTATGAAACAATGGATTATCAGCGCAAATGAGGCCAAGCAATTCATATTGCAAGGGGCAAAAATTCTTGATGTCCGCAATAAATTACTATGGATGTTTGAACACGTACAAGGTACTGTTCATGTGACATGGCAGGAATTTTCGCAATTGGAAAAACCCAACCGTGGAAAACTGATTTCCGACACAAATCTTCTAGAAAAAAAACTACGTCAAATTGGTATTTTTAACTCCAAACCCGTGATTGTAATTGGCAGTTGTGCTAATGGTTTTGGTGAAGAGGGGCGTATTGTTTGGATGTTGCGTACTTTAGGACATCAAAGTGCAGCCTTTGTTGATGGGGGACATCAGGCAATGGTCAAAGCTGGATTTCCGACAAATGGCGGTTTCAATCAATCACAAGAGATAGGGGATTTTGTTGTTAATCGTCAAGCTTTGTGGGAAATTCAGCAAGATGAACTCCGAGCAAATCTCACAGAAAATAGATTTGCTGTTATTGATACCCGAGAAAAGCGAGAGTATGATGGGGCAACTCCCTATGGTGAACGACGGGGAGGACATATTCCCGGAGCCTTGCATTTTTATTTTAAAGATTTAATGGATAGCAAGGGACATTTACTTAAGGAAGAAGAACTGCTCACCAAATTAGAAATATTAGGAATTCAGCATGATACGCCTGTTGTGAGTTATTGTACGGGTGGCATTCGTTCGGCTTTTTTTGTGGCTGTTCTAGCGAATTTGGGTTTTTCTAGTGCAAAAAACTATGCAGGTTCAATGTGGGAATGGTCAGCTTCAAAAATTGAGAATTATCCTTTAGAATTATGATTTTTTACCATGACTCAATAACAATCTCTAAAACGATTGTCCGATCCGGAGCCACGTCCCCGTACAATTAATGTTGCAGATCCCCGAATAAGGAGTGTAAGGTTATGCCAATGGCGGTTGGAGTTATTGAAACTCAGGGTTTTCCGGCTGTGCTTGCAGCAGCCGATGCAATGGTAAAAGCTGCAGCAGTTACCCTTGTATACTATGGTTTAGCAGAAAGTGCTCGTCTGCTAGTTGCTGTTCGGGGAGATACAGCTGAAGTTGAAAGAGCAGTTGAAGCGGGTATTGCAGCAGGCAATAATGAATCTAATGGTGGCAAAGTCATTACCTACTATATTGTTCCCAATCCCCCAGAAAACGTGGAAAGTGTTTTGCCAATTCACTTTACAAGAAAATCGGAGCCGTTCCGCGTATTTTAAGTACACAGAGCTCGCATCACTTTCCCTGTTGAGCCTCTAGGCGAATTCAATTCCTATGTATGTATTACACGTCATTTCTTTTCTCATGTAATACACCGCTAACCCGCTCTTGCTGTTCCAAGTATTACACGGTAACAGTATAGTCAGATATAAAAATAGGTTTTTTCCTTACCCAGTCACGCATTAATTCCTCTCACCCTTTCAAAATAAGCGAACGTACAGATATGAAACAAAGCTATTGGTGGGCAGTGCCCACTAATAGCTCTAACCAAAGTTTTTGCCAAGACAAATTAAAATGCGTTTACCTTGTCTCGTAAATTACATCGCTACTGAAGATTCAGCAGAAGAGACAACGTTAAGGTTAGCCACTAACCCATAGGTTGATACATAATCTTCTAATTCTGCTAAATCAACGGTGCCACTTTTATCGCTATCAAGAGTGGCGAAAAGATAATCAGTTACGTACCTCCTGATCTCTTCAGAACTACGTTCACCTGTTGTCATATCTTCTATTCGACCTAACAGCTCCATAATCTCGTCTTTATCGAGTGCATTGCTTCCATCTGTATCCAATTGATGGAAAAGTTTTCTAACATCTTCTGTTGCCATTCTCGAAGAACGCAGTGTTTCTCTCAATAATTCATTACTAAATGAATTCATAAACAATATCTGCTCAATGAGTGGTACGCAGAAGAATCCCAGCGCTGCCCAAAAAATTGCATATTTTACGGCTTCTGGATTTGCAGTTGCACTAACTCCAAGGAAAAGAGCTGCCCAAAGGAAAAAGTTTGGATTCACAAGCAGGATATAAGCATCCCGAGCTTCTGCCTTGTTCAGTTTGCCTTGTGACAATACCGAGGTTAAGACTGCTAAGACGCGGATGAAGACAAAGACTAATGTTGCCAGTGCCAGTTGTTGCAAACAGGCTAGCGATCGCGTTGGCTCCGTTGAGAAAAATAAATCGCTGAGGAATGTGGATGGAGTAAATTGAAACCCAGTCGCTAAAGCCATGAATGCGACAGCAAGCACAGAGGGGGAGATGGGGAGAGGGTTTTCCGGTTTTTGCACAGATTGTTTAATAATCACTAATTAACCGGACTTAATATGAGAGTGTGCTATACTTAGTTAAAATCTTTATCTCAATATTTTCTCACAAATGGTTTAGGATTGCTATATCAGCTCATTTTATCCTCAACTGCTCCGAGAGCAAGCAAATTTGATTTTTGTGCCTCTGTCAAACCCGTGACTCCATAAATGTTCATTGCTTCATAAAGACGTTCGATTCTCAAAGTCTTAATACACTCTTTTTTCTGCACATCCCAAATTTTTAGGGTAGCATCTCCATCCCCACTTACGAAAAGCTTCCCCTCAGGGCTAAAAGCAACAGATATCACCCAGAAATCATGGTCAGTTAAGGTTGCAATGCAACAAAGAGTTGCTACATCCCAGAATTTGATGGTGCTATCGCTGCTACCAGTGGCAAGGATATTGCCATCAGGACTAAAAGCAATCGTCCACACCCAGTTTTGGTGTGCTTGGAATAGACGAAGGCATTGACCTGTTGCTATATCCCACAACCCCACGGTACCATCAGCGCTACCAGTGGCAAGGATATTTCCTTTGGGGCTAATGGCAACCCACCAAGCCCAACTGCTGTGTCCTTTAAATCTTTGATTGCACTGCCATGTTTCTAAATCCCAAATTATTGCAGCTTCGTCAAAACCACCTACTGCAAGTTTCTTGCCATCTGGGCTAAAAGAAAGTGACAAAGTAATAGGTGCTTTTAGAGTTCGCAAGATTTGACCTGTTGCTATATCCCACAACTTAACAGTACAGTCGTAGCTGCTAGTTGCAAGGAGATGACCATCAGGACTAAAGGTAGCTTTTGTTACCGTACCCGTATGTCCTTTCAAAATTTTCAAGCACTGTCCTGTTGAAACATCCCACAATCGGATTGTTTGGTCAGCACTACTACTTGCTATGGTACGCCCATCGGGACTAAAGGCTACCGAAAATAAAAAATCAGTGTGTCCGGTAAAACGGCGGTACTCACCATCTAAATTCCACAGTCTTATAATGCGATCGTAACCACCACTCACAATGGTTGCTCCTTGTTCTGTTTCCCCTTCGGAACCGATAGGAGCAAAAGCCAAGCAACCTACCCAATTGTGCATTCCCTGGAATGTTCTGATACATTCTCCACTAGTAATATTCCATAGCCTTACCGAAAAGTCATCCCCACCACTAGCAAGCAGGGTTTCTTGTGGGTTAGTCGCGATCGCGTAGATAGAATTATTATGTCCTTGCAAAGTTTTAATGCATCGCTTGCTAGGAACATCCCAAACTCGAATCGTTGTGTCTATACTAGAGCTTGCAAGGCTATTTCCATTATCCAAAAAAATCACCTTAGGCACTCCATTACCGTGTCCTTGCAAAGTTCCAATACATATGCCCTTATCGACATCCCAAAGCCTAATAATTGGATCTAAAGCGCTACTCGCAAGCAACCCTGAAGGGCTGAATGTCACAGACCTAACGCAGTCTGTATGACCGGGCAAAGTTTTGATACAGCTACCCGTACTGAATTCCCATAGCTTGACCGTTTTATCATCACCACCACTGGCAAGAATGCTGCCATCCGGACTCAGTGCCAGACCAAAGATTGCGCCTTTATGTCCCTGTAAAATTTGAGTACACTCTCCCGTGCTTAGATTCCAAACTCCGATATCAGAGTCTGCACCTCCGCTCACTAGTAAGCTACCACAAGGAGAAAAAACAACAGCAAAAGCACCTCCGGCATGACCTTCCAGAGTTCTTAAACATTGCCCGGTTGTCATATCCCATAATTTAATGTTATCATTTTGTGCTCCACTAGCAAGTATGCTGCCGTCTGGGCTAAAGGCAACACACCAAGCAGAACCTGAATGCCCCTGATAGCCCATCAGTTGTTGACCGGTGACGGCATCCCACAGACAAATTTGACCTTCTGTATGAGATGTCGCAAGGATTTTGCCATCAGGGCTAAACACCGCAGAAACAGTGCTAGAAAAAGTTTTGGCAAATACAGACTTAGATAAATCGCTACAAGCAAAGTTAACTCGTTTTAAAGAAGTTTCTTGGAGATATGCTTGCCAAATTGTTAGGTGAGAGAAGTTATATCCGGTCAAGTCACTTTGTATGTAACTCATCAAGTTAAGAATATTACCACCTGCGTATCCGGGTTCTGGGGAGTGGGGGAGGGAGTGAGGGAGTGAGGGAATGGAGAGATATTGGGGGTTTTGAATTGGTGTGTGTTGCAGTTGGTACAGAATTTGAGAAAGCCAATTTTCAATTGCTGACTTAGTTCTTAGGTTTAACAGTAACTGTTCAATAATGGGCTGGAGAATTAACTTAGTTTGAGCAATTCTAATGTTATCTTTGGCTGTCGCTTTCATCAAAGCATGACTTTGGAATAAAGGTAATGAGGAAGAAAACCTTTCTTTATCTCCCAAGTCCCCCAAGTCTCCCCTATCTCCTCTGTCTTCCCTGTCCCCTTGTCCCCTTATTCCCTTGCCCATTTCCACAATTTCAGCGCAAACTTGTTGAATGAAATTTCCCGTGACGTACTCCATCACCACAGGTTGAAGAGTAAATTGCACGGAAGTTTGTAGGGCTGTTTTTTTCTCGATTAAACTTCGCCTGCAAAGAGAATCTAATGCTTCCAAAAGTTTCATTGAGGATATAGGTAGGACTAAATCCCCACGCAACTCTGCTAGTGTGACTGGTTCTCGGTTAATTGCCAACCAGTACATTAGGTCTTTTTCTAGTGTGGAAAGACGATGAAATTGCTGTTCTAATAAGTCATAAATGCTACCAAAAACTGTAGTACCTTGAGTCCGAAACTCGTTGATATCGCCGTCAAACAATTCCTGAATTGTAGTAGCAATAATTTTCAGAGCAAGAGGATTACCAGAGTAATGTTGTATGAGTTCTTGCCAATCTGCGTCCGTTCCGCAAAAAAAGCTTTTGGTTCTGACTAACTCTAGCGCTGCGCCAGTACTTAAGCCTGGTAAATGTAAAGACCGAACCGGCAAGGTTTCCCCTTCTAAGATTGTAATTTCTTGTGGCTTTTCCCGACTTGTCAGCACCACACAGCTTTGATGAACTGTTTCTCCTACTTGCTTTATAAGTTCTTTGTAGTCCTCATAGCCAGTTTGGTAATGCCCGGAGTGCTCATGGCTAGCTAATATCGACTCCACATTATCTAACACAATCAAGCAGCGGTGCGATCGCAAATGTTCCAAAAATTGTGCAATACTATCGCCCGTATTTTGGGATAAGTTTATCGGTTGACCGTTGGCAAAAAATTTCAGCAAACTTGCCAATAAGTCTTTGAGAGGCGTGCTGTTACGAAGACTGCGCCAAGCGACAAACTCAAAATCTGTTTGAATTTGAGTTGCTAGTTTTACAGATAAAGAAGATTTGCCAATTCCCCCCATTCCTAGTAAAACAATAAGTCGGCAGCGATCGTTAACAATCCAATGCTCTAGTTGAGAGAGTTCCTCTGTACGCCCAAAGAAAATGGAAACATCGACAGCTTGTCCCCAATCACAGTAAGAAGTAGGTGGGGATGAGTCTTCTCCCTGTTCCCGTGTCCCTGTATCCTCTTCATTCGACTCCCGCCTACCCACTTTTAGATAATCGCTTGTAGTTAACTCCAAGCCAAAAGCTCTAAAGAAATACTCAAGGCTTTGCTTGTCAACTCCTTCTTCCCGTGCCAGCACCTTAGAAACTGTAAAAGGAGCTAACTGAGTCCGATAGCTCAATTCCTCCAAGGTGAACCTTGCTCCATCGTTGTCCTGGATTTCCGCCTGATACCTGGCTTCTTGTAGTTTATTCAGTCCTTGAAGGCTGAGGATAACACCACGCCTGCGTCGTTGCTTGTGTTTTTCCATGAGGTACAGGGCTCAGTCAGGCTATAATTTTACACCCTCAAAAGCTGTTTCTGAGATTTCTTTATGTTTGATACACCTTAACGGCTGTAGCGCTAAGTTAGGCAAAGAAAAAAGTCTAAAACCCTTGCAACCCCACCAATAACCAATGACAAATGACCAATGACAACCTTCACTTGTTAAGTTAGCACCTTAAAACCTTTATCTTTACTAGTGCAGATAAGAACATTATCGGAAACTGTAGTCATTGGTGATGTAGTTATCAACGTTCCGGAAAGCGGAATTTTTCAAGAACACATTTAAACACTATGGGGGAATCGACCCATGACTAACTCAGTAATCAATCCAATTGAACATCCTCAAGTAACGCAACAACTTTCTGAAAATATTATCCTTACAACTGTAGATGACCTTTACAATTGGGCAAAAATGTCCAGTTTGTATCCCATGATGTTTGGGACAGCCTGCTGCTTCATGGAATTTATGGCTGCCTATGCCTCTCGCTTTGATATGGAAAGATATGGCATGATACCCCGTGCCACTCCCCGACAGGCAGACTTGTTAATTACAGCAGGTACAATCACCATGAAGTACGCCCCAAACTTGGTGCGGCTTTACGAACAAATGCCAGAACCAAAGTACGTCATTGCGATGGGAGCGTGTACGATTACAGGTGGTATGTTCTGCGTCGATTCTCCTTCCGCTATTCGAGGTGTAGATAAGTTAATTCCAGTCGATGTCTACATACCGGGATGCCCACCCAGACCAGAGGCTGTCATTGATGCAATTATTAAACTGCGGAAAAAGATTTCTGATGAAAGTATTCAACAAAGGTACCAAACTCAACAAACTCACCGCTACTACAGCATTCCTCACAGAATGAAAGCCGTCAGCCCTATTAATGATGGGCAATATTTAAACAGCCTATCACGGAAAACTCCACCAAAGGAACTTCCTGTAGCTAAGGAATTGGAATTACCTCTGGCACTGGAAGTCACTCCAACTTCTCAAAATGTTTAAAAAGTTTGCGTATAAGCAATGGGTTTGGGGCATATGGAATCCTTAACATTTTACCACTCCCTATTCCCCATTGCTCACTTCCCGCATTTATGCATATTGCTGTCTTTTTTTCTCAAGAACTACCATTGGTGCTTGGGGTGCTGATGACTGTGGCAGCTAAACCAGAGGCACTTACTGCACGCGAGTATCAGCTTTTACAAATAATCAACGAATTGCATCAATCTTCTGTTGTCCTTCATGACTTATCCCCAATCGCACCAACAAAAATTGCTGAAGCCATCACCCATCCCCACCAACGCCAACGCTTGCTTCAAATGGCAATGGTCATGGCAATGGTCGATGGAGAAATAAAACCCAATCAGCAGAAAGCACTGCGAAAGCTAGCAGACGAACTTTGTGTTAAAGATGACAGTTTGCGAGTCCTATACAAAGCAGCTACCGGACACAAGCTGTTGGTACAAGTAAATATTATGCGGCAGTTGATGAGTAAATATATGGGTGCAGCCTGTCACCAAGAAGGAATTGCTGACATCAAAAAGATAGTCACCCCGTCCTACTTGAATTGTGGTGAAGACCCGGAAATTGCGTGGAATTACCGACAGTTAGGTTTGCTTCCACTAGGAACTTTGGGACGTACATACTGGGAACATTGCACCCGCCAGCGCTTTAACTTTCCTGGTGAAGTTGGTGGGATTCCAGAACATTTGGTGTTTCATGATTTTACTCATATTTTGTCAGGCTACGACACCTCTTCCCAAGGAGAAATCCAGCAAGGGGCATTTCAAGCTGGTTTTATTCGCGAAAATGGTTTTGTGTCTCTCCTATTTGTGATTCTGCATTTTCACAGGGGAATACACATTGAGTTATTTGATATACAGTTGGTAATGCAAGCCCTACAGCGTGGTGCAGCCTGCAAAGTAGACTTTTCAAATAATTGGAATGTCTGGGAAGTCGTGGATATATCTGTAGAGGAGTTGCGCGATCGCTATAGTATTCCACCTCTAAACCATTATTAATACACTATTAGAAAATAAGTTTAGAGTGATATAGAAATCCAAGAGTAATTTTTGAAACACTCGTAGGGTGGGCACTGCCCACCGTTGTTCAATTGCTGGGGCATAGACCACCCTACATTCCTTCCGGGAAATATGGTTTAGATTGATATTAAACCCGCATACAAAATATGTTAACTAAACTTAAACAGCTTAAAACACTTATAACTTCTAAACCATCTGAAAATCTCGGTGATTTTGCTATTTTAAAATCCGATCTACTAGGTGCAAAAGCAAAGCCGGAAATAGCATCGAAATTACAACAAGTTGTGGGATATCACCCCTATATTAATTTGGAAGAGTTAAGCAAATACCCCGAAGGGACTTTTGGACGGGAATATGCAGATTATATGCGAGAAAATAATCTGAAGCCATTTAACATCAGCCCCGAACTAGAAGAAGTTGCCAAACGCAATGTATTTGCCCTGCGATATGTAGTTACCCACGATATTTTTCATCTCTTGCTTGGCTTTGACACCAGTTATGCAGGAGAAATAGGGGTATATGCTTTTGCTGCTGCTCAAAACTACAGCAAATCTTTAAAAATCAGCCTGTGGTTTGCAAGATTGCTTTATCCTATCTTAGCTCCCCAACAGCGCCAAGAGATCTTTAATAATATAGAAAAAGGAGTTAAAATTGGAAAAAAAGCAGAGTTTCTATTAGGATTTCGTTTTAAAGAACATTGGGCGAAACCAATCAATGAATTAAGAGAACGATTGGGTTTACCACAATTTGATAAAGATTTAGGTAAAAAAGCACAATTTATAGGTGGTGGGCAGTGCCCACCCTACTACTACTAACTACTAACTAAAAAAGATGATTTCAATTGAAAAAGATTCCCTAAACCTGAGCAATAGTCAACTGCCTCCAAGAATACGCGCACCAAAATTTCTTCAATATCTCTGGGGTATTTTGCAACAACCAGATTATCTTGAAAAAATGCAAAAGCGTTATGGAGACATCTTTATAAGCGAATTTGCTGGCTTTCCTACTTCAGTAGTTATCAGCAATCCCCAAGGAATTCAAGAAGTTTTCACCGCTGATGCTAAGTTGTTTGAAACAGGTCCTGGCAACAGTATTATGCAACCCTTAGTAGGGTTAAACTCGTTAATATTATTAGATGGCGATCGCCACATACAACGACGCAAGTTGTTGATGCCTCCCTTTCATGGCGAGAGAATGCGGGCTTACGGTCATCTTATGTGTGCCATTACTGAGAAAGTGATGAGCCCAATCCAGATTGGCAAAACATTTGTAGCTCGTAAATATATGCAAGAAATTTCCTTGATAGTTATTTTACGAGCCGTTTTTGGTCTAGAGGAGGGAGAACGTTACCAACAAATTAAAGGAGCTTTAAATGCTATATTGACTTCTTTTGAAACTCCCTCAAAAACAATGGTGCTATTCTTCAAAGGACTACAACACGATCTAGGTTCTTGGAGCCCTTGGGGATACTTTTTGCGGCAAAGAGAAGCTCTCGACAAATTAATTTACCAAGAAATTCAAGAACGTAGAAACCAACCTGATTCTTCAAGAGAAGATATTTTAAACCTTTTACTATCAGCGAGAGATGATGTAGGTCAACCGATGACAGATGTTGAGCTGCGCGATGAATTAATGTCCATGCTTTTTGCCGGACATGAAACGACAGCAACAGCTTTATCGTGGGCATTATACTGGATTCACAATATACCAGAAGTCCGTGAAAAACTGCTGCAAGAATTGAACTCCATTGATAGCGCTCACACCGAACCAACAGAAATAGCTAAATTGCCTTATTTAAGTGCTGTTTGTTCGGAAACATTAAGAATGTACCCAGTTGTTTTCTTCACCCAAGCAAGAATTCTCCAAGCCCCCATGCGACTTATAGGCTATGAAATACCAAAGGGAATGATGTTGGCACCATGTATTTATTTGACTCACCATCGCCCAGACATTTACCAACAACCCAAACAGTTTAAACCGGTAACGGGTGGGTCAGTTTCTAACATTGATGGGTTAATCCGTGCTAACGGTAATGCTAACCTATTTCTGCTCAATCCTAATGGGATTATTTTTGGGCGTAATGCCGAGCTGAATATTGGCGGTTCATTTGTGGCAAGTACGGCGAGTAGCCTGAAATTTGCTGATGGCGCAGAGTTTAGTGCGCTCGCTCCCCAAACCACACCCCTGCTGACCGTGAGTGTTCCTATTGGTCTGCAATATGGGGAGACTGCGGGAAGCATCCGAAACCTTTCCCAGGCAACTAATAATATTGGCGAGCTTGTTGGTCTAGAGGTGGAGCCAAGTAAAACCTTGGCACTTGTAGGCGGTTATGTGGAGTTAGATGGGGGAATTTTGCAAGCTCCAGGAGGTCAAGTGGAATTGGGAGGATTGGCACAATTAGGAACGGTAGCACTAAATTTTACTGGCAACAACTTAAGTTTGAATTTTCCCCAGAATGTACAAAGAGCAGACGTGTCTCTTATCAATAGCGCTGACGTGAATGTACTCGCTGATGGTGGTGGTAGTATCGCCATTAACGCCCAGAACTTGAATATGGGTGGAGGAAGTAGACTGCAAGCAGGAATAAATTCCGATTTGGGTTCTATTGGTAGCCAGGCGGGGAATGTTGAAATTAATGCGACAGGAATAGTAAACATTAATGACAGCTCAATTATCAATGCACTGTTACCAAGGTCTGTGGGTAAGGGGGGCGACATTAATATCACGACTGGATCGCTTGCTGTAACAAATGGTGCTCAAGTAGCTGCTAGCACCCTTGGGCAGGGGAATGCTGGCAATCTAACTATACTGGCCCGCAATACAGTTTCCTTTGATGGAAAAAGTAGCAATGGATTATCTACTAGTGCGGCATTCAGTACTGTAGAGTCTGGAGCCGTAGGCAAGGGTGGCAACATTAATATCACAACTGGGTCGCTTTCTTTGACTAACGAAGCATCGCTAAATGCTGCAACTCGTGGACAGGGGGATGCGGGCAGTGTAAAGATAGATGCCCGCGATATCGTTACCTTTGACGGAGGTGATATCTTTACTAATGTGGTTATTGGAGCTGTAGGCACAGGTGGCAACATCAATATCACAACAGGATCGCTCTCGATAAGCAACGGTGCTCAACTGGTTGCCGGCACTAATGGACAAGGAAATGCGGGTAATGTGACGATTAATGCCCGTGATACCGTCTCTCTAGACAGTGCGGTAGATAAGAGTTCTACTGCAGTATTCAGCACTGTGGGACGAGAAGCAGTCGGTAAAGGTGGCAATATCAACATCACTACTGGGTCACTCTCTTTGACCAATGGTTCAAACTTGGTAACTAGCACCTTTGGACAGGGAGATGCAGGCAATGTGATGATTAATGCCCGCGATACCGTCTCCTTAGCCGGGGTAAAAAGCAGTAGCAGTAGAGTACCTAGTGCAGTATTCAGCACTGTGGAACGAGAAGCAGTCGGCAAAGGTGGCAATATCAACATCACTACTGGGTCACTCTCTTTAACCAATGGGGCTCAAATTTCAGTTGCTAATCGCGCTAGGCAGGGAAATGCGGGCAATGTGGTGATTAATGCTCGTGACAAAGTTTTCCTAGATGGGGTAGGTAGCAATAAATTACTTAGTGCAGTATTCAGCTCTGTGGAACGAGAAGCAGTAGGTAACGGTGGCAATATTAACATCACCACTGGCTCGCTCTTTTTGACCAATGGGGCTCGACTAACAGCTAGCACCCTTGGACAGGGAGATGCAGGCAATGTGGTAATTAATGCCCGTGATGCGGTTTTCCTAGATGGGGTAAGTAGCAATGGATTTTCCAGTGCAGTACTTAGCGCTTTAGGACAAGGAGCAGTAGGCAAAAGTGGTAACATCAACATTACAACCGGGTCGTTCTCCATGACTAATGGTGCTCAACTGATTGCTAGCACCGATGGACAAGGAGATGCTGGTAACATCAACATTACAACTGGGTTGTTCTCCATGACTAATGGTGCTCAACTGTTTACCAGCACTAGTGGACAAGGAGATGCAGGCAATGTGGTGATTAACGCCTATAATAATGTCTCTCTGGATTCATCTAGTGCAGTATTCAGCGCTGTGGAACGAGAAGCAGTCGGCAAAGGTGGCAATATCGATATCACTACCAGGTCACTCTCTTTGACCAACGGTGCCCAACTGATTACCACTACTTTTGCACAGGGAAACGCAGGAAATATTCAAATCAGAGCAACTGAAGCCGTCAAGATTTCTGGTACTGATACGAAAGGACTCTCCAGTGCATTATTTACACTTACAGCACCCACTTCTACAGGCACAGGAGGCAGCATAACTGTGGATGCTGGTGTTTTTTATCTATCAAATGGTGCTCTTTTGGATACGCGTACCAGTAATAACCGTAAAGGTGGCGATATCACAGTCAATGCTAGGAGCTTTGAAGTATTCAATGGAGGGCAAATGCTCACCATTACCGAAGGCAGTGGGCGTGCGGGTAAGATTACTGTCAATGCTACTAAGCAAGTGACTGTCTCTGGCAGTGATGCCACTTTTAACGATCGAGTTGCTCAATTTGGTACGGATGTTAGAAATCTTGGTCCTGCTAGCGGCTTTTTTGTTCAGTCTGAAAGAGCGGGAATTGCAGGCGACATTGAAGTGACTGCACCCTCTATTTTTTTGAACGACCAGGGAAGGTTAATCGCTGAATCTGCATCTGGTAATGGTGGAAACATCATCCTAGGAGTTCAAGACTTGTTACTCTTGCGTCGTGGCAGCATAATCTCTACAACTGCAGGCACAGCACAGCAACCAGGAGATGGCGGTAACATCACAATTAATACCCCAAATGGCTTCATCGTTGCCGTCCCAAGCGAAGATAGCAACATCAGCGCCAATGCATTCACTGGTAAGGGTGGTAGAGTTGATATCACCGCACAAGGAATTTTTGGCATTCAGTCCCGCCCAAGCCTAACTTCCCTAAGTGACATCACCGCCAGTTCTGAATTTGGTATTGACGGCACTGTAGAACTTAATACACCTGATGTAAACCTTAGTAGCGGGTTAGTCAACCTGCCTGCCGTACCAGTTGATACCCAAGTCGCCCAAGCCTGTACTGCGGGTAGCTCTATAGCTAAAAGCAAATTTACAATCGCCGGACGTGGCGGTTTACCCCCTAACCCCGGTGAAGCCCTCAACACTGATGCAGTGCAGGTAGATTTGGTGACTCTCAACCCAGAAGTGGCTCAAAGCTCTACTCCAGCAGTTTCTACAAATCCCACTAGCCCAACACCAGCTCGTATCGTAGAAGCTACAGGTTGGGTGATTGATGCTGATGGCAACGTGGTCTTTACAGCAAATCCAACCACCATCATGTCCCATAGTTCCTGGCAGAGAATAGCTGATTGCCGTGCGTTCAATCAGCAGCCAGGAGGTTGATGAGCGCAAATTGCACTGTTCATTTTAGGGACTTCCAGAAAATAAAATATACAATATTTAATGACTAAATGTCATACTGCTACCTAAAATTAACTACGTAAAGTCATGAGGGCGTTATCTATTTGTTGAAGTAGCACTCCCAAAGTCAAAGAATTATCTAACACTGCATCTGCACGCGCTACTTTTTCTGCCATTAACATTTGACTTTTAATCCTGGCTTGTGCCTGCTCTAAAGTCAAATTATTCCGTCGCATCAATCTTTCTAATTGCTGTTCTTCAGAACAACTGACTACCCAGATTTCCGTCACTAAATCGGTCATTTTCGCTTCAAACAATAACGGCACAACTAAGACTATTGTTTGTACAGGTGATTGGGCTATTGCTTCAAGAAAGCGAGAGCGCACGTAAGGATGAATCAAACCTTCTACCCAGTTGCGTTCCTCTTGGTTGTTGAAGATAATCTCACCCAGCTTTTGACGGTTGAGGCTGCCATCTGCAAGTAAAATTTCTTCTCCGTAACGTTTAGCGATCGCGTGAAGGATTGGCGACCCCACAGACACCGCATCTCTAGCATAAATATCTGCATCTAAAATTGGCAAATTGTAAGCACTAGCTAAATGGCTGGCAACAGTAGTTTTACCTGTAGCAATGCCTCCAGTTAACCCAATTATGTGTTTAGTCATTTGTCATCAGTTTGCCATCGGTCATTTGTTCACCATACCAAAACTCGACAACTTCAATCCAATCAAAAGTTGCCGATAATGTGTTTCATCATTTTACTGTTATTGTATTTCTGCAAGATTTTGACAAATCACTGGTAATTAAGTTGCCCAAGGGGAAATCATCCTCTAAGCCTTCCCACCATTTAAAATCGTGAATGGTAGCATAACCATCTCCAAGGTAGTAAGCATATCCGTTCACAAAAGTAGTAGTTTCCTGACCAAGTACAAACTTATCTGCGCCCTCTCCACCAGTCAAATTATCATATTCAGTACCTTCAGTATCCCTGCCATAGCCATAAAGGATATCATTCCCATTACCGCCATCTAACCAGTCACTACCAGGCTCACCATGATACCATTCTCCTAAGGTGTCATCACCATCGCTACCAAATAAGTAATCATTGCCTTGATAGCCCACAACAGCGTCATTGCCAGCATCACCGATAATTACATCCGTGCCTTCAAAGCCATACAGTGCATCATCACCTTCATCGCCACGCATATAATCGTTTTCTGAAGTTCCAAATAACGCCGTATGGAACTTACCATCTGGACCTGTGGTGCTGTTATCATTGTAGATAGTACCAAAAATATCAGCCATTTTTTTCTCCTGATTTTCTGAGTTTTTCCTCATTAAAGTTAAAGGCTAGTATTAGCCAATAAACGCAATGAGTTATGTCCTAGATAAGTGTGCAATTAGTTCTTGCATTTCTCTACAATCCCGTTAAAATCACTTACTCCTTAAGACAAGAGAGGTTCGCGGGATCTTGTAATCATTTAGAAAAAACTACTCCTTTCCCGCCAAAGGATTACCTATTAAAAAACAGCCATAGCAAAGCGTGTGTGTTAACACATAGACGCCACGAACGCAAAGGTTTAAGATAGTAACTGTGTACTGAGACGGGAGTAATCAGAAAGGAAAGCTTGTTTGCTTTCTTGTCTATAACTCAAAGGAAAAAGTAGAGTTTTCTACAAAATTTAAAAAATTAATTTATGTAAAAAAATGCAGAACTATTGTCTGTACGGTTTATCAATCATCTAGATACAGCAAATTGCAACTAAATGACCACGACATCATGAGTCCGTTTGGGACAAGGTAGGATAAACCCGTTGTCAGATCCACTCAAACCTGTTCCTGCACCACGGCTTTAAGTGCATCATAAAACCTACCTTGGAAATAGGGGTTAGGGAAGAGGGTTTTTCATGTTTGGAGATGAAATTTGTTCATCTCTTTAAGAATTTGCGATCCATTTAACGATCGCTTGAATTAAGCCCTCTAAAGTATACTCCTCTGCTTCTACATCCACTCGTCCAAATAAAGAAAGACAAGTTTTGGAAGTTTGGGGACCGATGGAAGCAATACAAACTTTCTCCAGGGATTGTGCGATCGCAGACGCTTGTTCTTCCTGAGAATTACCGGAGAAAACCTTTTTTGCAAGCTGATAAAAAAATTGTACTGTTTTGGAACTTGTAAAAGTAATAACATCCACAGTTCCATTTTGCAGTGCTAGCTGTGCTGCTGGTGGTACGTTATCCGGACAACCCGATTGATATGCTGCTACTTCTACAATCTCTGCTCCTTTTGCTGTTAATTCTTGCACCAAAACTTCCCGTCCACCGCTTTCTACTCTGGGAAATAAAACTTTTTTCCCCGTAAGTTCTTCAGGAAAGTTTTCTACCAAAGAATCTGCAACAAACTTGGGAGGGATAAAGTCTGCTTGAAGACAGCGTTGTTTGAGGTTTTGGGCAGTCTTTTCCCCAACAACAGCAATTTTGGTTCCAGCCAAAGTACGTGCATCTTTACCTTGGGCAAACAACCTTTCAAAAAAGTAGTCTACGCCGTTAGTAGAAGTGAGAATCAACCAGTGAAAGTCAGATATCTGTGAAATTGCCTTATCCAAACCTTCCCAACTCGAAGGTGGACCAATTTCTAAAGTTGGCATTTCAATAACATTTGCACCGTGTGAGGTAAGGATTTGTGTAAATTGGCTGGATTGTCCTCCAGCCCGTGTTACTAGAATAGTTTTACCTGTCAGGGAAATAGAGGAGGAGGGGGAGGGGGGAAGGTTGGTTTGCATAATGTTAGGGTGCGAAGCGTTAGATAATGAGATACCTTCTGTTGATATTGTCTCAGGAGGTTGCAAGTATTGACGCAGTCCCACAACTTCCCCAATGACAACGATCGCTGGCGACAGTGAAACACCAGAGGTTTGCTCAAGTATATTTTCTAACGTCCCTACCCAGATTTGTTGTTGGGGAGTTGCAGCCCATTTGATAATGGCTATGGGTGTCCCACGCGATCGCCCTTGCCGTAAAAGTCGATGTACAATTTCACCTAGTTGCCCCGCCCCCATCAAAGCAACGACTGTCTCCAACCGTGACAAAGCCTCCCAGTCTAAAGCATCCGGTTCATGGGCGGTAAATACGGCAAAACACCGGCTCATAACTGGATCTGTTAGGGGAATTCCCGCCAGTAGAGGTGCTGCTAGGGCTGAGGAGATTCCCGGTACAACTTCAAAAGCACAACCAGCAGCTTTTAGCGCTTCAATTTCAGAAGTACTGCGACCAAAAATAAATGGGTCACCGGACTTGAGGCGGACAACTTGTTTTCCTTCTAAACAATACTTCACCAGTAACTTGTTAATCTCACCTTGAGGCGTACTGGGTTTTCCACCTCGTTTTCCTACATTTAAGAGCAAACACTCAGGTGGTACCCATTGCAACAACTTTGTATCTACCAAAGCATCGTAAACCAATACCTCAGCGATCGATAAAAGTTTGTAAGCTTTTACCGTTAAATATGCAATATCTCCAGGTCCTGCACCAACAAGGTAGGCTTTGCCCTTTGCTTCACTCATGGGTCAATTTTTTGTTAGTTTCTCAAGAATACGATTGATTTCCTCTACTTTTTGAGCTTGACGCTGTGCTTGCAATAAGTCTCGTGCTTGTTGCAGTACTGTAATTGCTTCTTCTTTCTTTTCTTGACGCATCAAAGCATTTGATAGACGAAAATAAGCATCGACCTTTTTTGGTGCGCGTTGTATCACATCCTGAAATTGTTGGGTTGCTTCTTCTACTTTTCCTTGTTGCATTAAAGCATCCCCCAGCAGTAGACGAACTACATCATTGGTTGAATTTCTGGAAATGACTTGGCGAAAAGCTGTTTCTGCGCCTTTGTAATCTTCTTGCTGGTAAAGAGTCACTCCTTTTTGGAAAAGATTAGAGGTAATTAAGGTTTTCCAGGAAAAATAACCGATAAGCCCGACACCAGAAGTAACAGCAGCTACAGCCAAAATAGAACTAGGTTGAAAATTGTCAAACATTATTTTAACAGTAATAGCTAAAACTAACTCTCTTCTAATCCTAAGCTGAGGATACCTAAAATTTTACCAACTTGATTCAAAAAATATTCATTCAAATCAACTTCTATCGTTGTTTCTCTTAACTGCATAAATTTCCAACTACTTCCGGTGGTCACAGCACCCAGTATCTGGCTGACCTGCTTTCCCTTTTGTTGATTAAAAATTTGAGCTGCTATCATTTCCGCCATACATTGTCCCAAACCAGCCTCGATGTTCTCATTTTTTGCCTCTACCACTGCGATAACTGGTGACGTAATGACTAACTGTTCCGGAGAACGACTTATAAGAAAATCACAATAACCACTTAGACCTTTTTCTATATCAACAGTAAAGTCTTTACCAGAAAACAAACTGACTTTTTGCGGGTAGATTCGCTTTAATTCATATCAATATCACTCTTATCAATCTCGTCAATGAGCAGCACAGCCGGTCTGCCCGGTCGAGATTGATGAAATGCCATACCCATCGGTCCCAACCTCAAGTATTTGCCAACGTCAGGTTCTGCAATCTCACCTTTCTCACCGACTTTTTGCCTGAGTAGGGAGGTTTCTTGCAGTCGGCCAATAGCATCGTAGGCATACAGTCCATCCTTCAAGGTAGTGCGAGAAACAATTGACCAGCGATAGGGTCCAGGCAGCCCCAGTTCATATGCCACCGCATAAGCTAAGGATGTCTTACCAGAACCTGGATTCCCCTCAATTAGCAAAGGGCGGCGCAAACACAATGCAGCATTAACTAATTCTACCGCTTCCTTGCTGGCAACAAACTCCAACGCCCGTGGGTCGATTTTGCCCGTGCTTTGTTGGCTGTTTTTTGACTTCGCTTCTTTTTCTCTTTTCCACTCTTCGACTGACAGACCAAAGGTTCGCCAAGGTGGGGGGGGTGGGATGCGATCCAGATGCTGTTGCTGCTCTTTTGGCGTTGGCAATTTATCAGCACTTAGGGTTAAGCCACGGTAGATGCGAAGGTCCTGCTGTCTGGGTGTTTGCTCACTCGGCATTTTATTCCACCACTTTGGTATTTAAGGGTCTACAGCGTCGGGAAGGCTTGGGATATAGATCGTCCCAGAAAAGTGTTATTTCTGAGTCTTTTTCTTGTTTGCGTAAACTACGTATTTTGTCAGGCCAATTCTTCCATTTTGATATTTTTATATGACCTTCGTCCCCTTCAACAAGAGGTTTGCTCTTATTTCGACTCCAGACTGCGATCGCTTTGCTTTCCTCAATCATTTCCAAGTCTAATTGTGATGGTTGTGTGCCGATGTAGTAAATTTCGGAGTTTGGGCCATCATTATTACCCCATAAGGCTTTTTTCTTCTCACAAATCTCATCACGAATTTCACGAAAATCTAGATCGAAATATCGTTCAAATGAGTTGATAAAAATTGGGTACTCCTTCCCCAATGGAGAAGAGTTTCTGCCACGTAAAAAACAAATTTTTTCTAAAGGCTCTTGATAAAACTCTATCGGCAGAAAAATTTCAATTGTAGGAGGTTTTACCGAGGAAGGTAAACTATAACGCGCTTTGCGAATTAATTTCGACAAAAAATCTTCTTTTTCTAGGCATATTCGCAAACTATCACTCTTTTCCACGCCTTGTGGTTTCAACACTACATTCTCTGCAAACCTACCCAATGGTAATTTTTGACTTTCAATCCAAAGATTCATATTAAAAAGAAACGAGCCAGTTGTCATCCCTGTATTTCTCTTTCCATCTACTTCCGGCTCGATTTCAATTTGAATCCTCAAATCCACTTTCTGAATCAAAGGTTTAAATTCATCCTCAAACAATTCTTTTACAAACTTTTTAATTTTATCTAATTCCACTCCTTTTCTATATTCAGAGATGCTTTTTTGCCATTCTTCAATTTCTTTATCAAGGCTTGAATTGTCTCTTCTATTATCATCGCGATCGCAGAATCTTTGCCTACACCATTCTGAACAGGCAATCAGTGGGCAAATTCCATCTGACACTGGTTTAATTGATAAATCTTTTAATTTATCTTTTAGATCTGGCTCATCTAAAATAAATTCTTCAAGAAATTTGCTACTTAAAAGAAATGAATTGATAAAAAATAAATTCTCTTCAAGTGAATTTTTTAAAATTTCTGAGAGGCTGTTTATAAATTCCTGACGTTTCTTTTCCCATGTCCGCAAAGTTTTAGGTAAAATAGGAAGAAATTTAGCCGAAGTCTCAGTTCCCGCAATGCTATATTGAACGCGTTGCTCTTTAGAAGGAATATTTTGTTTAATCTCTTCTACTAGCTTATCTAGATTGATATACCCCAGAGTCTTTAAACCCACATCCTCAGACAATTTCTTAACTGCATTTGCAAGTGCATTAGATAATACACCTTCGTTTGCTGTTTGCTTTGCACGACAGGCAGCAATAGCATGAACGGCAATATTCGTCTCTTTTTCGACTGGTTGATATTGCTGAATTACCTTTAAGGCAAAATTCGTAACATCTATTGCACCAGATCCCGAATGACAAGTATCGATAATATAAAGAATTTGGGATATTTTTACTCCCTTATTAATTAGAGGGCGGACTAAATCTTTTGTCAGTAAAGCAGTCGTGCCAATTTTGTCAATAATGGTATCTTTCATTACCAGATAATGTCCATCTCCTGGCAGACAATCCCCATGACCAGAATAGTAGAAAATTACAACATCATTTTCGCAACGCTTTTCATCTTGAAGCCAGTCGGCAAATTGGTTTTTGAGAGTAGTAGCCTCCGGATTCAATTGCAAGTCTTCCAAAACTCGCTCATAACCGAAATGTTGAGTAAATAGGTTGACTACCGTTTCTACGTCTGTATTAACACTAGGTAATGGATCGTACTTATCCAAATATTCACTTGTTCCACAAGCAATTAGATAATACCGAGTTTTTCCATCCATATTGCTCGCTCATTCATCAATCAGACCCAACTTAATTGCTTCTCCTGTTTCGGCTGCCGTGAGATAACGACTTGCATCGTGAGCATTAGCACCGTTATCAACTAGCTTGTCTTCCACAGAACCCTGAAATAAAGGGTTTAGCCGTTTTTCCAGAGCAACAACATCTCCCCGGTCGGCAATATTGATCCACTTTTCTACACTCCCCGGCCACTGACCTAAATTATCCTGGGGTGCTGGGTCTAGTCGGTCAAAAATCAGCCGTTTTATTCCCAAGGGGGAACCCAAAGTAACAAAAACTTTGACAGACCATTCTGGATGCTGGCATAAGGTCTCGTAACAGACGATTGACCCTAAAGAATGACCCACAAGTACGCGGGTATCTTCATCAATAGCCTCCACAACTCTCTCTCGAATTTGATTTCTCCTATCGCGATCGTGTAAGTAACCGCCAACTTGTTTGAGGTAAAAAATTACGATTTTCTCGGCAACACCACCAAAATACTTAGAATTACTTACGATTCTTAGAGCCTTTTGAACAAATCCGGGTGTTGCTTTTTCCCTTGATGGTTCGCTTGGACCTCTAATACCGTCTTCTACTTTTGCCGCTTCTTCCCACCATTGTAGAAGGAGTTCCTTCTCCCAATCCGAGTCAATATCGCTGGCATCATAGTTAGGTACCCCAGTTCCTGACTTCGGGCGACCCCTGAACAGGTCTCCGTAAAATGCACAGCAAAATTCTCGCTCGGACTCTAATCTAACCCCTGCACGTTCCAAACCATCTTTAAGTGCTGGCAACCATTGGGCATGGATTGTATTGCTACCTCTATATTCCTGGTTAATTCCATGAACACCCACAATCTTAGCCATAGCTGTATTAATCTAAGTTCGACGGGTTGATTTATGTACAAAAAATCCTAAAACTGTAATAGAAGCAAAAAAATAAGCAAGGTGTCTTATCAATAGACATAGGAGTGGAAATTAATTATGCGTTATCTTAAGCCTTTGTAAAGACGCGCCATGGCTCGTCTCTACATTCTTTGTTGGAGATGTCTAATGCCCACTATTATATCCCGTTAGGACATCACAAAGTTCTTGAGACTCATATTTCGGGGCTACCACGCTCCCGTGTATTTCAGGTGTATGTTGTGACTCTGTTGGTGAAGGGCACTTCACGATCCAGAAGCCCCTAGTTGTTAAAGAAGTTCGCTCATCTTGTATACTGTGACCTATGGTACACATGATTCAAGCTCTACCAGCAGAAGTTGTCCATCTCATTACAGCCGGAGAGGTCATCGACTCTTTAGCTTCTGTCGTTCGAGAATTGGTTGAAAATTCTTTAGACGCAGGTGCGACTAGAATTGTCATTTCTCTTTGGCCCCAGCAATGGCGTGTCCGCGTGGCAGACAATGGCTGTGGAATGACCTTAGATGACTTAAAACGAGCAGCGACTGCTCACAGTACCAGTAAAATCCGTCGTTGTGCAGATTTGTGGAAAATTACCAGCTTGGGTTTTCGTGGAGAGGCACTGCACAGTTTGACGACTTTAGCCGATTTAGAAATATTAAGCCGTCCGCAGGGTGGGGATGAAGGTTGGCGAATTGTCTATGGTTATGAAGGAGAAACTCTGCTTGTAGAAGCAGCAGCTATTGCCCCCGGTACCGTTGTCACAGTCTCCAATCTATTTGAAAATTGGGCATCTCGTCGTGAGGGATTGCCATCACTTGCACAGCAAATGAAAGCAGTGCAAGCCACAATTCAACAAATTGCTTTGTGTCATCCCCACATAACTTGGCAAGTTTGTCAAAATGACCGTGAATGGTTTACCATTAGCCCTGCAACTAAAATTGGTCAACTACTGCCTCAAATTCTAAATCAGGTAAAAGAGGCAGATCTACACGAATTAAAACTGGAAATACCAAACCCTCAAGAGTCAGCAGTTAACACTCAACACTCAGCATTGCACTTAGTCATAGGATTACCCGACCGCTGTCACCGCCGCCGCCCGGACTGGGTAAGGGTTGCTGTCAACGGACGAATGGTAAAGTTACAGGAGTTAGAGCAAACTATCCTGAGCGCATTTCACAGAACCTTACCACGCGATCGCTATCCTGTTTGTTTTCTGCACCTATTTATTTCTCCCGAACAAGTCAACTGGAATCGCAACCCGGCAAAATCAGAAATTTATCTCAACCAAATCGGTTATTGGCAAGAACAAACTTCTCAAGCGATTGAGAAAGCACTCCGCATCAACTCTACATCCCTCGGAGAAGCTTTCCACACAACACGGGTGAGCCAATTACTCAAAGCCGCAGAAGAGAATGGCTTTTACAATCTCAATCCATCCAATTCCACCGAACAAGACTCGACTTCTGACGCTTTTACAGGGGAAGAAGTCTTCGCCCCTACTCCCCTTGCTGTCAAAGCTGTTGCTCAAGTCAATAACACCTACATCGTGGCAGAACATCCTGGTGGGCTGTGGTTAGTGGAACAGCATATTGCCCACGAACGCATTTTATACGAACAGCTTTGCGATAACTGGCGGCTTGTTCCTATCGAACCATCCATCATTCTCTACCAATTGTCTCCCGCTCAAGTCACACAACTGCAACATATTGGTTTGGATATAGAACCCTTTGGCGAACAACTTTGGGCAGTCCGTACCGTACCCGTACTTTTACAGCAGCGAGACGATACTGCGGAAGCCATTTTAGAACTGAGTTTGGGTGGTGATTTACAGACAGCACAGGTAGCTGTTGCTTGTCGCAGCGCAATTCGCAACGGCACACCCTTGAGCTTGGAAGAAATGCAAACAATACTAGATCGATGGCAGCGCACCCGCAACCCACGTACCTGTCCCCACGGACGCCCAATTTGCTTATCTTTGGAAGAGCCAGCTTTAGCCCGTTTCTTTCGGCGTCGTTGGGTTATTGGTAAAAGTCACGGGATTTAATTTTCAAAGGTAACTTTTAATATAGATAAATCATCATCAAAAGTGGTTCTAGCATTGATAGACATAATGTCAGCCAGCACCCGGTTAAGATTATAAGTCTTTGCTCCAGTACAGTTTATCAGTACATTAATAAAATCATTGAGTTCCCAAACCCTTTCATCGGGTTGCACAATTTCGTATGCCCCATCACTAAATATGTATAAAGTAGTGTTTTTTTCCATTTCAACACGACTCTGTTCAAAATCATCATCTGGTAAAAAACCTATGGGACAACTTAGAGAGTTTAGTTTTTGAACCTGAGTGTTGTGTTCTGGTGTATTAGATAGCAACACGGCTGGTGGATGTCCGGCGTTAGCATATACGAGTTGGTGTTGGGAACTGTTATAAACTCCATACCAAATTGTAAAGTACTTATCATTGTGACTGTCCATTTGGAAAGCTTGGTTGAGCGCCCTGAGAACTTGGTTTGGTTGACAAAAATTCGTTTTTGGTAACGATCGCGATCGCAAGACATTCAGCACGGAAACAGATAGTAGGGCTGCACCTACTCCGTGTCCCGATACATCCAATAAATAAATTGCTAAATTCTCATTATCAATCCAGAAGTAATCAAAGCAATCACCGCCAAGTCTTACAGAAGGAAGAAACACAGATTCTGTCTTGACTGCACCTACAAGTGGTGGTGGTAGTAGCGATCGCACGTAATCAGCAGCCTCAGCCAATTCTGCTTCCAAAATTTGTTTTTGAATTTGTAAATTTTGATTGACAACCTGCAAAGCTTGTTTTTGGTTTTGTAAATCTTGATGGAGTTGATGTAATCTTAGCCCAGCTCTGACTCGTGCCTTTATTTCATTAATCTCAATTGGTTTAGAAACAAATTCATCTGCTCCAGCATCAAGCCCCTCTACCCTATCTCCTTCCTCACCAGGAGCTGCACCCCTAGCAGTCAGTAGAATGAAAAAAGTTGTTGCTAATTCTGGATCTGCCTTAATTTTACGACAGACTTCCAGCCCATCCAGCCCGGACATCATCCAGTCACAGATAATCAAAGCTGGACGTAGCTGTTTTGCCAATACAATCCCTTCCTCACCATTACTGGCAATAGAGACGTCATACCCCTGTTTTTGCAGTGTTCTTCTTAGTGCCATCCGCACTATGGGATCGTCATCGATGATTAAAATTTTAAACATAATTAGCTAGTTTATAAATATAATCAAACTCAAATTTTCAATCGCTGAAAATTCACTAATTTTAATAAGTTTTTGTTTCAGTTAACAGGCTTAAATTTTAGAGACGACAAATGAATTCCAACCTATGATGGAAAGAAGAGTTTTTTTACTAAAAAAGTGAATATTAGAATTCATCTAAAAATTCATACAAGTCTTAGTCTTTATCCTGATGTTTTGTCATGGTTCGAGCAAATCAATCAACCTCCTCTTCCCGATAAAAAAAATTTTTGGCATTGTCAAACACTACTTATAGAGGGATTTACTAATATAGTGGAACATGCTCATAAAAATTTACCAACTGAGACTCCTATTGAGATAGAAGCAGTACGTTCGGAAAAAAGTATAGAAATTCGTATTTGGGCTTATGGTCAGCCTTTTAACTTAGAGGAGAAGTTACAAGAACTAGGTGAATTGGAGGAAAATGAAGAAGAACGCGGACGCGGTTTAAAAATCATGGCAGCTATTGCAGACAAATTAGAATACCAGCGGACAGTAGATAATCGTTACTGCTTATTTATGTGTAAATATTATTAAATAATTTAGTAACATCGGTATTTCCACTTAACTAGGAATTAAAAGTTAGTGGGCTTCTTGAGCAATTTGCTTGAACGATAAACTGTTACAATTCATAATAAAAACTGCTGAACTGGTTATAATCTCATGGTAGTTGAATAAATTTTTTTGCTGTACGATACCAGTTTTAGCCTGTTCAAAATATAAAGTAAATAAGTAGCTAAAAATATTCTAATACGTTATAATTATGAACCCTAGTGTTAACGTGCTTCAACTGTCTGGCGTCATAGACGGTTCTAGAGGAAATGAACTGCGTAGCGAAGTGAAAGATATTATGGCTACTGGAGCCAACATTGTGTTAATAGACTTGCAGGATGTTAAGTTTATCGATAGTTCCGGCTTGGGCGCTTTAGTATCCGCAATGAAGGTTGTGCGAAACTCCGGCGGTAAACTTTATGTATGTTCTATGAATGACCAAGTCAAAATGTTGTTCGAGTTGACTAAGATGGATCGCATTTTTGAAAGATTCCGCGATCGGGAAGAATTCAATCGCCACATCTTTGAAGGTTAGAAGTTTAGTTAAATTTACCCCCCTGATATCATGTTCGCATAAAGACTTATCATTAAGGCAGATGGGGAGATGGGGAGATGGGGGGCGGGTTTTCCGGTTTTTGCGATTATTGTTTAATAATAACTAATTAACCGAAGTATGAAGGCTAAAGGATGAAAGTAACAGGCTTATACTACAAACTTGACCACGAGCGTGCATTTGTGAGCCTTATTTCTGCTGATGTGTAATAGTCTGTTAAATAGTTGCTACAGCTTAAGACTCTTAATATTATGCAATATACATGATTGTTTATTAACTCTTTACTCATCATGAACGCTATTACATTACACATCAAACCCGTGATTGAACTTACTGACGAGCAATTTTATCTTTTGTGTAGGAAAAATCCTGATGTAAAATTTGAACGAAATGCTAACGGAGAACTTATTATCATGTCCCCAACAGGAGGAGAAACGGGTAATTGTAATGCTGAAATGATGATTGATTTTGGAATCTGGAATCGACAAGCCAAGTTGGGAAAAGTCTTTGATTCTTCAACTGCCTTTAAACTTCCCAATGGTGCCGATCGTTCTCCTGATATTGCTTGGATTGAACAAGAACGATGGTATGCACTTACGACTGAGGAAAGGGAGAAATTTCCTCCCATTGCTCCAGATTTTGTTTTAGAGTTGATGTCTCCCTCGGATGACTTAAAAAAAGCACAAGAGAAAATGCAGGAATATATGGAAAACCAAGTCAAACTTGGGTGGTTGATTGACAGAAAAAACCGCAGAGTAGAAATCTACCGACTTGGAAAAGAAGTAGAAGTCTTAGAAGCACCGACAGAACTATCAGGAGAAGATGTTTTACCCGGTTTCGTTCTCAATTTGCAAGCTGTGTGGGAATAGTATAAAAAGGCTCTCTGTATGAAGGCTAAAGGATGAAAGTAACAGGCTTATACTACAAACTTGACCACGAGCGTGCATTTGTGAGCCTTATTTGCGCTGATGTATAATAGTCTGTTAAATAGTTGCTACAGCTTAAGACTCTTAATATTAGCGGTAACTCGTAATGACTAGGTTGACTCCGCTAGCACTTGTAAGCGTAATATTTCGGCACTTGGGTCGTTCTGGTCGATTATTAATAAACGTAAGTTGATAGGACAACCTTAATTGACCAAAGGGTATATCCTATTATTTACATCTCTGAGTTTTTATATGTCGATATATAGCTGCAATATTACGGGCATCGTCAATTCCCCGATGGTGTGTTCCTTTCAATTCTAGACCTAAATGTTGAAGAGCCTTTGCCATGCCAAATCCTTTGGAAACACCAAGATATTCTGAAAATTCTTTTTTTATATTTCTGTGTTCTGAACCAAATGGGTAGGGAACATTGTGGAACTCACAATCTTGAATAAATTGCTTTTTATCATAGTTTCCCCAAGAACAGAAAATATGTCTTGGAAATAAATCAAGCCATGTTTTAAAATGAGAAAGAGCCTGTGGAAATGTGGGTGCTCGATCAACATCTTGTTGAGAAATGGTGGTTAATTCTATGCAAAAGGGAGTTAATTGTTTGTGTCTTACAGGTTTGATAAACTGCTGAAACTCCGAATCTATCTCCCATGTGGCACTGTTGAGCATGACGGCACCAATTTCAATCATCTCCATTTCTTCACTGGGAATAGTGCCGTCATCGGAGCAAGTTGCTTCTAAATCAACTATCAAAAAATAGCTGGCTTGGTTGGGTTTCATGGGGAAGTTAGTGGTTAGTGGTTAGTAGGGAAAAGATTATTTAAAGGTTTTAATCCAGCCAAATTGCAGAGCGATATCAAGAGCAAGCCCAGCTAATCCAAACCCCAATATACTCTCAATTCCCGTGACACCAAACAATAAACTACAAAAAGCAGCGATACCTGACCGGGTTAACCACTGCAAATTCAATGTATCCATCTGCAAAATATTCAGGAAGTTAAAATATTTTACGAGAATTAAACTATTTAGTAAATTGGTGATATGGAAAGCGAAGGTCAAGCATACACTAGCAAGCACACCAGCCTTCAAGGACTCTATACGTTCTGCCATAAGTTGAGTGTTAAAAACTTTGTTCACCATTCTTGCTGAAATTGTTAAGGTGGTACTGTTGAGCGATCGTAAAGCTTTGAGCCACAAACGTCAGTTCAGGGCACGCTTCCAGTATCATTAAGATTGAAGTTGTTTCGTAAATTTGTTTAAAAGTATCGCTATGGACATTTTGACGCTAGGCTGGGTCTCTCTACTGGTTGTTTTTACTTGGTCAATCGCAATGGTAGTGTGGGGTCGTAACGGGCTCTAAGAGAATGGTGGAAAGTCCATTTCTAAGTATTTTAGCTTTACTGGCTTTGGTACTGCTTGTGGTAGTTACTGGAGGCATTGGTTATTTGACGCTGTCAGATTGGCGCGATCGCCGTCTGCGAGAACAAGAAAAACGCGAAGTACGAAGTTCTACTCCTAAAAAGCGCAAATGATTCCTTTGCCTTTAAGTGAGAATAGAGCAGTTTTCTTGGTTCAATTATCTTTGTGTAGGGATACGATCGCTCGTTTCCCTACAGTGTTTTACTTGCTATTTATACCTGGGATATGTTATTATTTCGCAGCTAAAAAACCTGGTAAAGGAATTGATTTGGGCTTATAGATTTCCTACCAAATTATTGTTGAAAGCATCGCGGGCAAATCAAATGTTTTTCCGAGCCAGGTGAAGGTTCTAAGTTTTGGATAGAAATTCCCCATTAATTGCTAAATTTCATCAGCTTTCATTAGACTGAGAGTGGGGGTGGAAACCGAATATCTGAACTAAACTGCGGAACATAGGCTGTCAGATGAATTGGTAAAGCGTGTTCTAAATTTTCATGGGGACGGGCAATAATGTGATAAGACAGTAACTCGCCACCATTAACTCGCCCAACCGCCTTTAATCCATTAGCAACGGCAACATTGACCTCACCAATTTCCCCCCGAATCAATACGGTAATTCGTCCGAGATCGGTATTTTCGTAACCCACAAGAGTGACACGAGCTGCTTTACACATAGCATCGCTGACTTCTACTGCTGTGGGAACACCGTAAACTTCTATCATGCCAAGTGCTAATGTCATAAGTCATTCAACAAAAAAGCTTGCCTAGTGAAACATCGTATCCTTGGCAAGCTTGTATTTTATCTGTTCAAAATTTTTTACAAATGCTTCACTTCGGCAACTAACTTCGCCACCATTTCTTTGGCACTACCAAAAAGCATAGTGGTTTTGTCCTTGTAGAACAACTCATTGTCTACACCAGCAAAACCAGCGCTCATACCGCGTTTGATCACAATTGTATGCTTTGCCTTATCTACCTCTAAAATAGGCATTCCATAAATTGGACTATTCGCATCACTTTGGGCTGCTGGGTTCACCACGTCATTAGCTCCAATCACCAGCGCCACATCTGTCTGGTCAAATTGGGGATTGATATCATCCATATCGTGGAGTTGCTCGTAAGGTACATTTGCCTCTGCCAGCAACACGTTCATATGACCGGGCATTCTACCAGCAACGGGATGAATTGCGTATTTCACCTCAACGCCCATACGTTCTAGCTGATCCGCTAACTCGCGGACGCTATGCTGTGCTTGCGCTACTGCCATTCCATAGCCGGGAACAATCACAACAGAACGAGCATAGCCCAACATCATTGCGCCTTCTTCTGGATCTATGCTGCGGACAGTTTTATCAATTGTACTCGTACTGCCAGCTGCACCAGCACTAGAGGCTCCACTCGTACCAAAAGCATCAAACAGCACGCTAATAAGCGAACGGTTCATTGCCTTACACATAATTTCGGTGAGGATGATTCCCGATGCTCCTACTAATGCACCGGAAATGATGAGCATATTGTTCATTACCACGAATCCAGCTGCGGCGGCGGCTAAACCTGAAAATGAGTTCAAAAGTGAAATCACCACAGGCATATCGCCACCACCAATGGGGATAACGAACATTACGCCCAGTACCAAGGAAACAACAACTATGCCTAAGAAGACGGCTAGGTTATGTGGTGCGGTGAGCAAGTAGGCACTACCAGCTACATATGCAAATAGGAGTAAGGCGTTTAGGGGTTTTTGCAAGGGAAATGTAATTGGAGCACCACTCATGATGCCTTGCAGTTTTGCAAAGGCAATCATACTCCCCGTAAAGGTGACACCACCAATTAATACATCCAACAGCATGGAGATATTGGCATCAAGGGAGACTGTTTGAGAAGTGCTCAATAACCGCCAAAATTCAGCAACAGCTACCAATGCTGAAGCTATACCTCCCAGCCCGTTAAGCAAACCCACCATTTGGGGCATATCCGTCATGTGGACTTTGTAAGCTGCGATCGCACCCAACACCGATCCAATTGCCAAGCCCAACAATATCATTTGGTAATTCAACACCTGTCGATCCAAAAGTGTTGCCACAATTGCTAACAGCATCCCTAACGCTGCAACAACATTACCCTGTCGTGCCGTAGCTGGCGAGCCCAACTTTTTTAGACCCAGAATAAATAAGGATGCAGCGACTAAATACGATAGCTGAATCCCAGTAGGAAGAAAATCGCTCATAATTCCATTATTTGTTAGTTGTTAGTTGATAGTAGTTAGTTGTTAGTGGTTAGTTGTTAAGAGTGATTAATAACCACTAACTAAAAACCACTAACCACTCGCCTTTTTCTTGAACATTTGCAACATCCGATCTGTGACGAGGAAGCCACCCACTACGTTAACGGTAGCCAGTACGACAGCAATCAAACCAAGAATGACTGAAAGATTCCACTCTTTAGCGCCAGAAGCCAATATTGCCCCAAGTACCGCGATACCGGAAATCGCATTTGAACCCGACATCAGGGGAGTGTGGAGGGTTGGTGGCACTTTGTTAATCACCTCAAATCCAACGAAAGATGCCAAAACAAATACAAACAGCGCTGCCATTAATGCTTCTGTCATTAGATAAAAAACTCCTTTTAGGGTTTGTTGTTGAGTTGTTTGCAAGAGCGATCGCTAACTACTAACCGTTAGCCATTGCCAAAGCTTTTAAAGCATCTCTGACTCGTTGGTTGCGAATTTCACCACCGTGGGTAATACAAGCCTCATTGATGATGTCGTCAGCAAAATTCACCTGCAAAGAGTTGTCTTTAATCAGCAGTTGGATGAGTGACGATAAGTTCTTGGAATACAATTGGCTGGAATGGACTGGCATGGATGATGGTAAGTTGATGGGACCAATAATTGTGATGCCATTCCATACAATGTCTTTACCCGGATCGGTACAAGCGCAGTTACCACCCTGTTCGGCAGCAAGATCCACTATCACTGAACCCGGTTTCATTTGTGCCACCATTTCTTCAGTTACCAGAAGTGGTGCCTTTTTACCTGGAACTTGAGCCGTGGTTATGACAACATCAGCGTTCTTAACGTGTTCGGTAACCACTTCTTGAGTGCGCTTTTTGCTCGCCTCGGTGATTTCTTTGGCATACCCTCCAGAAGCTGTTGTTTCTTCCTCGAGTTTAACTTCTACGAATTTTGCCCCCAAACTTTGTACTTCTTCTTTCACAGCTGGGCGGATATCAAATGCTTCTACGATTGCTCCCAAACGTCTTGCAGTTGCGATCGCTTGCAAACCAGCCACCCCTGCCCCCATAACAAATACTTTTGCGGGGGCTATAGTACCAGCGGCTGTTGTCAACATGGGAAAATACTTCGGCAATGCTGCAGCACCGATGAGCACAGCCTTATATCCTGCCACGGATGCCTGTGACGACAGAGCGTCCATACTTTGCGCTCTTGTTGTACGGGGAATCATCTCCATACTGATAGCAGTTATCTTGCGTTCTGCGAGTCGTTGAGCCGTAGATGGATTTCCTAATGGGTTGAGAAAACCGATCAGCACTGTCCCTTCTTTGAGCAAGTCAATTTCCGACCGTCCATCTTCGCGCTCTTGTGGTGGGCTGACTTTCAACAGAATATCTGCCCCACTCAACAACGTAACCGTATCAGATATAACTTTAGCTCCTGCTGCTTCATAGGCAGCATCAGAAAAGAAAGCTCGCTCACCTGCACCACTTTCTACCCAAACTTCCAAACCTTGTTTTACCAATTTGGCAACAATGTCAGGAATTAAGGCAACTCGACGCTCACAAACTTCAATTTCTTTAGCAACTGCTATTCTCATGCAATCTCCTTGCGAATAAATACCTAATTTTTCCAAGCTCTGAAATTTTTCTCATGAGGCTCTTGTTGAGCTTATTGAGTAGGGCGATAGCGATGAGCAATTACCTAGCAAACGTAACTTTAACCTTCGCTTTCGCACTTTTTTATTTATCCAGGTTAAGCCTCAATGTGTTTTTTGCAAGATATAGACTGAAGTTTGAAGGATAAAGTCTATTTCATCGCTAAATCTCTAGGCTAGAAAGCTCGACCCTCTTTCCTATTGTGAACTCCACGAACAGATTTTAGGTCTTGTCTGTGTGCTGTTACTTTCACTTGTCCTTTCACCCTTTATCCTTCATGACTTTTATAGGGTTCTCTATTGCCGATCCTAAATTGATCCCCAATTTTTGCGTCTTTCTCTTCAACTTCTTTTAGGTATTGAAAGATTTTCTTTATGTTTTTTTACATATCGCAATATTAATCAAATTCTTTTGAATAAAGTTATTCTCAAAGACCTTTTAAACTTCTGCTTTGAGTAAAAATTATTCTACTCAACTTAGCCCAAGTTAAATCTTAATGTCTCTATCAATAGCTGAACTTTTATCACAAAAAAAATATATTTATATATTTTTACATATTCAGCAATAGGAGCTAATGCTAACAGTGTTTTCACTTAAGTATAAAACTCCCCCTTCATAAATGTAATAAAACATACAAATATTCAGAGAACATTACCCACAAAAATACTTATATGGCACTTTTCTCATCATGTTACGTCCATTTTTTCAAAGTCAGTAGTAAAGTTTAGTTACAGAGTTGGTTAACAGGTAGTAGTGTCTTGTCCTGACCTTACTAACCGCTAACCACTAACCATTAACAAAAAACGGATTTTTGCCAGAGGAGCTCGATTGTGATGCGACGTTTACTTTCCGCTTTAGCCGTAGCTAGCTGTTTACTAGTTACTTTACCAGCCATAAGTTCGGCAGAGGGTTTGCCCGGATTCACGCTGTTTAGCGGTGTTAAAGGCGAAAATCAATTACCCTTTCGCTTAGATTTTGGCGGTCAAACCAATGGTTGGGATCGCTATCGCCTGCGAATTCCTAACAGAAAGATGAAAAGGGCAGTTGCTCAGATTGTGATCGGTTATCCTAATTATTTTAAAGGGAGTTTTGACCCTAAGAAGATGGAGATTCGGGTCAGAGGCAAAGAAGTTCCCTTATCTGAGGCGAAATGGGATAAGGAAAATCAGGTGATTGAACTGTTTCCCCAAGAGCCAATACCAGCCGGTAGTAATGTGGAAGTTGTTCTCTCTAACGTAAAAAACCCACCATCTGGAGGAATTTTTTATTTCAACTGCAGCGTTCAGTCCCCTGGTGATGTACCGCTCTCTCAATACCTCGGGACGTGGATTCTTAGCATCAGCTAATTTAAGTGTGGTTTCAGTTATCAGTAGAATTCGTCTGGCTTTATTCCAAAAGCTTGCTCCGTTACCATGACTGATAACTGTTCGCTGTTTTCGGGATATATGATAAAATTGTAAATTGTGACTTTTTTTATAAAAATCATCTAGAGAGGGCAAAAGTATGAAGAGAACCCTAGAGGGAACCAACCGTAAAAGAAAAAGAACATCTGGTTTTCGGGCAAGAATGCGAACTCCAGACGGGAGAAATGTCATTAAAGCAAGAAGAAGAAAGGGACGTTATCGTTTGACCGTTTAGAGCACTGCGACGCAATTCCCAAAGCTAAGTTAAGCTGTCATGCTTTTAACAAAGCATACAGCTAGGAGCTAGGCTACTGAAAGTGCGCTGGTTTTCTTAATGTTGAATGTTGAATCTTGAATGGCTTAGCTGTGGCATTGCCTAAGTTAGAAGCCAATCAATTTTCTACCACTACCAAACTGCAAGGGCAAGTTGTTGCTGCCATTACCGATGTTTTTGGAGGCGACACAGTTAACGATGTAGAGGTTAAAGATAACAATACAACTTTCGGGGCACGAACACGGGTAGAACTAGTAACTAGCTTCACTGGAGAAGATACTTTGTTTACCAGACTTCAGGCAAATAATATCGTTAACCCCGATCTGGGAACACCAGAAGGCAGTTTGTACTTTGCAGGTGATGATGGCAGTGCTGATGTTGTCCTGGATGCACTTTGGTACAAATTTCCCCTGACTAAAAGCACAGAGGTCATTGCGATCGCTAACGCTGGGGCGGCGGACGATATAACTACTACAGTCAACATCTTTGATGGCGATGGTTCATTTGGTGCTTTGTCCACTTTTGGCACGCGCAACCCTATTTACTATCAAATGGATGGTGCGGGATTGGGAATTACCCAAGCTTTCGGAGATACGGTGTCACTCTCTTTAGGATATTTGGGAAGTTCACCCAACGATCCCTCCCTTGGTAATGGTATATTTAACGGTCCTTACGGTGCCCTCGCACAACTTACCATTAAACCAAGCGATCGCTTTAGTATTGCCTTCACCTACATTAATGCCTACAACCAGGAAGTGGTAGCAGGAAGCACGCGGGCAAATCCAATATCGTTCTTCAACTCCAACTTTGACTTTGACGTAGATGGAGAACCTGACGAGTTAAACGTACCATTTTCCAGTAATTCCTACGGTCTACAAGCATCCCTTGGTTTGAGCGATAAATTTGTTTTAGGTGGCTGGGTTGGATACACCAACGCTCGTAACTTGTCCACACAGGGAGGAAGAATTGACCGTGGCGACCTTGACATTTGGAACTGGGCTGTCACGTTAGGATTCCCTGACCTTGGGAAGAAAGGTAATTTAGGGGGTATCATTTTTGGTATGGAACCTAAAGTAACTGGTTCCAGCATCGATCAACTGTCCACAGACACAGACACTTCATATCACATTGAAGCGTTCTACCAGTATCAAGTCAACGACAACATCACCATCACTCCCGGAGTTATCTGGCTGACGGCACCAGACCACAACAGTAACAACGATGATGTTATTATTGGTGCCATAAGAACGACTTTTAGTTTCTAAACCTGACAAAAAGACCAGCCTACCACAGCTGGTCTATTAAAATTTTCTTTGCGTTGTCTTTTCTAGAGAGTTAAACCCAAAATGTGCGTTCCCAAAGCGCACCGGGAAACTTTTCTTTACAAGATTGTAACAGCCTACACAGATTTTTAAGGCAATTTTATCAAAAAAAGATATACCAATAGAAAAATTGCTTCTATCTTTAAGAAGAATTCAATCATATGGTACATCACGATGAGGCAAATAACTAAATCAAAAACTTTTGTCCTTTGTCCTTAAATCTAATTACAAGGCAACTCTTAACAGGGAAGTCCCAGCAATAAATTCAGGGGCTTTAGACCGTTTGGTAAAGCACAGAAGACTTCTTTGTATTAAATTCTACAATTTTTCCTTCTGCCGTCTGCCCTCCGCCCTCTGGCTTTCTTCGATAAAAATGACCCTTGACCCTTGACTAATGACCACTAACTAACTGCGGTTGTCCCCAAATGACACGCTCCTGCTTGTAAATAGCAATTCCTGGTTTAGCTCCCTTAGGCTTGTAAACGTTCTTTGGTTGCGTATAGACAATTGGCACTTGGTCACTTTGACGGCTGCGACTATAATATGCTGCTAGATTAGCAACGTACTGTAAATCGCTTTCCTCTGGAACTGCACCTGGTTCCAAACGCAAAAGTACGTGGCTTCCTGGAATTTCTTGTGCATGAAACCATAAATCGTAATCATTGGCGACCCGAAATGTTAATTGGTCATTCTGGCGATTATTGCGACCAATTAAGACTTCAAAACCACTGGGAGTTTGGAAACGATGAAAATTAGTACTAGCTGCGTCAGTGGAACTGCGACGGCGATACTCCGAGTCTTCCAAATACTGCTGCTGAATCAGTTCCTCACGGATTTCTTCCAGGGCTTGTAAGTCCTCTGGTGTTTTGTAATTCTCTATCTGAGAAATCGCTGCTTCCACCTGCTCTAAATAATCAATTTCAGCATTGACCTCTAACAAAAGTGGTTCAACCGCAGAACGGGCGCGTTTGAGTTTTTGGTGCTGTTTGTACAGCCCCTGAGCATTTTGCACTGCATTTTTATCTGGTTCTAAGGCAATCTTCACGGGTTCGCCTGTTTCAAAATCAGGAAGGATAATCTCTTTCATCCCCACCTGCCATTCATGAAGATGCGCCATTAACAAATCAGCTTTTTGCCGATACTCATCCGCTTTCTCAGACTGCTGTAAGCGTTGCCTAAAAGTCGCAGCCTTCAGCCGCAATTTTTCCAAAATATTATTGAGTTTCTGATTCAACTGATGCCGCAGTTGAGAAAATGTTTGTAGATTAAACTGGTCAGTGTAATACTGATTGAGTACCTCTTGGACATTCTTAGCTGGTTTGAGAATACCCCAACCAAGGACAGTGTATCCGTCTTCTGTCCAAGCAGGTTCATACTTTTCACTTTCTAATCTTTGTAACCATTCACGCCAGTAATGAAACAGGCGCTGCCAATCTTCTGCTTTGAGGTGATCCGTCGAACTGTCTGAATCTATCTCTGATACCTGTAGCATGGACTGTAACAGTGAAGGAGAAAGCCCACGGTAGGTCTTGAGTAACTGACGTTTGATTGCTCCCGGCACTAAACTAACCCGTTCTTGCCAGCGTTCTTGAGATTCCGTTAAACTGGGCGTGGTAGCGGTAAGACGAGGTGGTTTTTCATACGGCTGTCCGGTCAGAATGGGACGAACACTCGATTGTTGTTGGTTGACTTGATGGGCGACCGTAATGATTGTGTTACTAGAATCGGTCAGAATAACATTGCTATATTTGCCCATAATTTCAACGTATAGGTGATACAAGGCGCTTTCTCCCGGACGACGGGCAAACTGCAAATCAACCACACGTTCCCAGGGGGCAATTGTCTCAATCGCTACCAGCGCCAAACCTCCTAACTGGTGTATCAGCTGTTGGCTGAAGGTAAAGGTATCTGGCGTTCTTGGTGGAGGTGCGCCAATGTGTAGGCGTGCAGCTTGGGCGTGCCAAGATATTTCCAGCCAACCCCGTTCTTTTATAGTCCGGAGTGCTATGGCAATGGTGTAGCTATTGCGCTGGTAGACCTGCTCTATACGCGATGGTAGCCAGTTAGCGCGGAGATCGCTACAAACAGCTGTAAGAGTTGTAAAGTCAAAGGTTTGCACAACGATTTGCCGTTTTAACAGTTATTAGCTACCAGTTGTCAGTTCTTCAGTTATTACTGTTTACTGAATTTACTGATTTGGTCATCTATATAGTCGTTGGTAAGTATAGCGCTATTAGCATATCAAATGCACGCCGAAAATTTGTACCCTCGGCGTGAATCTTTAAAGCAGGACTGTTGTTAAGCAGCTTTCTTTCTTCGACTGTAATCTATCAGAGCAACTGCTGCCAAAGCGATCGCACCAAATGTATCGGCTTCAGGTACGCTTGTTTTGGAAGAACCGCCAACTTTAAACTGATATGCCAGTTGAGAATTCCTTGGTGGAGTTGCATTCGATGCCCAAAATAATGATGTTTTGCCACTCAGCACGAAGGGATCGCTTATATTACTAATCTGTAGATAATCTACGTCTGAGGCAATACCCAGAGAAGAAGAGCCCAGGTCTTGAATTCCTGTACCGTTAAACGCTAAGTTAGTCAGTTGTAGAACACTATTATTTGATGCAAAGGTACGGATGAAAATGTCAGTCACCGGACCATTAAAAGCAGTACTGGAAAGAGTCTGACCATCAACAACGTATTTCACAGCACTTCCAGTGTATTCCAAGCTGAAGTCTACTGGCTGATTGTTACCCCAAGCATACTGTTGTTGCTCCACAGGCTGACCACCTTGCTTAATATCTTCATTAAGACTGAGTTCGTAAGTGGCAAGACCACCTAGATCCCCAATTCGTCCTTCAGCAACAAACTTTTCTGAAAATTGCCCCCGTTCGATGAGATTTTCAAAGTCTCTGTCTGTGAAATTTGAATCGTATTTGATTGTCAGGGCTTTTGCTGGGTTAGGTGCCGCAAATAATCCAAGGCTTACTAAACCTAAAATCAGAAGTAACGTGCGCTGAATCATAATATTTGTCTCAATAAACAATATGGTTTCCTGAGAATTACTGAATCACTACAGCTTTCAAGACTACTTTTACGTAAACTTTGCAAATAACGATAACCCCTGAAACTGACTATTTTTCCCAATCATGTAGGCAAAAATAACCTTATTCCAACACTAATAGTATCAACCCTCATTCAGTTCCAATCAAAGTTTATACTTAAAAAACGTCTTTGTGCTGGTATAAGATATTATTTGTATATTTTCCACGTTAAAACATGGCTTGTGATGTTGCCTGTAATTACTGAGATTTTTACGGAAAAATTAACTTTCTCATGAAATTATAAAGTTAATTCGGGAAATTACTGAAGTATCTGTATTCCCGGTTCATAATTATAATCATTTGAATACTTATAAAAAAACCTTATTCAGAAGAAATTGCTGAGAAATTGTTTAACGCAAAAGTCTATGGTCCAGAATCAGCTATTTTTAGGTGCCATCTCTCGACTATAGACTTTTGGTTACTTGCGACTTACAGTTCGAGAACAGTACTAACTCGCTAAAATCACTTCTTGCGGGACTTTCTCAGAAGCTTCTTGCAGTTTTTCCTCGGGAGTTACTTGTAAAATTTGAGTATAGAGTTGACCCAGTTGAGAAGCTACTCCATCCCAACTAAACTTGGTTTCAACTCGCTTTCTACCGCCTTCACCCAATTCATCGCGCAACTGTGGATTGTTGAGAATTCGGTCAATAGCAGCAGAGAAAGCGGCAACATTTTGTGGTGGTGCAAGTAAACCGGTTTCTTCTGGTATGACTGTAAATTGAAGCCCGCCTACATCACTCGCAATCACTGGTGTACCACTTGCCATAGCTTCGATCGCCACCAATCCAAAGGGTTCATAGTGACTGGGCACAACGCAAACATCTGCCGCAGCGTAGTAATATGGCAAAATGTCCTGACTTAGGCGACCTGGAAAGGTAGTGAAATCGGTCATACCCAACTCACTCACAATACTCTCAATGCGATCGCGTTCCATCCCGTCACTATGACCGGGACAGCTACCACCACCAATAATAAGTTGAAAATTATCTAAATTACGAACCTGAGACTCGCCCACTGCACGCACCAATGTTTCTATGCCCTTGCGTGGGTCAAAACGACCTACATACAACACAACTTTAGCTTCTTGGTCAATGCCCAATTTAGTCCTTGCTGCTTGTCGGTCAACACAACCAAACCGCCGAATGTCAGTACCACAAGGAATAATGCCGATACTACCTTTAGTGGACACCAGAGTTCGCATATGTTCCTTTTCCTGCGGACTCGTCGCCACAATTCGTTCAGATGTCTCCAAAACTTGTTTCTCTACTGCTAACCGAGTACTGGCTATCAGCGGAATCGTGTCTATTGTGTTGTATTTAACGACTCCCAGAGAGTGATAGGTATGCACCTGTTTACTCCCTTGAAGTTCCTTCAACTGCATCCCGACCCAACCCGAGAGCCAATAGTTTGTATGAACTAAGGGATATACATAGTTGTTTTCCTGCTGGAATTTGAGGAAATTATCCACAAATTCTGGCAAATACCCAAACAGATTATCCCGTGGCACAAATTCAACGGCACCAGCTTCTAACCGAATGGTTCGACAATTATGGCTGTGTTGTACTATTGTTTCTTGCTCTACGCTTACCTTACGGGTAAACATTTCAACCTGCCAGCCCAATTTAGCCAGTGCCTCTCCCACTTGGCGCACGTAAACGTTCTGTCCTCCAGCTTCTTCTTTCCCAATTTCAACCGCTGGGTCGCCATGAACTGAAATTAAGGCGATGCGTTGCTTAGTTCTAGAGTTCATAGTTTGTTGTGTTTTTCTTACGAAAGGTTTCCCGAATTTTTGAGTCTGACTCTAGCCTTTGACTTTCATGAAAATTTAATTGTTATTTATTTTAATTTAATATGAATACGTTTTTATACATCATCTGCTTGCAGAAGTACAATTTTTTATTTACGTATATCTATTTAAAATTTTTATACTTCACAAGATATATTTTTAGCTTATCTACTTGATAAATAAATCAAAATTCTGTTTTTATAATTACACCTATATATTTTTCGCTATGCTTTTATTCCATAATTTCACAATCTCTTTTTCAGCAAGAAACTTGACACAATAGTATTCTCAAACACCAAGATATTAATACTTCTTAACTCCATTCTAAAAGAAAAATACCAGTAATAGTTGGTAAAACACTCCTAAACTTCCCGTTTCCTGAGTTCTTAGAAAAACTTTTGACTTTTATGTATATGTATAAATTAATACTTAATTTATAATGACAAATAGTTTGTATTATTCTAAAGGTGTGTACCATATCACACCTTATTTCCCGTGTCGAATTTTATTCTGCCAAATATTAAAAAAACACATTTAAGCTACAGTTAAATGATGTATAAAAATGCAACCCTCCTATGGCAAGTATATTTTTGCCATAGGACTTAAGCCTGTAGAACTATGACACTAACCCTGGCTCAAAAATATACCTACCCTTAGAACGTCGGTTCAGTGTTCAATGCTCTAGCCCATTAAGGAATCAAAGGTAGTGACCTATTTAGACTAAATACGACCAATTTGAAGAGAGGAGATCGTTATTTAATGAAAAAGGCAGTTGCTTTGGGAAAATAACCTAAGACACCAGCTTTTGACATCAACTTAAAGTAAGACGCCCCTATGCAACTAGAATTTGTTCCTGTCGAAGAATTTTACTTTGCTCTCACCTTGGCAGTTCGGACAATGGAAGAGCTTGAAGACCCTGGTCTAGTCGAACAAGTGCGATCGCGACTGTTAGAAAAATGCGGTCAACCTTCTACTGTTGCTCCCGGCAAACAGAACACTTTCAACTACGTGTTCCGCGTCCAAGATATGGACATTAGCCCTGCATCTGAAGTTGTGGTTTCTATTTCTGACTGGCAAAACAAGCTGCGCCTGAGTAGCGACTATGGTTGGATGCTAGATTCAGAACGCAAGCCTATTCGCACAGAAAATTACAGCCAGCGATCGCTGTTTTCCCAACAGTTGCGATCGCACTTACAACAATGGTTACAAATTTCCCTAGATTCAACAACTGAGGGACAACCATAACCTTTTAAAAATTAAAAACCAATTTTTGATTTTTAATCTTTCTAGAGTGAGGATTAACTCGTAGCTTGTGCTGCCAGCATTTGCTTGAGTTTTTCCAACTCATTAGCCCACCGGGGATCTGGACGAATAGCATCATCTGTTGTAGCCGTTGCAGGAGCCGTTTCTCTAGCACCGCCACCACGACGAGACTTCTTAGAACTTTTCTCGCGACGGTTGCCACCCTCTTTTTGTGTGGGGGTTGGACGATCGCTACTCGCAGACTGACTTTGCGCTTTAGTTACTGGTTGTTGCTCCTCGCTGCCTTCTTCTCCTCCCTTAGTACGAGGTAAGGCTTTCTCTAACTTAATAGGGGATTCCTTGAACAAGAAGCCATTGTACTTTTCGATGATTTGATCTGCTTGCTCATCATTGTTTACCGTCAAGAAACCGAAGCCACGGCATTTACCTGTCTTCCGATCCTTAATCAGCTTAGTTGTGACCGCATCACCTTCAGCTGCAAAGACGGCTTGCAGTTCTTGACGGTCTATTTCTTCTTTGGGCAAAGTACCTATGTATAGGGGGAAGGACTGAATGTGGGAACGCGTCAGATTTTTATTCGCTTTGCTCTGTGTGACTTGCGTTGTCACTTCTGTGATAGCGCCCATACTTGGAATGCACCCGCCACCTGTAAAATAGAGCAAACCCCTGGATTACGCGACTTTGAAACTTACTCTAATCCCGTTCCACTACCGATGTTACTCAAGTGGGTTGAGCGGCTAGATGTACCTTTTATACACGATACCATCAGCTTGACTGGTGGCGAACCACTTCTTCATGCACCATTTTTGCTGGAATTCCTGCCCCAAGTACGTTCTGTCACAAATTTGCCGATCTACTTAGAGTCTGGCGGGCATCGCCCAAAACAATTAGCCACAATTTTACCTTATTTAGATTCTGTAGGGATGGATTTTAAATTACCTAGTACTAGTGGCGAAAGTTACTGGCAAGAACACGCCGAATTTCTCCAACTCTGTTATACGTCAAAAGTGGAAGTTTTTGTCAAGATAATTGTTTCTCACACCACCGATCCTTCTGAATTAGAACGTTCGGCTGAGTTAGTTGCATCTATCAATCCGTCAATCCCAGTCTTTCTACAACCTGTCACTCCTTTGGACGCCTCCCTGACCTTGACCGATAAACCTCAACTTGCGCCTTCCCCAGATCGAGTTTTAAATTGGCAAGCTTTGATGAAGCGTTTTGTTAAACAAGCCCGTGTGGTGCCTCAGACTCACAAAATGCTTAATCAGCTTTAGTTAGTGGTTAGTGGTTAGTGGGCAGTGCCCACCCTACGTCTAAGTAGTTGGGCAGAATTAAATATAACTATGTTGAGAGCTATTAGCCTTTGCTCAAAACAAATGACAAATGACAAATGACAAAGGACAAAGGACAAAGGACAAAGGACAAATGACAACTTAACCCAATTCATGAAGATACTGTCAAGCAGGAACTCTAGTTTGTAAATTTTTGATGTTACACTCAACACATATTTAACACTTAACCTGTTCTTAATACGGAAGTCAGATGCTAGGAAAAGCAATTCCCTAATCCTTAACCATGATTCAAAGAAAACATCTACTTTCCGTAATAACCAGCTCCCTCATTATGTCTGCTGTCAGTGTTATGGGGTTTACACCATCAGCACGCGGTATCTCCCTTGCCAATAATCTTGCCCTTCCCGGTGAAGGTACGGATTTATTCCCGTTTGCAGGCAATAGTGCCAATATTAATCGTTTGGGGTATTTCTCGGATCTCTACTACGATCGCGGTAACAATGTGTACTATGCTCTGGGCGATCGCGGTCCGGGTGGCGGAGTGCTGTCCTACCAAACACGGGTACAAAAATTTACTTTAGATGTGAACCCAAACACTGGAGCCATATCTAACTTTAAGATACTAGAGACAATTTTATTTACTAAGGATGGTCAAAATTTTAACGGATTGAACCCAGAAAAGCTCAACGGTGATGCGGGAAACCTGGGTCTCAGTTTCGATCCGGAAGGATTTGCCATTGCTCCCAACGGCAATTTCTACATTTCTGATGAATACGGACCGTCGGTATACGAATTTAAACCTGATGGTTCTTTTGTGAGGGCATTTGCAACACCACAAAATCTCCTTCCTAAAGAAGCTGATGGCGATCTCAACTTTGTGGATGGTCGTCCAACCATTACCACTGGTCGTCAGGATAACAGAGGATTTGAAGGGTTAACTCTCAGCCCAGATGCTAAAAAACTCTATGCTTTGCTGCAAGATCCTCTAGTTAATGAGGGTTCGCCAGATGGAAGGCGCAGCCAGAATTTAAGGCTAGTAGAATTTGATACAGCTACGGGACAAAGTAAGGCTCAGTACATTTATCAAGTCGAAAGCCTTACAAGTATTAATGAGCGAATTCCCGGAACAGATGATGATTTTGGAGCAAACTCTCAAGGACGTAATATTGGTATCAGTGCTATTACAGCCCTCAATGACAAAGAATTCTTAGTGCTAGAAAGAGATAATCGCGGGTTTGGAGTGGAAGACCCATTAGGGGAAGCACCTGTTGGCAGCAAACGAATTTACAAGATTAACCTGACGGGCGCAACAGATGTAAGCGGTATTAGTTTGGCAGGAAACAACACTTTACCAACAGATGTCAAATCAGTTGGTAAAACTTTATTTTTAGATATTGCCGAATCTCTGAAGGCGACTGGGGCACCAATACCAGAAAAGTTTGAGGGTTTGGCGATCGGTTCCCAACTCAGTGATGGTTCCTATGCGCTTTTATTGGGGACTGATAATGACTTTAGCGTCACCCAAAATGATGACGATATTCAATTTGACGTTTGTACTAACGGTACCCAAGTCCCAATTGACAGTGGCTGTCCTAATGGTAGTTCTCTAATTCCTGCGTACCTCTATTCATTTAAGGTAAGTGCTTCTGAATTGGGCGAATTTATTCCACCCCAAAAGGTACCCGAACCAACAGCAACTGCTGGGCTGATGTTGCTTGGTTTAAGTAGTTTATTCTTGAAGCGGCACAAACAGTAACTAGAGAGTGGTAATCAGCAATCAGCAATCAGTAAGTTCTTTGGAAGGATGAACTGATAACTGATGACTGATTACTGTCTAAAATGCGCCTTCTTCTATATTTTTGGATTTTGACCTTGCTTTGTTTGCACTGCGCTTGAGGGCGGAAAGCCTTGCTTCATACTTAGACCGCTGGCGCTTGCTAGGAGTTGTGTCAATCAAAGTTTTCAAAGCACTACCCAAACTCTTATAAGCGTTGGGAAGACTGTAACCAAAGCGAGTTGCTAAAGCGATCGCCTTCTCATCAGCTTCCACTAATTCTTTGAATTGCTTTTCGCCATTATTTTTTTGGTACAGTCGCCAGCCTGAGACGCCACACAAAGCCAAAGCTAGTACCAGCAATAATCCATCCTGAACCCACAACTCCCCTACAGCACCGCCCAAACCAATTGCTAAGGCTGCCATTTCCCAACCGTCTTTGGGAATAGTGTCATTTTGAATGCGAGCGACTTCATGCCAGAACAGCAAGTTACGCTGATCCATAGCAAGATTATCCCATTTTGCCAGGTCAATTTGAATTTCTACCTGGTCTTTACCAATTTCTTCACTGCGGATGAGGGGTGGATTTACCTCGGTTGTACCTTCAACTGTAACCCAGCTTTGCAATTCTGGCGGTAACAACCCTTTTAATCGCCTAAGTTCACTCATTTCTGCTTTAGCAGTAGAGGTTGCATAAGATGTCATATTATCCAGCTCTGGAAAACTTCAGTATATAGAGAGTATCACTTTGGAGTATAGCTATTTCATTAGCAAATCGGCTCACTCGTTAGGAAAACTTCCACGTTTCTTGCGGGCTTCCATTGCCTTTTCTAACAAATCTAGCAATCCGGGAGCCTGTTCTTGAATGCTGAGTAAAATTCTCTCTCCAATTTCTACGTTTCCAGGATCTTGACCCGTTTCCATCACCTCTGTTAAACGGGGCATAGCTACAGTGTCTACAAGTTGGATTAACCCGTGCAAACAACGGTTGAACTGTTTTTCTGTCAGGATGGAGTCCTCTAAAGGAAACTCAATAATGGCACGGATTTCACCATCTGAGGGGTCGTACTCCCACTGCAGCATTTTCGTTTCCCAGGAAATAGAAAGCATCGTTTGCAGTATAGCTGCTTTGTGGGGATGGTCTTGTATTCCCGATAGTACTTGAGGTGCAAAGAGGCGGAAGAACCTACCTTCTTCATCGAGTTGGACAACAATTAAGAAGTCTTCTAGATTATCACTTTCTACACCTGTAATAATACGGTCATCTTCTTCGTCAATACGGTATTCCCAACCAAGGTTGTTCAAGTACTTGGCGATTTGTTGGACATTTGCTGCCATAAAGCCTCATAAGTTTAAATGGAGCCTTTGTTACCAGACCTAGTTTAACCTGCCAAGGTTAAGACTTGGAAATCTTGTGCTACCTTCTGATTTCTTGGCTTCTGTTATCTACGCACCAATATTGGTCAAAAAAATGACAATAATATGACACAAATGAATTACTCACCTCATCCATATACCCCCAATCAACTCTTTTTCTAAGGGCGCAAAACCGCCGCGCCTCTACTAATCCATCTGACAGTAGATTTAAATTAGATAGTTTTTTACTTAAATAAAAACTGTCCTAATATGCATAGATATGTCGAATATATCTGATTATATCACTACAACAGCAACCATTATTGAACAAGCGAAATTCCTAGAAGATAACCTACCAATCAAAAATAATGCTTGTCGCTCAAAATTCTTTTTCCACCCTCATCCCACTTCAAAGGTTTGTCTGTTTTTCCACGGATTTACCGCTGGACCTTATCAGTTTGAACCATTGGGAAAAGTATTGTTTGACGCAGGTTACAATGTTTTAGTTCCATTGCAACCCGGTCATGGGGTAGCAGGGGATTGGAATGGAAATAACCCACCTCCCCTTCCTATAGAACGGGAAATCTATCAAGAATTCGCACTTTCTTGGTTAGAAGTTGCACGAACTTTAGGACAGGAAGTCATCGTAGGAGGACTATCAACTGGCGGAAATTTGGCAGCTTGGTTAGCCCTAGAATATCCCAAACAGATTGATAAAGCTCTACTATTTGCCCCTTATATTAGTGGAAATAATTCAATAGTCGATTTAATTGTAGAAGTCCTGCCAATTTATTATGAATGGTTGAATAAAGATAATCCTGGCAATTTTGGTTACGATGGCTTTCGCATTCCTGCATTGCGACTTTTTTTAGATATGGGTCAAGAAATGCTTGAGAAAGTGAAAAATCATCCAGTAGCTGCAATGTTTGTGATTTTTGCTAAAAGCGATCGCACCATCAATCACAATTATTTACAAAATTTGTTTGAAACTACACTCAAATATCAACCTAAATCCTGGTATTTTTCCTTCGAGGAAATTTTTGAAATTCCACATACCATGATGACTGAAGCTGAAGGTAATAAATATATAGGCTTGCTCATTACCTTAGCTAAAGCTTATATTGAAAGCGATATTACTTGGGCTGAGTTGATGGAAATTGGTTATCAGATACTGCAAGGAAAAACTTTTGAGTCTGCTGTGGAAAAGCTAAATTTAGCTCAAAGGGTTTCTCCAGATTTGTCTGTTATGCTAGCGGTGATGGAGAAAAAGATAATTATCCACAAAGGAAGGTTTGACCCCACCCTAGCCCTCCCCTTATAACGGACGAAGGTTTCACCCCTCCCTAGCCCTCCCCTTATAAAGGGGAGGGAACTGGATATGCGATTTCCCTCCTGATAACGGACTAAGGTTTCACCCCTCCCTAGCCCTCTTATAAAGGGGAGGGAACTGGATATGCGATTTCCCCCCTTTATAAGGGGGGATTAAGGGGGGTAAATTCAACTTGTACACCACCACGGTAGCCTATCTGAAAAATGTGATAAATTATTTTATAATTCCATTTTCTAACTGATAGATAGCTGCCATAATTCCATTTTCAGGGTTCTCAAGCAGTGAATCTTTTACTAAGTTCAAATAATCTAGAATAGCTTGCCTGAGAATTGGTCTATTGACATTAACTGTGTGATGGTAATCCCACAAATCCCAAATAATAATACCTACACCGACTATAGGATCTAAAAACTCTGCTCCTATCTTGGCAGCAACAGCACCCCCAGTTTTCGCAGCAACTTTTGCTCCTGCTTTTCCAGCAAAAGATACAGCCAATTTACTTCCTACCTTTGCCACAGCAGGAATTGCAGCTTTAGCAAGTAGATAACTACCTCCACCTATCAATGTCTTCAATGATAAGTTAGAAATAATTCCTTCACTATTAGTAATAGTGAAAGCGATATCATTTAGATAGCGTTCCCAATCTCCTTGAGGAATCTTGTAACTACTTTGAATACTAGAAATGCTGTTTTCTAATTCTGCAAGATACCAATTAACTGTGTCTCTTGTGATACCCTCAAGTTCAAATTGTGCAATTTTAGGTCTTAAAACCCGTTTGGCAAATTCAATTTGAAAGTCTTCAGTTAATTTTTCTGCAACTACCTGCTCTGGAGTCGGATTATTTGTATCTATCTGGTGCGCCACAGCAGAAGATAACCATATAAAAGGAGCGCTAAACTCAAGTTTTTTTTGATTGAAGTAATTAAAATACCAATCGAGAAAACTACTATCAACATTAGCCATCAATTCATCAACCCACTTATCTAATCTTTTTGAGGCAAAACTTTTTGCTTCGCGATCTGCATTTTTGATAGCAGCGACAATATCTTGGTTGATTTGATTCAGTGGCTGTTGCGTTCTTTCAATCACAACTTCACTCTTATTGGTGCTAACAGGGTCGCTTAAATGTTTTGGTAAGGAGCTAGATATAAACCCTCTGCCTAGCAGTGGAATAAGAACAATGAGAATAACAGCAGCCCATATAAAAGGAGCCACTGACTTAATGAATTGACTCAAAGCTTGAATTCTTTCGGTCTTTTCCGAGTAAGTTGCTTTATCGTCATTATTCTGAATTGGTTCTTGACTCATAGTATCTTTTGGTTAAAAGCGAACGTAGATTGGAAAAGGATAAAGGATAAAAATTTCTTGAGCTACAAAGAGTAATGCTCTTCTACAGTCACAAGCAGCGTTAAGATATAAACATTATCTATCAGTTTAAGACTGTTAAAAATTTCTTCATGAAAACCGCACCTCAAGTAACTGCTGAGCAGGCACAAGCAACCGTCAATCAGTATATTAGCGATTACTTGCCCGATCGCTTCACTGCAGATTAAGCTCAACTCTCCGTTACAGGTGAGGTATGGCAAGTTCCAATAATTTTGGCTTATCCAGGAATTGGTTCGTTAGGACAGGTGGGAGAAGTACTTGTTAATACCTCATCAGAAGTTATTCTTTCATACACCCCTTTTGATGAAATAAAGCAGACAGGGCAAAAGCTCTACGAAGCAAACCAGGATGCCATCCAAACTCATTTTTTATAGGCATAGAACTGTTAAGTGTACTCTTTCCATTGGCGAACTCATTGCTCAACTAGAAGTTGATGTGTATCCAATTGTGTTTGTCAATTTGCTACCTATTGATGGAGTAAAAGTTGCACACGCAATGATTGTTGTTGCGATCGCGCAAGGAATGGTGACAGTATATGACCCACTTCAAGGAGAACGAAATTTACCTCGTTCAACATTTGATGCTGCTTGGGCAATGATGCACAACTTAGCAATTTTGGTGCAACGCTAGGTAATTTGGTTGTTCAATAAAGGAGATTTTAAGCCACGTTCACAAGCTACTTTCAAAGCTCTTGCTTTAAGTACTAAGCCATATCAGTAGACCTGCATTAACTCACTTAATTGTTTTACATCTGGCTCATTAAGTTGCCCCTCTCGGTTACGCGTTAAAAGGTCGCTCAAAGTCTCTTGTTGTTCAGGAACCATTTGTAATACATTGTAAATTGTTTATATAGTTTAAATTCAAACCAGACGGTCGCACTATAGTAAAGTTAATCGTCAAACCTTATTTCTTCAATTCCTATGAACGCCAGCACACCCACAGGTGAAAATAGCGAATCTCTTGTGCTTCATGAAATTAAAGAAGCGCACACAACTGAGATCCAGCAGATTACTCAAACATTAGCTCAGATTACAAATTTATCAGAAGAAACAGTGAAACCTCACCTTGATGCCATGTTATTGCAGTTGGTGAAATCTAAAGTTGAACGTCCTTTTTATGAAACTGCCACTCCTTCTGAGTGGGTAAAGGCATTTCGTGAATGGGCAGACAGCCACAGAAGAAATACTCCATTACTTGACGACTATGCTGTGAGTCGGGCAGGAATATATGAGGAGGATGAAGAGATTTAGTGGCTTACCTTGTAGATACCAATTTGTTACTGAGAAGCGTTGGGCGAAAAATGCAGAGGATCGCTATCAAAGTGCTTGGGGAATTAAAGCAGACTTGGAAAGCTGTGCTCAGCAACTGGAAGAAACTGGTAAAATTAATAATATCCAATTGGGACTTCAAGATATTTCGGCTCGGTTTCAAATTCCCCAGAAATTATATGGGCGTTCTCGGGAAGTCGCAATGTTGCTAGCAGCGTTTAACCGTGTTGCTTGCTCTCAGAATAATTTAGAAACAACTTGGGAAATAAAACAAACAAATCAGCCAGCATTCAAAACCGAAATGATGTTGGTGTTAGGTTATGCAGGAATTGGAAAATCAGCACTTGTACGGGAACTTTATAAACCTATTACCCAAAAGCGGGGTTATTTTATCTGGGGAAAATTCGAGCAACTTGGGCGCAATGTTCCTTATAGCGCAATAGTAGATGCCTTACAAAAATTGGTACAGCAATTGCTTGGCGAACCAGAGGAGCAAGTGCAACAGTGGAGAGAACGCTTACTAACGGCTTTGGGTAGCAACGCTCAAATTATTATTAATGTTATTCCAGAAGTAGAATTGATTGTGGGTAAGCAGCCACCTGTAGCAGAAGTTGAAGCAACAGCAGCTCGAAATCGCTTTAATCTCACCTTTCAGAAGTTTGTGCGGGTATTTTGTTCCCAAGAACATCCCCTGACAATTTTCTTAGATGATTTGCAGTGGATCGACTCAGCAACGCTCGAGTTAATTGAATTGTTACTGCTTGACGAGCCAACTCAATTCTTATTTTTGATAGGAGCTTATAGAGATAATGAAGTGAATTCAACGCATCCACTTGTATTAACTTTGGGGAAATTGAAGAAAAGGGGAGTAGTGCTTAAAGAGATTGTTTTGAAGCCATTAACAATAGAAACTTTAAATCAATTGACTGAGCCGGACAAGTTGGCGGCGATGCAAATCCTGTCAAGCATAACGATTGCTGCCTACATAGCTGCTCCCGATCTGATGCCTTTAGTTGTCTCTAAACAGGTCAACTTGTCAATACAATATGGTAATACGTTTCTATCTCCCTTTGCGTATGCCAACTTTGGATTCGTTCTTTGTGGGATGATTGGAAACATAGAGTCTGGCTACGAGTTTGGACAGCTTGCTCTAAAGCTGTTATCACGGATGAATACTCATTCACTTAGAGCTAGGACATTGCTCATTGTCAATAACTTTATCATCCACTGGAAAGAACACGCCAAAGAAATATCTCAGCCATTACTACTCGGTTACCAAATTGGAGTGGAAACTGGGGATTTAGAGTTTGCAGCCTATTGCGCTCATAGTTATTGCCTCCAATCCTTTGTCATTGGAAAGGAACTTGTGGAAGTTGAACGCGAGATGGCAAAATACAATGAAGCTATGCGTCAAATCAAACAGCAAGCAGCACTGACTTGGACTCAAATATTTCAGCAGTCTGTCTTAAATTTAATGGGATGTTCGGTCAATCCTACCCGTCTCATTGGGGAATGCTACAACGAGGAGAATAGACCGATACAAGACGAAAAAGACAGAGTCGTCATTTTTCAGGCCTATTTGAACAAACTTATCCTATGCTATCTATTTTCTGAGTATTCTCAAGCAGTTGAAAACGCAATTTTAGCGAAAAGTCATTCGCTCCAAGGAAGAGCAGCCCCCCTTGAGCCTTTGTATTACTTCTATGATTCTCTGGCAAGGCTCGCAACCTATTCCGGAAGTAGCGATCGAGCACAGGAGGAAATCCTCAAAAACGTTGCCCTTAGCCAGGAAAAAATGAAGCACTGGTCAGATTATGCACCAATGAATCATTTGCATAAATATCATCTGGTACAGGCAGAAACTGCACGAGTATTAGGTCAGTTATTTGAGGCAGAAGAGTTCTACGAGCAAGCCATTCAAAATGCTAGAGAAAATGGATATATTCAAGAAGAGGCGTTGGCATATGAACTGGCTGCTAAACATTACCTAGCGCGAGGTAGGGATAAAATTGCCCAAACTTACATGAAGGAAGCACGTTACTGCTATTCGCTTTGGGGAGCAATGGCAAAGGTCAAAGATTTAGAAAATCGCTTTCCAAAGCTATTTCCTCAGTCGTTAGGAATGCCTTCTACGTCAATTGGTATCACTTCTGGAGCTATTTCTAATATTTCAGCGATCGCTTTTGATTTTGTGGCAATCATGAAAGCATCGCAAATGATTTCTCGTGAAATTGAACTGGAACAATTACTCAGTTCTTTGATAAAGATTGTTATCGAAAATGCAGGAGCACAAACAGGGTTTTTGATTTTAGAAAATGATGGAAAATGGACGATTGAAGCAACTATTGGACTGAATAGGAATGTCTATGAGACACAAGTGTTGCAATCTATTCCAATAACAAATTTACTTCCCGAATCAATTATTAATTATACTATCCGGACTCATGAATGTGCGATCTTAAATGATGCAACTCGTGAAGGCAATTTTATCAATGAACCATACATTCAACGCAATCAAACTCAATCTATTTTGTGTTTGCCATTGCTCGATCGCGGTAAACTTGTAGGGGTGTTGTATTTAGAAAATCAATTGACAACTGGAGTCTTTACACCAGAGCGATCGCAAGTTTTGAAGTGGTTATCAACCCAAGCAGCCATTGCCATCAAAAATGCCAAACTCTACTCAAAACTCCGCGAAGGCGAAAGTCGGATGACTCAATTTCTGGAAGCGATCCCGGTGGCTATTATGGTAGTGGATGCGGCAGGACGCCCTTACTACGCTAATAAACTGAGAATTCAGATAGTAGGTAAAGGGGTCGATCCTTCAGTGATACCAGAGCAATTCGCTGAGGTTTATCAATTTTATCAGGCAGGAACTGATAGAAAATATCCCACTGAAAAACTACCAATTGTTCGGGCTATGAAGGGCGAATCCATCAGAGTTGATGATATTGTTGTGATTACCAATTGAAGTTGAAAACGGGAACTAGGGTGCAGTCAATGTAGCGTTTTGGTTATAGTTTTCTTGATTATTTGGAGAACAGTTTTAAGGTCAAGAGTGGCACAATCACAACTCCTCCTCCTAGCCCGGTTAAAGAACTTAATAAGCCCGCCAAAATAGAACCCATAGCAACGATCGCGGTGAATTCGAGATTGTTCATAAAATAGAGATCGTAAATTGGAGTAGACAGCCAACAGTGTAGTTTGAGTCAGTAGCTTGTGAAGATTTGGAAGTTCTTAAGACAAGATCGCTTTGGCATCAAAGCTTTTCATCGTATTGCTGTAAAACTCCAACTTAGAATGGAAATTGCAGAAATTCAAGCCTGCATCAAATATTTCTCAAACCATTTCACCGCAGTTGTGCTTGCAATCTCGAAGCCTTCTCCTTGATAACCATCAAAGTGTCCGCCCTTCAAAATTGTGAGAGACTTCGGTTCCATCGCACGAGCATAGATAGCCGCGGTCAACTCAGCAGGTGCAAGAAAGTCCTTCTCACCAACGATAAGGCATAGCGGAGTTGGAAAGATGGCTTCGAGGTGAGGAATTGGTTCGTAATAGAGACAGTGTTCAATTGATTCATAGGAAATCCGATTCTCCCATCTTCCTTCACTGGCGCTCTTGGTCAATTCTACCCAAGTATATGCATCGGGTGTTGCAAGAAAGCTGGGTTGACCGGACGGGGCAACCAACGGGAAGTAGTTTACTTCTCCAGTTTGATACCGTTTTATCCGGTCAAGTGAAAGCATCTTCGTGAGTTCTTCAAGTTCAAGTGGAGAGGTCAAACGGTGAGTGTTGAGAAAACCACTTACCATAGGCATTTGTGCTACAACCGCTTTCACTCGCCGATCGAATGCGGCTAGATGTAGCACATGACCGCCACTGTAGGAGAAGCCCCACACACCTATGCGTTCGGAGTTAACTTCGCTTTGTAGTTGAGTCCACGTAATGGCATTGCGGTAGTCCTCATGCTGCTCGGCAGGGATCATTTGTCCGCGAGGCTCTCCCTCACTGGCACCAAGGTAGCGATAATCAAACAGTGAGACAGCGAATCCGGCTTGAACAAAACGCTCAGCAAAGTGTGGCAAGCCCATCTCTTTGGTCAAACCAATTCCATGAGCCATGACAATGGCTGGACAGCGATCGCCGGATGCGACTCGATCTGGGCTGTAAAAAGTGACAGAACACTTTAGACCTTTACTCTCGAAACTGGTTGCTCTTGTTTGCATAATTGCTTACACTCCCATTTCACAAAATAGCTTCAAACATAACAAAACCTAAGTCCCTAATTGCGTTATTTATAAAACTCAAAATTTGTCAATAAGTAATAGTAATTAAAAAGGTGCAAAAAATGGAGTATAAAATCCAATTTTTTAGATAGCGATTGCCTGAGGTTATTTTAGGGAATTCACGGAATTGACTTTGGTGGTGTAGTAGCAATTAAGAACATCGCTCAATTATTTCCAAACTTCTCATCAATGATTTAGGATTGCTATATTAGTGTTTGCATAAATTCAACATATACAATTAACTCTAAACTTGTCATCCACTTAAAGTTGAAACTTTTATTCAATAAAGTGATTGATGAATAAGTCCATCTCAAAATCAAAGCTTGGCTCCAACTTTAGTTGGAATTTGAATTCCAACGGAAGTACTAATCCTGAAACTGACAATTCTTCAGATCCCTACAGGATCGCAGATTGAGTGTGTAGTGCTTACGGCTTATCGTCTAAAGAACTCTCAAGCTTGTGTTAATAAAGTTGAAGGATTTGTCATAAATACTTTTAGCGAGCGCTATTCTTGTTGAAGGTTGCATTTTTTGTCTTCGGCATTCAGCCACGTTTTCAATCGATAAAGGACACAGGCACTAATGTTACAGTGGCTGGACGAGCCTTAGCTATTCTCCACACTGCTATCTTCGATGCTTGGAGTGCTTACGATCCGGTGGCGGTTGGAACTCAACTAGGCGATACTTTGCAACGTCCTAACTCAGAAAACACCTTTGACAACAAAAACCAAGCAATTAGCTATGCTGCTTATACGAGTTTGGTGGATTTATTTCCGACCGAGGAGGCTAAATTCAATCAGTTGATGAACAGCCTCGGCTACAATCCTAGCGATACTTCCACCGATACCAATACGGTAACCGGGATTGGTAATGTTGTAGCTGAGACATTACTTGATTTTCGGCATCATGATGGTTCCAACCAGTTAGGCAATTTCCATCCTGGATTTACCTCTGAAAGTATTGGTATGGGAAGCGGCTGACGGCAAAGTGTGGCTGAGTTACAACGATCCCAATTACTTAAAACAGAGGTTCTCTCTCTCCGATGAGTTGGTTAAGAATATCGCGGTAATTGCACCTTTAATCAATCAAGTACTCTGATAAACAACTCATTTACTTTGTTGCTTAGTAGTTAGACACAATTAATTTCAATAACTTTTTTGCTTTGCCCAATGTCCCGTGCCCGGACGAGTGCGAGTGTATTTAATTTTGTCTAGTTACTTATCTCACACTGGCTACCGCAATTTGTTGTCATGCTAATATTATTTGTAATTTTCCTCACCCTGAATCTGTTTACGTTCAATTCACTGCCCGTCTATGCGGATAATCTGCCCAATCGTGATGCGTTGAATCAAGCAATGATCTCAATGGATACTGCCATGTCCAGCGTTCCTATGACTGGTAATCCAGATGTCGATTTTGCTGTCATGATGATTCCTCATCATCAGGGTGCAATTGACATGGCAAAGGTCGAGCTGCGGTACGGAACTGATTCTCGTTTACGACGATTGGCACAAGAAATTATTGTGACTCAGCAATCAGAAATTGCATTAATGCAGCTTGTTCTGGAGCATCCATTGTCCGCTCAATCTCATTAGGATCGGCAATGTTGCTCAAATCGGCATGGATTATAGCGATTCTCACTTGAATGAAGTACAAATTTATCTGCGTTTGTCCGCGTGCATCTGCGGTTCCAAACTTTTTTATGTATTAGACCTCTCCAGAAATGATGTAAGGGCGAACGGCCGAGAGCCCCTACTAAGGGTTTTGGCGAACGCGTAATTAATTTTTGGAGATGTCTATTGCACCCAATTGAAAAGCGGTATATCTAGTATATCTCTGATACAGATTATAAATGCTTCACTTGACGATTTAATTCGAGAGGAACCCAATGAAGTTGCGTATCATCAGTTTTGCCCTTGTTATTCTACTCAGCGTAGCAATTCCTACTCTGGCAGGTCAAGCTCCTTTTGCGGCTTCTGCCCGGATTATTCCAATTAGCTCCCGCGATCGCGTTTACAGTGCCGATCAGTTCTCCAACACGGTTTCAGTTATTAATCCACAAACCAATGAACTTCTGGGAGTTATTCGTCTGGGTCAAACATTACCAGACAATCTAAGTCCTTTATACAGAGGACAACTTCTCGTGCATGGTATGGGTTTTTCGCCAGACTACCAGACTGTAGTTGCGGTTTCTATAGGCTCGAATTCGGTTACGTTCATTGATACTCAAACCAATCAAGTTAAGCACATTACTTATGTCGGTCGCTCTCCGCATGAAGCCTTTTTTACGCCTGATGGTAAAGAGGTTTGGGTAACGGTTCGGGGAGAAGATTATGTTTCTGTTTTGGATGCTTATACCTATGAAGAGAAGTTGCAAATACCAGTAGGGAATGGACCCGGAATGACCATTTTTCGTCCAGACGGCAAGTATGGATTTGTTTGCTCCAGTTTTACACCTGAAACCGAGGTGATTGAGGTTGCTACCCATCGAATTGTGGCAAAAGTTCCTCAAAATTCGCCTTTCTGTCCTAATATTGCTGCAACACCTGATGGCAAGCAAGTCTGGTTCACGTTGAAAGATATTGGCAAAACTCAACTATTTAGTGCAGAACCGCCTTTCAATACGATCGCCACACTCGATACTGGACCTATCACCAATCACGTCAATTTTGCCCGGAATCAAAACGGTCAATTCGCTTATGTCACCGTAGGTGGCGAGAATGTTGTGAAAGCCTATACTACAACTAATAATCCCAAATTAGTTGCGACAATCCCAGTTGGCGATTTACCTCACGGGTTATGGCCTTCAGGGGATGGTACGCGAATTTATGTTGCCTTAGAAAATGGGACGGGTACAACTGCAATCGATACCTTGACTAACAAAGTTATTGCAACCAATCCCAGTGGACAAAGTTCGCAGGCATTAGTTTACATTCCGAACGCGGTTCCTCAAGGAGATGGATTAGCAAATTTGCAACCATTAGGTAATTTAGGCTTAGCAGAACATCTGGTTATGGGACCTCCCGGAGCGTCCTCTGAGCAAGCAGTGACAACGGTTGCTGTTAATAATCAGGGATTAATTGATTTTGTGGAAGCTTCGGTGACTGGACTGCAACCACAACAGAGCTATGAGCTGGTACTCTTGGAACACCCAAACTCACCCTATGGGGAGATTCAACCGTTGGAGATGTTTAAAACTAATCAGGCAGGAGCTGCGATCGTTACTACAATTGGACCGCTCAAACAGATTGTCACAGGAACTTCACAAACGCAACGGCGATATTTAGCGATCGTGTCTACCCAAAATGGAGCTCGTAGTTTACCCGTGCAGATTCAACTAGAACAAAAGTCAACCTAATTTAAGCCAATGTTGATTCAAAAACTTAGTACGTGCGAAAAATTCATTGCTGGAGATGGCACACTTTTGCGAGAGCTTTTGCATCCTGATAAGCAACCTTTGGAATTAAGGTACAGTCTAGCTCATGCAGTAGTGCCAATCGGAAAAACCTCAGTTCCCCACTCCTTGACTACTTCCGAAGTCTATTACATCCTTACTGGGAAAGGAGAGATGCATATAGATAATGAAATTCAGATAGTAGAACCAGGAGATGCGGTGTACATTCCAATTTTGCTTTCTAGCTGGATTAAATTGCGCTTGAGAGCATCTACTTGACTGGTTTGTTGATCTAGGCTAGCCTTTAGTGAACCTGCAGATTCGTTAAACGTCTTTTTACGCTCCAATGCTTGTCTTGCTAAGTTTTCATCACCTTTTTGCAAAGCAAGTTGGGCATTGCGCTGCCACTTGTTGACTTCATTTTGTGCATCGTTGTACTGTTTCTCAGTACGTTTTTGGGCAGCAATCGCTTGAGCAACGCCCTGGCGGAGCTGTACTAGGTCTTCCTGCATTTCCAGGATGGCTTGTTCCAGCATTTTCTCAGGGTCTTCTGCTTTACTGACCATGTCGTTGAGATTGGCACTGACGACTCGCCTAATGCGATCGAATAATCCCATAACTTCCTTGTTCCTATGAGTGATTTACGCGCTTAGTTGGGCAGGTATGCTTTTTTACTATTTATAGCTACCTATTTCAATGTAGTTCTTCCGGTTTAAATCGGTACTGCTCAACAAGCCCTTAATAATAAGGATATTCTTCAACTTCAGTCTTTGCCCAATCTTTTACTTATCGGGATTTCCTGGCAATTGCTGGGGTAATTTCCCGGAGTTAGTAGAAAGATCCGCTTTCATGGCTCTGAGTTCTGCATCTACACTATCACCTTCGTCTAAAGAGGCAAAGGATGAACGCAGTTTGTCTGGTGCAGTCACAGAAATAGTTTCAGCTTGGGCTTCCAGTTGTAAAACTCTGTCTTCCATGCGCTCAAAAGCTTTCATACTCTTTGCGTTGGAAGTGGGGTTTAGCATTTCTTGGAGTTTATAAGAAGCCTCAGCTGAACGGGCGCGAGCGATATACATATCTTTTTTATTCTTCGCTTCGGTCATTTTTAGCTCTAACGTCCGCATCTCCTGTTTGAGCTTAGTCACCACTGCATTTTGCTCCTCTATTTGAGATAAAAGTGCTGTTGCAGTTTCTTGATAAGCTCGGCGTTTGGTTAGCGCTTCTTTTGCTAGAGCTTCGTTACCTTGTTGCAAAGCCAATTGAGCACGACGATACCATTCTGCCGCTGTAGATTGGGAACTAGCTACCTGTCGTTCGGTACGCTTTTGGGTAGCAATTGCTTGGGCGACTGCCTGTCGCAGTTGCACCAAATTCTCCTGCATTTCCATAACGGCTTGTTCCAGTATCTTTTCTGGATCTTCAGCGTCTGCAACTAAACCGTTGAGGTTTGCACGAATTACCCGCTTGATACGGTCAATAAATCCCATCGCCCACTACTCCATACATATTGCCAAAGTTTACCGCCACTACTGCTTTTCGCTAAATCGGTGTCACTCCCCACCATAAACGGGACTCCGTTTTGGTGGTGAGTACTTCACGGCTGTTGAATTCTAGCTTTAATGCCTTTGCTTTGAAGTTGTTGCAGCAAAGTTTGTGCTTTTTCTTTGTTTTTGAGCGCACCAAGATAAATAAGACTACCGTCATCTGACAAGTAAGCATCGGGAATGATTTTCCTTACAGACGCAAGGGCATTATTGCCCTTATTATCTGTAATTACGTGATAGAACCCATCTACTGACGGTTTTATCTCTCCATTCGGCTTTGGTTTGGTACTTGGAGGTTTTGGAGAAGTGGTTGCCGTTGGAGGTGGTAGGGCTGTAGGTGGCAGGGCTGTAGTCGGTGGTGCTAAGGGTCGAACGGCTTGTGTTGGTGGTGAACTGACAGGAAATGACGGGGGTACTGGGTTTGGTGCCACTGTTGGGATAGGTTTCGGTTTGGGTTTTAAGCCAACGACATCATTTGAATCTCTCACTTCTGGAAACTCATCAGTGGCTAGATTGGGATACTTGGGTATGGGTGCCAGCGTTGGCGAAGGTACATTTGTAGATTGTTTTGCACCTTCTTCAGTATTTTTTGCATTTGTTGGTGAAGTTTGTTTAAACCATCCTTCTAAACTTATCTGTGGCAAACTTTTAGGATTAAAAACTACGTAGCCTAAAGTCATGCTTGCTACTAGTAATAGTAGCATTGAGCCTATACCCAGTGGTGATAGCAAACTGTCATTGTTAGAACTCGTTTGCTTTTTCTCCTTTGGTTGGTCTTCTGTGAGGCTCCGCAGTAATGCCTCAGAAGATTCTAAGTAGTCTTCTGGTGGAAGACGGTTATCATCAGTAGTTTTATCTACCTCCGCTAAATTGGGAGGGATTTTGTGTTCTTTTACACCTACAGTGACTATACTCACAGAACTGGATGGTGGAGTTGTTTTTGTTTTAGCAGGGTCAGAAGACAGGGAGCTTTCGAGTTCCTCAATTGTTGAGGAAACTGACGCAGTTAAGCTTTGTATGACTTCTCGCTGTAGTACTTCTTCAGCTTTTGCTGGAGAATGTACTTTGGGTTGAGTTTCTGCTATGGATCTCGGTGGCGTGTTGATTGCTGTTGCACTAGTGGGTATTTCCTCGTGCTCCAGCGCTGCTTTCCCAGGCGAAGTTGTAGCCAAGCCAAAATTCTCCAACTCATGTGGGAAACTCTCTTCTGCTGATAATTGAGATTTTTCCCCCATCGTACTGATGGCTGTCAACTCTTGAAGTTGATTGCCAATCAATCTACCAATGTGGGGTTGGCTCAATGTTCTATATCCTGTTCTTGTGCGTCTATATCGGGCTAACTCTTGATCTAACTGTACTTCTAAACTAGCAAGGGCTGCTGCTAGTGCTGGCTTTAACCTATGTGGTTTGGAAGATTGAGCACCCGAACCTACTAGGGGGTTTTGACTCATTGCCTGTCTGCCTCAAACCTGGATTTCCAAAATAATGACAAAGCTAAAAGTGTGTCAGTAGTTAGCAAAGACCTAATGGCTGATAGCTAATGACTGATAGCTTAATTAAAAATACGATTGTGCCAATCCTAGCGAAAATTATCATATATATTGATACTGCAGAGGGAAACTGCATTTTTGCCAAGGTTGGCGGCATGACGTTGAAATCTCTTAATGATATTTTAAGTGTTCTGGAAACACAGGCTAAATGGCAGGAACAGCCATTTCCAAAATTACTCAAGTGTTGGGCTGAAATCGTGGGAATAGCCGTAGCCGCTCACACCCAACCTTTGTCAATTCAACGTGATGTTTTGCGGGTGGCTACCTCTAGCGCCGCTTGGGCACAAAACTTAACTTTTGAGCGAAAGCGCTTGCTGTTGAAGGTGAATGATAAGCTGTCCACTGCTTTGGTGGATATTCATTTTTCTACAGCAGGATGGCAACGCCCCAAAAATCCAAACGCCGAACAGGAAATCATTTCTCCACGCCATCACCCCAGTTATGTAGGTGATGGTAAGAATTTACCTGCCAAGCCGACTGCCACTCCAAAGGATGCAAATACTGCTTTCCGTAACTGGTCTGAGACAGTGCAAGCACGCACGCTCGGATTACCTCTTTGCCCTACATGCCAATGTCCCACCCCAGTTGGTGAGCTTCAGCGCTGGCAAGTTTGTTCTCTTTGTGCGGCTAAGCAATTCTAAGTCGCTCCAACCCCTAGCTGAGTTCTAGATGCCTGGTTAGGCTATATCCAACATTATATTAGGGGCTTCCAAAGGAAAAACTCCAAAATTTCTTGTGCGTGGTGCGGGCTTCTAGCCCACCACCAATACAGGACTGGCGAGAACGCCCATCCCACAACGTGAATAATTTATTTCTTGGAAATCCTTTATCCAACGTCTGCCACATTGGTGTTGAGTATCAATGTGTATCATCCTGTTTGTAAAATGGTAGGACTTAGCGCGACTACCTGCTTTTTGGCAATACTGATAAAAATACTGAATTTTGTTTGAAACGCCACACTTTTTACTTTTTTTCAACAGTAGAATTACAGTTTAACCCGTTTTCAATTGGCTCAAAGTGGAATTTCTTTATCAATAGCTTCTTCTCCCAAAAGGTAGAAAAGCACTACGACTAAAGTCATTATTTAAATGACTGTTTAATTATGTTAACTATGCCACTAGATGAGTTTCGGGGCTCGCTAAAAGTGCCACTTGAGGCTGAAGTTAAAAGAGTGGCGAAATGGTTATGTTGAGTATTAGCTTTGATCCCCAAGTACTTTTGATTTAGTTGAGTATGCTTTACCCAATGCAATTAATGTACGATTTTGTTTACAAAAAAATTGAAAAATATAACACAAACCTAAAAAGATTCTAAAGTTAACTTTTTCGTTGGGATCGCTAAAACCTAGATATATTCACGGGTTTTGGCTTTCAACCCCATTTATAGATAGACGCAAAATAAAAGATGAAAATCAGCCATAAATGGCACTAGATTTCATCAACTCTCTCCTTAGATAGAGAGAAGTTGAGTGAGTAAATTTAAGCGTTCAACTGGAACGTACTTACGGGTGCTTCTCCAGTCCGTACTATCTATAAAACCGTTTTAACGGTTGCCTTAAGAGGGGACATCCTGTTGAACGCGATCGAGGAGACTATCAAAAAGGTTTTGCTTAGTTCCTGGTTTATTAGCCATAAAAACTAAGTTGTTGTACTTGTTAATAGTACACTTTCTGTTTCCTCCCGCGTGTAAATACGCGTAAATACAATATTTCCCACACGGTTTTATGAAACACATTAAATTCTTGACATCTGCCTGTCGTTATTGTCGTTATTACCAGCCCGAAGGTCGTCGTGGTGGTATGTGCCAGCAGTTGGGAGCACCGGTGCAAGGAAATTGGAAAGCTTGTTCTTTAGCAGTTCCACCCTTTGTTCCTTCTTGGGAAACTTTGGAAGATGTTTGGAGTTTGCCAGATGGCACACCAGTCTTAGCTTCAGGTTTAACTAAAGGAGCACTCACTCCTGCTGAAGAAACAGTGAAAAACTCTTCTGAGCCGACAAAAACTCAGGCACAGGCAGTTGTTGTTTAACTGTGTTTCGTCAAACCAAAACAAGTCAAATCGTTAAGCGCAAAGCTGACATCGCAGTTTGTCCGAAAGAAATAAAATTTTTTTAACATTTGTAGGTCTACTCAAGACTTTAGTATATGGCAAAGTCGCACCTTTAAAGGTGCGACTTTGCGTTTTTATGGCAGCCAAGGAAAGTCGCGAAAATGAGGTGGACGCTTTTCTAGGAAAGCTTGTTTACCCTCTTTACCTTCTTCTGTCATGTAATAGAGTAAGGTAGCATTGCCAGCTAGCTCTTGCAAACCAGCTTGTCCATCACAGTCAGCATTAAACGCTGCTTTTAAACACCGGATTGCAATCGGGCTTTTTTCTAAAATCTCTTGCGCCCACTGGATACCTTCCGCTTCCAATTGTTCTACTGGAACAACGCAATTGACTAAACCCATTTCTAGTGCTTGCTGGGCACTATACTGGCGACAGAGAAACCAAATTTCTCTTGCCTTTTTTTGACCCACAATGCGAGCAAGATAGCTGGCACCAAAACCACCATCGAAACTACCTACTTTCGGACCAGTTTGTCCAAAAATAGCGTTGTCTGCCGCAATGGTAAGGTCACAAATTAAGTGTAGAACGTGTCCACCACCAATTGCATACCCAGCGACAAGAGCAATCACCACTTTTGGCATGGAACGAATAAGACGTTGCAAATCCAGTACGTTCAAACGGGGGATACCGTTATCATCTACATAACCTCCATCTCCCCTCACGCTTTGGTCACCGCCGGCACAAAAAGCATATTTGCCATCAGTGTGTGGACCTGCACCAGTAAATAAGACGACACCAATTGTTGTATCCTCACGGGCATCGCAGAAGGCATCGTACAATTCAAACACGGTTTTTGGACGAAAGGCATTACGTTTGTGAGGGCGATTGATAGTGATTTTAGCAACGCCTTCAGCTTTGTGATAGAGAACATCTTCGTAGGTTTTTGCTACTTGCCAATTTATGTGCATGGTTCATGGAGTTTTACTTTGCAAATGCAAGAATTCTATCGCAGGTGGCATTGCTTACCCTACTCTATATGACAGGATTTCGGTATTGGTATAAGGTTTTTTCTATGGCACAAGCTGAAATTAACGATTTATCACAAGGCATTCCCTCAATTAAGCCGGAACAAGATCGACTCGGATATGCAACCTTTGCCAAGCATTTAGCAGACAGTATTTGCAAAATGTCTTTTTCGGAAGGGTTTGTCATTGCGGTCTACGGTTCCTTGAGTTCGGGCAAATCCACACTATTAAACCTTGTGGTTCACTATCTTAAACAAAAGCCAGATGAGGAGCAACCCATCATCGTTCCGTTTAACCCCTGGCTGTTTTCCGGACATCAAGACATTACAAGACGTTTTTTCGATCAATTACAAAATGTTTTAAGTCAAGTCACTGCTGTTCCCAAAGGCTTGAAAGAGAGAATTGCCAATGTTGCCAAAGCAATTTCTGAAATTCCTCTACCTTACGCCCAGGCTGGTAAGGCAGTTGCAACACTAGTTGACGACGAGCAAAAAGAAACTTCCGAGTTAAAAGAAGAAGTCGAAGATTCACTAATGAAGCAGCAACGACGAATCGTCATCACAATTGATGATATTGATAGGCTTCCTACAGAAGATATCAAGCAATTATTTCGCCTTTTAAAAGCAATTCCAAATCTTACTAATATTGTCTATCTTCTGGTTTTTGATAAAGAAGTTGTCATCAAAGCCCTGGCAGACAGTCAAGGCACACCCGGTCAAGAATATCTTGATAGGATTGTTCAGGTTGCTTTTGAGTTACCCAGTCCTGGTAAAACCTCACTCCGCAGACTACTTTTTGAAAAACTTGATGGTGTTATTGGTGACAAAAGCAAGGATCTCTTTGAGCCTACTCGCTGGAGCAATGTCTACTTTTATGGGATAGACTACTTTATTACCAATCTTCAGGATATTGTTCGTCTGATCGATAGATTAACAGTGACCTATCCAGCCGTAGAATGTGAAGTCAATCCAGTTGATTTTATCGCTCTAGAATCACTCCGCGTATTTTGCCCAATAGCATATGATACCATTTGGCAAAACAAGAATGCTTTTTTAGAAGAACGAAATTATTCTTTAGAAGAACTGAAAAATTTTCATAATTTTTGGATGGCTCAGTTACCAGATGAGGACAAGCAGCCAGTCCAAAAGTTGCTAATGTACCTTTTCCCTAAGTTGGAAATGATTTGGGGTAATAGCAAATCTATTGAAAAGCAAATTGTTGATTTTCAAAAGCAATTACGTGTTTGCTGCCAGGAAATATTCCCTATTTACTTTCGTTTAAATTTCTTAGAAGCCGATCTGTCTAATACTCAGATAAAAGCTGTCCTTTCTTCGGCTTGTCATGCGAAATTTTTTGGAGAAAAACTTATAGAACTGACTCGGCAAAAGCGTTACGATGGTACAACTTTAGTCAGAGAATTTCTAGAACGACTTGAAAATTATGCCGAGAAAGTCATTCCCACTCATTGTATTTCTGTTATTGTAGAAGCTTTATTTGATGTCGGCGAACAACTGTTATGTCCGGAAGACCAACCTAACACTATCTTTGATTTTGGAAATGAGGTGCGAATTCATCGCCTCATTTCACAGCTGTTATGTCGTCTTGATGAACCTACAAGGTTTGAATTGTTAAAAACTTCTATGGGTCAAGGGCAAGCATTATCAATTATTGCAAAAGAAGTAGACACTTTGGGCGAACAACAAGCATCTTCTCCAGAAGATGAAGGGCTTGTGAGTGCAGAACATTTGCAAGAGCTTCAAGCAATTGTTTCTATGAGAAGAAAGTAAGCTGTTACCCCTATAAATTTGACATTTATGTAGGCTGGGGATTGCCCACTTTCTTAATACTTAACCCAATCTACACAAAATCTTCATACTTTAAATGTTGGGTTTCGTTCCTCAACCCACTTGAAATAGCGGATGGTAACCCAAATTTCGCTCTGGCTGCAGTTCTTCAACAAGCTTTTCATAAGGCAAATCTTGATAGCTATATGCTCCTAATGTAACCTCCCGTACTCTGCTTAGTAGTTCTCGAAAAGTCGGGTTTCCACTGAAATTAGTACGCATGACCAAACTATTGACAAAAAAACCAATAAGCCCTTCAATTTCACTGCGGTTCCGGTTAGCAATTGGCGAACCTACTGCAATATCTTCCTGATAGGTGTAGCGGTAGAGCAAGGTTTGAAATACTGCCAGCAAGACCATAAATAAAGTCGCCCCTTCTTGCTGCGACAGTGCTTGGAGTGGGTCAGTTAGCTTTTTTGGTAACTCTAGAAATTCTATTGCTCCTTGATAGCTTTGTATAGCAGGTCGGGGTTTGTCAGTGGGCAGATGCAGCATTGGCACGTCCTTTAATTGCTGTCGCCAATAAGCTAACTGGGTTTGGAGGGGCGAACAGCCGTTTACTCCTACTCCTTGCAGCCACTCGCGCTGCCAATGGGCAAAGTCGGCGTATTGAAGAGGAAGTTCCGGTAGGGGCGTAGAAATCTTGTCTGTGATGTCTTTATTTGCAAAAGCTGCGTACAGTGTTCCCAGTTCCCGAATCAACACCCCAATAGACCAATCATCGCAGATAATGTGGTGCATATTCAGTAATAGAATATGTTCTGTTTCGGAAAGCTCAAGCACCATCACTCGCAGCAAAGATCCCTTGGACAAATCAAAAGGACGTTCTATCTCTGTAGCGATAATGTGCTTTGCTTCAGCCTCCCGTTCACCTGGTGGCAATTCCCGGAGGTCTAATACGGAAAGAGGTTTTGTGAAGCTGGGTGCAATCACCTGTAGGGGTTGCCCATCCAACATCTTAAACGTGGTGCGTAAGGTTTCGTGGCGATGCACAATTTCGTTAAAGGTCTGCTCTAGTGCCCATAAGTTCAGCGAACCTGTCAACCGTATAACTGTTGGTACATTGTAAATAACATTACCAGGGAGTAATTGGTCAAGGAACCACAACCGCTGTTGGGCAAAAGATGCTGGAAAGACGAAAACCTCTTCAGAAGACATATCTATCCTTGTTTAAGAATGGTGTTTTTCAATACAAGCTCTTAACTGCGCGGCTAAAAACTGGATATGGGGTGGTTTCAACATGGTTAGGTGATTGCCAGGGATGGTGTGAATTTCCGTTCCTCCAACAGCTAGCTCATCCCAACCCATGCTTGCATCTCCCCCGCCAATGCTTGAATTCTGACCTGTTTTGAAAAGAGTTATGGGTTTGGGGTAGGCTTGGGGAACGTAATTGAGAACGGCTTGGCTATTGGCGTAGAAAACCCGAAGCATGGGGCGAATTGCGAACTCCCTTAAAATGCGTAACTTAGACTCGTCTGATATGAGGTTGGCTGCAGTGCTCTCTTTTAGGATAATGTGTGAGAACAGCTTGGTTTCCAGCCATCGCATAAACTTATGAAAGAAAGGAAATCGAGAAGTTAAACTGTTAAGTCGGTTCTTGCTAAAGTCGGCAATTAGAAAAAAGTAATCGAATAAAAAGGGCCAGATATATCGTACTGCCGTGGTGAGAAAAAACTTGAAACTATTGCCAAAAGAAGGTAATTTGCCCTTAATGGGTGCTGAGGTATCCAGTACAGCCAGTAAAGCCACTTCTTCCCCAGACCTTTGGAGTTGTTGAGCCATTTCAAAAGCAATCCAACCTCCAAAAGACCAACCTCCTAAACAATAGGGTCCTTTCGGCTGCACTCTACGCAATGCTTCAATGTAGTAAGCAGCCATATCCTCAATGCGAGTGAGGGGAGAACTTTCGCCATCAATGCCAATGGGCTGTAGCCCGTAAAATGGTTGGTTTTTTCCCAAATGATGGGCTAATTCGTAGTAAGGAAAGATAACACCAAAGATTGGATGAACGCAGAAAAAGGGTGGATTTGAACCAGCAGGCTGAATAGCAACTAAGGGAGACCAAGGCAGAGAATCGGTTTCGGGGCTTAAACAAGTTGCTAAACTTTCAATTGTTGGATTTAAAAATAGGGTAGACAATGGCAAGTTCCGCTCAAATTGCTTGTTGATTCTCTCCAAAAGGCTGACGGCTAGCAGGGAATTTCCTCCCAAGTCAAAGAAATTTTCGTGAATCCCTACAGACTCAGTGTTAAAAACTTTAGTCCAAATTGTTGCCAATTTTAATTCGATGGGAGTACGAGGAGGGATAAAGGTTTTATCTATTGAATGGCTGATTGGAGTATTGAAAGCGAGGGTATAGCGATCCACTTTGCCATGAGGTGTTAGGGGTAGAGAATCTAGCAAGACAAAGGCATTTGGCACCATGTATTCTGGCAATTTTGCTTTTAAGAATTCACGGAGTTCCATAGTTGTCGGTAGCTGCTGGGAGATGGGAACAAAATAAGCTACCAAGTAGTTATGACCCAATGGGTTCTCTTTAGCAATGACGACTGCTTTTTGCACGCTTTGATGCTGATTCAACAACGTTTCAATTTCTGACAACTCAATGCGGAATCCGCGCATTTTAATTTGATTGTCAATGCGACCTAAAAATTCAATATTGCCATCTGGTAAATAGCGAGCCAAGTCACCTGTCTTGTAAAGCCGTGCTCCCTTTTTATTAGTAAAAGGATTGGGAATAAACTGTTCGGCAGTTAATTCGGGACGGTTGAGGTAGCCCCGCGCCAGTCCATCGCCACTAATGTATATCTCGCCTGGAATTCCGATTGGTACAGGTTGTAAATGTTTATCTAATATATAGATTTGAGTGTTAGCAATCGGGCAACCAATGGGTGGTTTTTCACTGATAGAACTAATCTCTGCAACGGTTGACCAAACAGTTGCTTCAGTGGGTCCGTAAGCGTTAAAAAATTTCCGCCCGGAACTCCACCAAGGTTTTACAATGTCTTGGGAACAGGGTTCTCCTGCACAAATAATAGTTTGCAATGGGGGAAGTGATTCTGTGGGTAGGACTGCCAACACTGCAGGTGGAAGGGTGACGTGAGTTATGGCTTTTTCGCGCAAGAGTTGGAGCAAAGCCTGTCCTGGTAGGAGGGATTCTTTCTTTGCTAAATAAAGAGTGGCTCCTGTTCCCAATGCCATGACAATTTCAAAAACTGAGGCGTCAAAACTCAATGACGCAAATTGCAGAATGAGATGGCTCGGTTGTAAGTTGAAAACCTCTATTTGAGCTTTTGCCAAATTGGACAATCCTCTGTGAGCGATCGCAACACCTTTAGGCTGTCCTGTCGAACCAGAGGTGTAAATAACGTATGCTAGATTGTCAGAGCTAACACTGCTCCTAGGATTTTCCCTGCTACACCGTGTAATAGTTGCCCAATCTTCATCTATACAAACCACAGATAACCCCTGAAAAAGAAGAGGCTGGTTTCCCGATTTGAGGTAACTGCCGCGAACCAAAGAAGAATGAGCGAGCAGAACAGACACTCCCGCATCGTTCATCATAAAGTAAAGACGCTCTTGAGGATAGCTCGGATCTAAAGGCAAGTATGCACCACCCGCCTTAAGGATGCCCAATAAGCCAACTATCATTGAGAGCGATCGTTCCATGCAGATACCAACTAAAACCTCCGGAATAACCCCCAATTCTTGTAGGTGATGTGCAAGTTGGTTAGCTTGGATATTGAGTTCGCGGTAGGTTAACTGCTTGTCTTCAAAAACCACTGCTATGGCATTGGGAGTTTGCTCTGCTTGCGCTTCAAATAACTGATGAAAACACTGCTGGATTTTAGATTGTGAATTTTCAACCCCAGATGCATCCAGATGGAGGCGGCTTGTAATTGTTCCTATTTGGCTGGGTTCGCATCTATCTCCAGTTAGTTTTTTAGATAGATTCTGATTGAACTCGATAAGTAGTTGAGATTGTTCTGCCTCCGTTAAGATTGGCAAGTTGGAAAGGCGTTGTTCTGGATAGGCAACAATACTTTCTAGTAGGGTTTGGAAATGTCCCAACAACCGGGTAATGGTGGCGTCATCAAATAAATCAGTACTGTACACCACTTGTCCTTTGAGAGTTTCTAATTCTTGCCACAGGTGGAACTCCAAATCCAGCTTTGCAGTTTTGCTGTCGAACTCGAATAGCGAAAGCATTAACCCTGGTAACTCTAGCGCTGGAATGGGAGTGTTTTGGAGACTAAATACGACCTGGAACAGGGGATGGCGGCTTAAATCCCGATCGCAGTGCAGTTCCTCTACCAGCTTTTCAAAAGGTAAATCCTGATGGGCATAAGCTCCCAAAGTGACCTCTCGCACTCGATGCAACAATTCTCGAAACGTCGGGTTACCTGATAAATCAGTACGCAGCACCAAACTATTGACAAAAAAACCAATTAACCCTTCTATTTCGCTGCGGTTGCGATTGGCAATGGGTGAACCTATTGCAATGTTCTCTTGCTGGGTGTAGCGATAGAGCAACGTCTGAAACGCCGCCAGCAAAGTCATGAACAAAGTAACGCCTTCAGAGTAGCTGAGTGTCTCCAGTGCCTGAGTTAAAGAGTGGGGTAGTTCTAGAAATTGTTTCCCGCCCCTGTAGCTTGGAACTGCCGGTCTGAGTCGGTCAGTAGGGAGATTCAGCACGGAAATCCCATCTAACTGCTTTTGCCAGTAAGCTAATTGGGTTTGAAGGGGCGAATTATTGGTTTCCCCAACCCCTTGCAGCCACTCGCGCTGCCATTCCGCGAAATCTGCATACTGAATGGGTAGTTCCGGCAGGGGTGATGGCTTGTTTTCTACAAAAGCTTTGTATAAGACCCCCAGTTCTCTAATGAGCACTCCAATTGACCAGCCATCAGCAACGATATGATGTAGATTTAGCAGCAGCACATATTCTGCTTCACCCAGTTTTAGCAGCAACACTCGCAGCAATGGTCCGACGCTTAGATTGAAAGGACGTTGAGCTTCTGCGAGTGCGATTTGTCGCCCTTGTATCTCACGCTCTGTAACTGGGAAATTGCATAGGTTTATGACGGGAAGAGGTATCGTTAAGGAGGGTACAATAGCTTGCACTGGTTGACCGTCCACCATCACAAATACGGTGCGTAACGTTTCGTGGCGGGTGACAATTTCGTTGAATGCCTGCTTTAGTGCCCCTAAGTTGAGGGAACCTGTCAGGCGAAGTGCTGTTGAAACATTGTAAAAGGGATTGCCCGGTGCTAATCGGTCGAGAAACCACAATCGCTGCTGGGCGAAAGAAGTGGGAAAGACGAAAACCTCTGCTTCTTCAGAAAAATGGCTTTTTTCTTTCATATTGGTGAAATGACTGATGAGAACAGAGTTACACGTCATGCTGCTTCAACCATGCCTGCAGGCATTGCCAACCGTCTTTAGCTTCTTTCTTACTAGAGAACCCTGACGGCAAATGACTTTTTAAAGCAGTTGCTAACATTATAGAGATTAACGGACAACCGGGCATAGTTACACTCGTTGATAGCTGCAACCAATTCCTTGAAGTCACAATTGCGGCTGACGTGAATTCGTCATGAAAAGTCAAGTCGCTTCGCTCCAATTCGTCATGCGTAATTCATGAATTTTTCATTACGAATTACGAATTATTTGGTCAGGTTTTGCACTCCAATGCATTCAGCACGTTAATTTTTCTTTACATTCTTCTGTTTATTTGTGCTTTCCTACTGATTTGCTCCCGTTTCTAGTTGTAAAGGCACGGCTGTACGTCTCTACCGCGTATTGCATTCAGAAGAAAATCTCTATAGTCGCTCACTTGAGGTGAGCTAAATTTCGCCAAAAGACTTCTAGACTTTTAACTCCACCAAAAGCTGAACTCCAAAGAGTTGCGTCGCAGACAAATAAATTGCCCGCTTGAATTCCATGTGGGAAAATCCATAACAATGCATTAAAATCAACATTTCCCGCATCAGTAAATGGATGTCTGGGTGCTTGGGGATTAATGAGTTGTTTGGCGAGAATACAAACAGATTTAGAAAGGCAATCAGGTACGTAATAGTGGGGAAGATGAGGATGTAGATTAAAAGTATTCACTCCTTGAAGAATCTTGAGTTCATCCAAGTCGGAAAATATGCGTAAAGGTGCAGGAGAATTGTCTTTGGGACATTTAGCAGGATTGAGTCCAAAATGATTTTTGATATCGAACCCAAGTCCTGCTAAAAGCGATCTGGCAAATCCACCGATGCGCTGCTGAGAAGGAACGAGGCGATCGCCGTGATGCTGAAACTCCACTTCACGGGCTGCTAAATCTTCACTCGCACCTACATCGTGTTGGGCAGAAATCAACAAGCAGGCTTCTTCGCGTTCTAAAAAATGTCGAATTGCTTCGATTTCGCCCTGAGTAGCTTTTTGTCCAGTCTCAAAGTGATCCAAACTTACTACAATCAGGGTATCAATGTTTTTGAGAAAATCTTCATCAAGTTCTTGTACGGGAGGCGCATCTCCTCCTCTTTGAATTAAACTGACAGGGTTTCCTGTCGCCTCAGCAACAACATCACTAAAGTGTTGAAAGTCAAACAAAACGACATGATCTAAGAAGCCAGAAATGCCTTGATTGTAATTAGCCGGATTGCTTGCCCATTCGTACAAAGGCCAAATAGCACGACGAAATTCAAACAGCGTTGAATATCGATTTTCTAACTTACCCAACTCAGCGCCTATTTCCTTGGGTCGATTCCAAGAAAAATAAAGCGCAAATCTTCGACCAGGCATCGGTTAGTACCCCCTCGTTTGGATTGGTGAAATTTCTTCAAGAGCTGCGTAAACTGCTTTGCGAAACTCTTGCTCCAGCACATCAAGGAATGACCCCTCAGCCGTTTCGGTAATCCACGGGTCCATCACCACAGAGCGCAAGACTGTAATCAAGGAACCTGCTGAACTAGAAACTCCCAAACGGTGTTTGTAGTTTTCGATGAAAACCTTTCCGTATTGATCGCCGTGCAAATCTGTGGTGCTGACTATTAAGTCATAACCGTAAATATCCTCTCCAGGATTGATGCTTAATCTGTTATAAATAGCTTGATTAAGACGATTTGTCAGAGCTAAATCTGTATTAACTATCCCCGATGGAGTTTTAAAGTTAAAAGCATAAGCCAAGATGTTTTCGTCTGGTCCGAGTTCTCTTAGCAACGCTATTGCCTCACGGTCTGCAATGATTTCATCATTAGTTTTGCCAACAATTCTATCGCGAATGAATTGAATTTGTTGGTCGATATCGGAAAGAGCATTTTTTTCAGCTGGTAGTTGCGGAACGGGAACGACAATGAAAGGATCGTCAGGACGCGCCATACACAAAAGACGTGCATAAAGTTTTTTACAGCTAAATAAAGCCGCACCAATGATTTTTCCATAGCCACTCTTGGAGGGTCGAATCACCCTATGACTTAGGTATACTGCCGCCGCCGCCGCTCCAGGTTTCGATCCTTCTACGCCATAAATGCCAACGGTTGGCTCTGCGTCGCCGTGGAAAACTACTGGAGCACTAAAAGTTACCAGATCGCGCATTGCTGAATTTTGATAGCAAAGCGCCCCTGCAGGGTATGGAATGTAACCTGATTTGTGCGGATCTACCGTAATAGAATCAGCATGACCAAGGACATTGAATTGTTCGGTCACGTATTGACTTAATGGCATGGCTGGAGGAGGTGCCATGAAAGCATTTGGCTTTGGCATATCAAAGTCTTCTCGAATCACAGAGGCATGATAACCGCCCCAAGCCGCATCGGCATGAATGGTAAATTCTAAGCCTAAGGAGCGAAACTTTTCTCTCAGGGCAAGAACCTCTTTAATTGGGTCAATGGCACTTTC